>NZ_JBWKJZ010000006.1:0-336610 GCF_056431945.1 Streptomyces sp. NPDC045778
TCCCTCCTCCCCCCCCCCCCCCCCCCCCCCCCCCCCCCCCCCCCCCCCCCCCCCCCCCCCCCCCTCCCCCCCCCCCCCCCCCGGCCCCCCCCCCCAGTGCGGTGCTCGTGGCCGGGCCAGGGCCCGTCAGACGCCCGAGGAGACCTCGGCCTTCTCGTCCGAACCCGAGTCCCTGCCCTCGGCCGCCGCCAGCGCCTTGTTGCGGCGCACGGACGACCAGAAGGAGGCGCCGATGAGGATGACGCCGATGGAGCCGGTGATCAGCTCGTGGATCTCGTACTGGATCGTGACCAGGAGGACGGCGGCGAGGGCGCCGATGGCGTAGTGCGCGCCGTGCTCCAGGTAGACGTAGTCGTCGAGGGTGCCCTGGCGGACCAGGTAGACCGTGAGCGACCGGACGTACATCGCGCCGATGCCGAGGCCGAGCGCCATCAGGACGATGTCGTTGGTGACCGCGAAGGCACCGATGACGCCGTCGAAGGAGAACGACGCGTCCAGGACCTCCAGGTAGAGGAACATGAAGAACGCGGCCTTGCCGGACAGCTGGATCACGGAGACCTGCTTGCCCTTGGCCCTGGCCTCCTCCTCGGCCTCGTGCTCGCGCTCCTCCTCTTCCTCCAGCTTGTTCTCGAAGTAGCTGGAGAGGCCGCCCACGATGAGGTACGTGATGAGACCCGCCACGCCGGAGATCAGGACGGTCTCCGCCTTGTCGGCGTGGGTGCCGCCGTGCTGGTGCGCATGCTTGGCGAAGGTCATCGACGAGACGAGCAGGACGATGAGCGCGATGCACACCGACAGCATGTCGACCTTGCCGAGCTTGGCGAGGGGGCGCTCCAGCCAGCCGAGCCACTTGATGTCCCGGTCCTCGAAGACGAAGTCGAGGAAGATCATCAGCAGGAACATGCCGCCGAAGGCGGCGATGGACGGGTGCGCGTCCGTGACGAGCTGCTGGTACTGGTCCTTGTCGTTGAGCGCGAGCTTGACCGCTTCGATCGGGCCCATGCTCGCGCTGACGGCGACGATCACGACCGGGAAGACGAGGCGCATGCCGAAGACGGCGATGAGGATGCCGATGGTGAGGAAGATCTTCTGCCAGAAGGCATTCATCTTCTTCAGGATTCCGGCGTTGACCACCGCGTTGTCGAAGGACAGCGAGATCTCGAGGATGGACAGGATCGCCACGATCCCGAACGCCGTCCACCCCCCGAAGAGCACCGCTGCGACCAGGCCGAGCGCAGTGACTGCGAACGACCAGCCGAAGGTTTTCAGAACCACTGGCTACCCAATCGTATGTGTACGGGTCTCCCCCGCGCCGTCCCCGGCGGCTCGCGCCTTGGGGGGCTTCCCGGGAACCCTCGGGCCGACCGCGTCAGCCGTTTGAGGAGCCCGGGGAGAGTCCTTTAGGAAACATTGACTCCGAAGTCTAGAGCGATGCCCCGCAGACCGGACGCGTACCCCTGACCGACGGCGCGGAACTTCCATTCGCCGCCGTAGCGATACACCTCGCCGAAGATCATCGCGGTCTCCGTGGAGGCGTCCTCACTGAGGTCGTAGCGGGCCAGCTCCTGGCCGTCCGCCTGGTTGACCACGCGGATGAACGCGTTGCTGACTTGGCCGAATGTCTGTCCACGGTTGTCCGCGTCATGGATCGAGACGGGGAAGACGATCTTGTCGCAGTGGGCCGGGACCTTGGACAGGTCCACGATCAGCGACTCGTCGTCGCCGTCGCCCTCGCCGGTGAGGTTGTCACCGGTGTGCTCGACGGAGCCGTCCGGGCTCTTCAGGTTGTTGTAGAAGACGAACCACTCGTCGCCCAGGACCCGGCCCGACCGGCACAGCAGGGCACTGGCGTCGAGGTCGAAGGGGGCTCCGGTGGTGGAGCGAGCGTCCCAGCCGAGTCCGACCATCACCTGGGTGAGGTCGGGTGCGGCCTTGGACAGGGAGACGTTTCCTCCCTTGGCGAGTGTGACGCCCATGATGTGTCCTCCCCGGGGTGGTGCCTGCCGTTGGGCTGCCGCCCGCCCGGGGCCGGTGACCGAAGCGGTGGCCCGGGCGCGGGGCGGCGGATGGTGCGGTGCCGAGCGCGTCCGGCGCCGCACTCGGGTGTGCGGCGCCGGACGGCTCGGACTTGCGGATCTGCTCGGCTCAGACGTTGACGCCGAAGTCCTGCGCGATGCCGCGCAGGCCCGATGCGTACCCCTGGCCGACGGCGCGGAACTTCCACTCCGCACCGTGGCGGTACAGCTCGCCGAAGACCATGGCCGTCTCCGTGGAGGCGTCCTCGGAGAGGTCGTAACGGGCGATCTCCGCCTCGCCCGCCTGGTTCACCACGCGGATGAACGCGTTGCGGACCTGGCCGAAGGACTGCTGGCGGTTCTCGGCGTCGTAGATCGAGACCGGGAAGACGATCTTCTCGACGTCGGCCGGGACGCCGGCGAGGTTGACCTTGATCTGCTCGTCGTCGCCCTCGCCCTCACCGGTGATGTTGTCACCGGTGTGCTCGACGGAGCCGTCCGGGCTCTTCAGGTTGTTGAAGAACACGAAGTTCTGGTCGCTGGTGACCTTGCCCTCCGCGTTCGTCAGGATGGCGCTGGCGTCCAGGTCGAAGTCCGTACCGGTGGTGGTACGGACGTCCCAGCCGAGGCCGATGGTGACCGCGGTCAGGCCAGGCGCCTCCTTGCTCAGCGATACGTTGCCGCCCTTGCTGAGGCTGACTCCCACGAGTCCTCCCAAATAGTGTCCAGGGGCGGGGAGCCCCAGTCGTGCTTGCCATCGGATCAACGTGTGGATCCTAGTGACCGGTTCCCGGCCGCCCCAGGCTCCGCACCTGAAGAATCCCAGGGTGTCGCCCCCGGGACCACCTGCCGCCTCAGCGGCCGCCCAGCTCCTGGAGGGCCTTGACGTACTCGTTGAGGTCGCGGGCGTCGGGCAGGCCGTTCACGACGGTCCAGCGCACCACGCCGTCCTTGTCGATGATGAAGGTGCCGCGCACCGCGCAGCCCTTGTCCTCGTCGAAGACGCCGTAGGCCCGGGAGACCTCGCCGTGCGGCCAGAAGTCGGAGAGCAGCGGGTACTCGAGGCCCTCCTGCTCCGCGAAGACCCGCAGGGTGTGGATCGAGTCGTTGGAGACGGCGAGCAGCTGGGTGTCGTCGTTGACGAACTTGGGCAGTTCGTCCCGCAGCGCGCACAGCTCGCCGGTGCACACGCCGGTGAAGGCGAACGGGTAGAACAGCAGCACGACGTTCTTCCGCCCCCGGAAGTCCGCAAGCCGCACGGTTCGCCCGTGATTGTCCTTGAGCTCGAACTCCGGAGCCGTCTCGCCGACCGCAACCGTCACGAGGACCCACTTCCCTTCGGGTACGCCATTGGGGCGCCCCCAGCCTACGGCCGGCCCCCGGAACGGGAGCAGGGAGGGGAGGGCGGGGAAGACACGTGAGGCCCCCGGCGGACGGAACCGCCGGGGACCTTGCGGTGGGCCTACGGCCGGTTATCGCTTCTTGGCGGCACCCTTGGGCGTGCTGAGCCGACTGCCGTTCCAGTCCTTGCCCGCGTTGATGCTCTTGGTCTGGGACAGACCCGCCGTGGTGGATGCCTCACCGATCTCGCTGGGCTCGACGTATCCGTCCCTGCCCGTCTTCGGTGTGAGGAGCAGGATCGAGCCGCCCTCCTCCATGTACGCGATGGCATCCACCAGCGCATCAGTCAGGTCCCCGTCGTCCTCACGGAACCAGAGCACCACGGCATCAGCCACGTCGTCGTATTCCTCGTCGACGAGCTCCGTGCCGGTAGCCTGCTCGATGGCCTCGCGGAGCTCCTGGTCGACGTCGTCGTCGTAGCCGATCTCCTGGACCACCATGTCGGGCTGGAAACCCAGCCTTACGGCAAGGTTCGTCTCCGCGTGGTCCGCGGTCGCGCTCACGGATTGCCTCCTGATCATGTTTTCGGGAATGCCTTCAGCCACGCGCGTGCGCGGGGCATTGGCCGTAGTCCACACGGGCGGGACGGATCGCGCAAGTACCCGGCCGTCGAGACCGCCGAAACGGTGACGTTCCCGGCCGTGTCACCGCAACTCCCGCCACATCCGTCGGGCCCGGGAAGGGCCGCGCGGCCCTTAGGCAGGATGGGCGTATCGTTGCGATTTGACCGAGCCTACCCCAGGGTCACCAGTCAGGATCCCGGTTACCCCCCGGTAGAGATGACGTATCCACCACCGGGGTACACGATGGTGAACGTCGTACGTACCGGTACAGCACACGTACAGCGCAGAGCAGAGTCAAGGCAGAGCACGAATCCGATCGCGTGCATGCGCGACAACACAGCGAAGGAACAGCGTGGCTTCCGGATCCGATCGCAACCCGATCATCATTGGCGGTCTTCCCAGCCAGGTCCCGGACTTCGACCCCGAAGAGACCCAGGAATGGCTCGACTCCCTCGACGCCGCCGTCGACGAGCGCGGCCGTGAGCGAGCCCGCTATCTGATGCTCCGGCTGATCGAACGCGCACGTGAGAAGCGCGTCGCCGTGCCCGAGATGCGCAGCACGGACTACGTCAACACCATCGCCACCAAGGACGAGCCGTTCTTCCCCGGCAACGAGGAGATCGAGCGGAAGATCCTCAACGCGACCCGGTGGAACGCCGCGGTGATGGTCTCGCGCGCCCAGCGCCCCGGCATCGGCGTGGGCGGCCACATCGCCACCTTCGCCTCCTCCGCCTCGCTCTACGACGTGGGCTTCAACCACTTCTTCCGCGGCAAGGACGAGGGCGACGGCGGCGACCAGATCTTCTTCCAGGGGCACGCGTCACCGGGCATCTACGCCCGCGCCTTCCTGCTCGACCGACTGAGCGAACAGCAGCTGGACGCCTTCCGGCAGGAGAAGTCCAAGGAGCCCTATGGCCTCTCCTCGTATCCGCATCCGCGGCTCATGCCGGACTTCTGGGAGTTCCCGACGGTTTCGATGGGTCTGGGGCCGCTCGGTGCGATCTTCCAGGCGCGCATGAATCGTTATATGGAGGCGCGCGGCATCGCCGACACGACGAAGTCGCACGTCTGGGCCTTCCTCGGGGACGGCGAGATGGACGAGCCGGAGTCGCTCGGCCAGCTCTCGCTCGCCGCGCGCGAGGGCCTGGACAACCTCACGTTCGTCGTGAACTGCAACCTCCAGCGCCTCGACGGCCCGGTGCGCGGCAACGGCAAGATCATCCAGGAGCTGGAGTCGATCTTCCGGGGCGCGGGCTGGAACGTCGTCAAGCTGGTGTGGGACCGCAGTTGGGACCCGCTGCTCGCGCAGGACCGCGACGGCGTCCTCGTCAACAAGATGAACACGACGCCGGACGGTCAGTTCCAGACGTACGCCACGGAGACCGGCGGATACATCCGCGACCACTTCTTCGGCGAGGACCAGCGGCTGCGCGCCATGGTCGAGAACATGACCGACGACCAGGTCCTGCACCTGGGCCGTGGCGGTCACGACCACCGGAAGATCTTCGCGGCGTTCTCCGCGGCCAAGGCGCACAAGGGCCAGCCGACGGTGATCCTGGCCAAGACGATCAAGGGCTGGACGCTCGGCCCGAACTTCGAGGGCCGCAACGCCACGCACCAGATGAAGAAGCTGACCGTGGACGACCTCAAGCGCTTCCGGGACCGGCTGCACCTGCCGATCACGGACAAGCAGCTGGAGGACGGCGCGCCGCCCTACTACCACCCGGGCCGCGACTCCGAAGAGATCCAGTACATGCACGACCGCCGCAAGGGCCTCGGCGGTTACGTCCCGACCCGGGTGGTGCGCGCCAAGCCGCTTCAGCTGCCGGAAGACAAGACGTACGCGTCCGTGAAGAAGGGCTCCGGCCAGCAGTCCATCGCCACCACCATGGCGTTCGTACGGCTGCTGAAGGATCTGATGCGGGACAAGGAGATCGGCAAGCGCTTCGTGCTGATCGCGCCGGACGAGTACCGCACCTTCGGCATGGACTCCTTCTTCCCGAGCGCGAAGATCTACAACCCGCTCGGCCAGCAGTACGAGGCCGTGGACCGCGAACTCCTGCTCGCGTACAAGGAGTCGCCGACCGGCCAGATGCTGCACGACGGCATCTCGGAGGCGGGCTGCACGGCGTCGCTGATCGCCGCCGGCTCCGCGTACGCGACGCACGGCGAGCCGCTGATCCCGGTGTACGTCTTCTACTCGATGTTCGGTTTCCAGCGGACCGGCGATCAGTTCTGGCAGATGGGCGATCAGCTCTCGCGCGGTTTCGTGCTCGGCGCGACCGCCGGGCGTACGACGCTGACCGGCGAGGGGCTCCAGCACGCGGACGGCCACTCGCAGCTGCTCGCCTCCACCAACCCGGCCTGTGTGGCGTACGACCCGGCGTACGGCTTCGAGATCGCCCACATCGTCAAGGACGGCCTGCGCCGGATGTACGGCGAGACGGCCGACGGCAAGCCGGGCGAGGACGTCTTCTACTACCTGACCGTCTACAACGAGCCGATCCAGCACCCGGCCGAGCCGGCGGACGTGGACGTGGAGGGCATCCTCAAGGGCGTCCACCGCATCAAGGCCGGTGAGGGGGGCGCCGTTCCGGCGCAGATCCTCGCCTCCGGCGTCGCGGTCCCGTGGGCCCTGGAGGCCCAGCGCATCCTCGCCGACGAGTGGAACGTGAAGGCGGACGTCTGGTCCGCGACCTCCTGGAACGAGCTGCGCCGTGAGGCCGTGGAGGTGGAGCGGCACAATCTGCTCCACCCGGAGGAGGAGCAGCGCGTGCCGTACGTGACGCGCAAGCTGTCGGGGGCCGAGGGCCCGTTCGTGGCGGTCTCGGACTGGATGCGCAGCGTCCCCGACCAGATCTCCCGCTGGGTGCCGGGCACCTACCAGTCGCTCGGCGCCGACGGCTTCGGCTTCGCCGACACCCGGGGTGCGGCCCGCCGCTACTTCCACATCGACGCGCAGTCGATCGTGCTCGGGGTCCTCACCGAGCTGGCCCGGGAGGGCAAGGTCGACCGCTCCGCGCCGAAGCAGGCGATCGACCGCTACCAGCTCCTGGACGTGACGGCGGCCGACCCGGGCGCCGCGGGAGGCGACGCGTAGCGTGCTCCGCCGCGGGAGGCGACGCGTAGCGCGCCGCGCCTCTGGCATCACCCCTCACCGCGGGGGAACACCTCATCAGTGCGAAGGGCGACGGGCCTGGGGCCCGCCGCCCTTCGGGCGTTTCCTACGATGCGCTCATGGAGCATATGGCCGAGCAGCAGCAGTCGGCACAGGTCCGCTGGGAGCGCCGCACGCAACGTCCGCTGCTCGCCCTGGCCGTGGCCTTCGCCGTCGCCTATGCCGTACCGATAGTCAGGCCCGAGGCGAGCGCGTCCCTGACGAGCGCCTGCACCGGGGTGGAGTGGTTCGTCTGGGGTGCGTTCGCCGTCGACTATCTGGTGCGGCTCTTCCTGACCGGGCACCGCGCGCGGTTCGTCCGCACGCACTGGCTGGACCTGTGTGCCGTGGTCCTGCCGATGATCCAGCCGCTGCGGCTGCTCCGCCTGGTCGCGACGCTGCTCCTGGTGGGGCGGCGGGCCCGGATGGCATCACAGATACGCCTGACCACCTATGTGGTGGGGGCCGTGGTGGGCCTTCTGATGTTCGGCTCGCTCGCGGTGCTGTCCGTGGAGCGGGAGTCGCCGGACGGCAACATCAAGACCCTGGGGGACGCCGTGTGGTGGTCCTTCACCACGATGACGACCGTGGGCTACGGCGACCACGCGCCGACGACCGGGCTCGGCCGGGTCCTCGCGGTGGGCCTGATGCTCTCGGGCATCGCGCTGCTCGGTGTGGTCACCGCCAACATCGCGGCGTGGTTCATCTCCCGCTTCGAGAAGGACAACCTGGAGGAGCGGCGCCAGACCGCGGCGATCGAGGCCCTCACGGCGGAGGTGACGGCGCTGCGGGCGCAGGTCGCCGCGCTGTCCGCAGGCCCCGTGCCGCGCCAGGAGCCCGAGGGGGAGACGGCGGCCCCGCCCCTCCCCAGGCCCCACAGGCCCTGACCCGTCTCCCCGCGGGCCGGGCATCCGCGGCGCGCGGCGGCCCCGGGCCTCAGCGCTCCCAGACCTTGAACGCTCTGACGCGGTAGGGCGATTCGGGGGCCCAGGTGCCCCCGCCGGGATAGGTGTTGAACTCGGCCGTCTCGGCGCACTCCCGGGACTGATAGGCGGTGACGGGCCGACCGGTGCGGTTGGCGAGGGCCTGCGCGCTGCCCCCCTCCGGCAGCGCGACGCAGCTCTCGATGTCGACCCCGGCCAGCTCGAACACGTGCCGCGTGCCCTTGAAGCCCGCCTTCTCCCAGAGGCACAGCTCCCCGGGCCCGCACGCGCCGAGCTTGCCCGGGGGCGCGGCACCGGCCCGTGCCGGGGCTGTCGTGCCCGCCGTACCCGCATGAGCGGGGGTGAGGACCGCCGCGGCGAGGGCGGCGGCGGTGAGGGCCGTGAAGGCGGCGGTGGGCATGGTCGTACGCATGTGCGTGAACCCCCGTGTCGTATCGATCACTTGTCGCCACTTTGCGCCGCGGGCGCCGGGGGCGGGAAGGGGTTTCGGTGGGGCTCACCCTGATAGGCGAAACCCCCGCGCCGGCCGCCCGTCACCTGCGGGTGCGTCGTGGCTGGGCGCGCAGTTCCCCGCGCCCCTTTGGGGCGCTGTCCGGGCGGGGCGTCGGTCAGATGTGGCCCGCGCCTGACCCGCCCGGCTCCGCGTTCGCGCCCCGCTTGGTCAGGAGGGCGACCGCCGCCGCCAGTGCGCCGACCGCGCCCGCCACCGCGAACGCGACGCCCAGGCCCGACATGAACGTGTCGTGGACGACGTCCGTGACGCGGCCGAAGGTGCTCTCGGTCATGCCGGGGGCCTTGGCCATCTCCTCGGGCACCGATCCGGTCGAGGCCGCCTTCTCCAGGCCGGGCGGCGGGGAGCCGGTCAGCCCGGCGTCCCGCCAGTTGCCCTCCAGGTCGGAGTCCACGGTGGTGGACATGACCGCGCCGAGGACGGCCGTGCCGAGGCTGCCGCCGACCTGCATGCCGGCCTGCTGGAGGCCGCCCGCGACGCCGGACAGCTCCAACGGGGCGTTGCCCACGATGACTTCGGTGGCGCCGACCAGGACCGGCGCGAGGCCGAGGCCGAGCAGCGCGAACCACAGGGACATCGCGAGGGTGCCGGTGTTCTCCGTCAGGCTCGTCATGCCGAACATGGCGACGGCCGTGCAGACCATGCCCGTCATGAGCGGAAGGCGCGGCCCCACCCGGGTGATCAGCGCGCCCGCGACCGGCGAGGAGACGATCATCATGGCCGTCAGCGGCAGCAGGTGCAGTCCGCTGTCGACGGGGCTCATGCCGTGCACGTTCTGCAAGTAGAAGGTCACGAAGAACAGGCCGCCGAGGAAGGCGAAGGCCATCAGGACCATCAGGGCCACTCCCGCGGACAGCGGCACCGAGCGGAACAGGCCGAGCGGGATCAGCGGCTCCTTGACCCGGGTCTCCCAGAACGCGAACAGGGCGAAGCAGAGCACGGAGCCGCCGAGGAAGGCCCAGGTTTTGCCGCTGTCCCAGCCCCACGGGTCGCCCGCCTTGATGAGCCCCCAGACCAGGGCGAACATCGCGGTCGAAAGGAGCACGATGCCGAGGACGTCGAAGGACCGGGGCGCCTTCTCCGCGCGGTGGTCCTTGAGGATCACCAGGCCGAGGACGAGGGCGAGGGCGCCCACGGGCACGTTGATGTAGAAGACCGACTGCCAGCTGACGTGCTCGACGAGCAGGCCGCCGACGATGGGGCCGCCCGCGGTGGAGGCGCCGATGATCATGCCCCAGACGCCGATGGCCATGTTCAGCTTCTCGGCCGGGAAGGACGCCCGTAACAGGCCGAGCGCGGCGGGCATGAGGAGCGCGCCGAACAGCCCCTGAAGCACGCGGAAGGCGATGACGAGCGAGACGGTGTCGGACAGGCCGATCGCGCCGGATGCGGCGGCGAAGCCCACGACGCCGATGAGGTAGGTCTGGCGGTGGCCGAAGCGGTCACCGAGCTTGCCCGCCGTGATGAGGGCGACGGCGAGCGCGAGCAGATAGCCGTTGGTGATCCATTGGACGTCCGCGAGCGTGGCGTCCAGGTCCTTGGTGATCGCCGGGTTGGCCACCGCGACGATCGTGCCGTCGAGGGCCACCATCATCACGCCGATCCCGACGGATATCAGCGTCAGCCAGGGATGACCACGAAGTCCCTTGCCCCAAGCGGAGGTTGAGGTCGGTTCCGGCGGCTTGTCCGCCGCACCGACCGGAGTCTGAGTCGTCATGGACCGAGGTTAGGGTCAGCCGCTGACACTTGACAAAGAGTTTCACAAGACAGCCACTGACGTGTGGGCTCACGCTCTCCGGAGGCCGCGGGTAGGGTGAGCGGACTCCAGAGAAAAGAGAGCGGCGTGACCAGGCCCGGCTTGCGCGAACTCAAGAAGCGGCGCACCCGTGACGCCCTGCTGCGCGCGGCGCTCGAACTGTTCACCACGAAGGGGTTCGAGGAGACGACGGTCGACGAGATCGTCGAGGCCGTCGAGGTCTCCCAGCGCACCTTCTTCCGGCACTTCGCGAGCAAGCAGGAGACCGCCTTCGCCGTGCCCGAGATGGTGGAGACCCGCTTCATGCGGGCCCTGGGCGAACGCCCGCCGGAGGAGCCGCCGTTCGTGGCGCTGCGCGGCGCCGTGCTCGACTCCTGGGAGGCCATGAACGAGGCCATGGCCGAGCTGATCCCGGTCGAACTCCACATCCGTACGTACCAGATGATCGAGGCGACGCCCTCGCTGCTCGCCGTCCATCTGCACCGCTCCACCGAGCTGGAGGCGCGTGCCGCGCGCGTGCTGGCCGAGCGGGAGGGCCTCGACCCCGCGGATCCGCGCCCGCGCGTGGCGACCGCCGCGTTCGGCGGGGTCATGCGGGCGGCGGGGCGGCTGTGGGCCACCGGCGACGACGCCAGCGTCGAGTCGATCCGCGCGACCACGGAGGAGTACCTCGACCACCTGGGCGCGCTCGCGGAGGACTGGCACCGCGGCCGCTGACCCGCCCCGCGCGCAGGTGGGGTGAGCCGGCACCGGGCGCTACCGACCCCTGTCGGCGCATGCCGGTCAACGACCCCCACGGCTCACTACGTTGAGTAGCGGAGCTTGACGCTTCGTGGCATCCACAGGCCCCGCTCCCCCTTGCGCCCCACGCGCGCCATCCGTACGCCCCTTCGACGGAGCGTGACGATCCGGTACGGGGTGTGCCCGCTTTGCCGCAAATACCCAGCGTAAAACGTGATCTGCCTCACCCTGTGCACGGCGGGCTTCAGGCTTCTCCTAGGGTGTCCCGCAGTGACTTCCTTCGACTCATCCCCCCAACTCAGCATCTGGCGCGCGCTGCTCGCGCTCACCGTCGTGTTCGTCATGCTGGCGACCACCGGGTGGACCGCGGTGCGCCAGAACAGAGGCGCCGCGTCGCCGCTCGAAGCCACCCTCGCCGCCTGGGAGCGGGGGCACATCGACGGGCGCGACCTGCCCGAGGCCGGCGCGCCCGCCGACCGGCTCGCGCGGTTCTTCGCCTCGCTCACCGCGCACCAGCGCGACCGGCTCGCCGCCCGCTACCCGCTCGCGGTGGGCAACATGAACGGCGCCCCCGTACCGCTGCGCTACGAGGCGAACCGCATCGCCCTGCGGCAGGCCCGCGCGATCGAGCGGCAGCGCATGCACGACGAGAGGCTCTCGCCGGTCGGCAAGCAGGAGGCGGAGCGCAGGATGAAGCGGTTCGGCGTGATGATGCGCCCCGGCCGCCAGGTCCTCGCCTTCGACCCGATGGGCTCGGGCCGCATGGCCGAGGTCCTGGGGGACCTCGACAAGGCGCGCCGCGTGTCGGTCGTCGTGCCGGGCGTCGACACCGACGTCCTCACCTTCGAGCGGACCCAGCGCAAGTACGCGGCGCCGGTGGGCATGGCGCGGGCCCTCTACAGGGCCGAGCGGAAGGCCGCTCCCGGCACGCGGACCGCCGTGATCGCCTGGGCCGACTACACCACGCCCGTCGGGCTCGGTGTGGACGCCGCCACCTCCATGCGGGCCGACGACGGGGCCGTCCGGCTCGACTCCCTGGTGCGCGCCCTGCCGGGGCGCGCCGGCGTGGCGCTGTACTGCCACAGCTACGGCTCGGTGGTGTGCGGGGTCGCGGCGCGGCGGCTGCCCGGCCGGGTCACGGACATCGCGGTCGCGGGCAGCCCCGGGATGCGCGCGGACAACGTGTCAGGGCTCGGCACCCGCGCGCGGGTCTGGGCCGCCCGGGACAGCGACGACTGGATCCAGGATGTGCCGCACATGGAGGTCGGCGGGCTCGGCCACGGCGCGGACCCGGTGTCGGGCGGCTTCGGCGCCCGCGTGGTGTCCGCCGACCGCGCCCGGGGTCACACCGGCTATTTCGAGCCGGGCACGGATAGCCTCAGCAACTTCGCCCGGATCGGCGTCGGCGCGTACGACGCGGTGCGCTGCGCCGGTGGGGATGCGGGCTGCCACGACGGAATTTCCGGTACGACGGCGGCCTGACGCGCGTAGAAATCGGCGAAACAGCGGCCCGCCGCAGGAGAGACGGAGGAGCGCGTGCCGCATACGATGAGCCGCATGGGTGATGTACTGGCCGGTTTTCACGCCGCCTGGGAGTTCGAGCCCGACTCCGTGCTCATCCGCTTCGAACGGGGGATCCGTACGCCGAAGCTGTTCCAGGCTCTCGGCGAGCGCCGCATCCCCCTTGAGGCGATCGCGGGGGTCACGCTCACACCGGGCAAACGGGGGACGACGGTTCTGCACCTGGTCCCGAGACCAGGTGCCGATCCACTGATGGATGCCGCCGCGGGGCAGCTGAAGGACGGGGCCGACCCGTACCGCCTGGTGCTCCCGGCGGAGCGGGAGACGCTCGCCGAGTACTACGCGGACGAGCTGCGGGCCCTGCTGCCCGTCGAGGACCCGGGGGACGCGGACCGCTATCTGGTGGCCGCGCCCGAAGCGCCGTTGCAGTTCAAGGCGTACGACGGGAAGGCGTCCTTCGACGGCAAGTCGGTGGCCTTCCGCTGGTTCTGGACCGGCGCCTCGTCGGCCAAGTGGAAGGCCGGGGACCAGAGCTTCCTCGTGACCGACCTCAGCGGGGTCGAGTGGCGCTCCCCGGAGGTCTTCGAGGGGCATCTGCGCCTGCTGCGCCGCGAGACGCCGGTGGCACAGCCCGCCCAGGCCGACCAGGACCCGGCGGCGGTCGTCTTCGGGCTCGGCTACGGCCCTGTGCACGAGTCACTGCCGTTCGCCGCCGCGGTGCTCGCGGCCGTCAGGGCGTCGGGCCCGGCCCCGGTGGCGCAGAGCGCCCCCGCGGCCCCGGCGGTACGGCGCGACCCGGCCGACATCGCCGAGCGCATCCGGCACCTGGGCGAGCTGCACCAGGCGGGCCTGCTCACGGACGACGAGTTCACGGCGAAGAAGGCGGAGCTGCTGGCCGAGCTGTGAGCGGTCAGGGACGGCGGGGCTCGGCGGCCGCCTCCGCGCTGACGGCGGCCTCCGACCGCGCCACCGCGTACGAACCGATCTTGTGGTCGAGCACGGCGAGGGTGTCCTGGAGTTCCGCGATGCGCGCGCGGACGTCGCGCCGGGTCTCCTCCAGGAGGTCCTGGCGCTCGGCGAAGGTGTGGTCGCCCGCGCGCACCAGCTCCGCGTAGCGCACCATGTCCGCCACCGGCATGCCGGTCCTGCGCAGCTTGCCGAGGAAGGTCAGCCAGCGCAGGTCGCGCTCGCGGTAGCGGCGCTGGCCGGTGTGGGAGCGGTCGATGTGCGGCATCAGGCCGATCCGCTCGTACCAGCGCAGGGTGTGCGCGGTCAGGCCGGTCGCCGTGGCGACCTCGCTGATCGTGTAGTGGCTCCCGGCGGGTGCGGGCCGCGTCTCCATCACCGTCATGGCCCCACGTTATGACCTTCGAGTGCACTCCAAGCAAGGGGGTTTCCCCCGCTCCGCCGGCCCGGCCCCCCTGGCTGCCGGCGCCGCGGCGCGACGCTTACGCTCGTACGCATGCAGAGCCTGGAGCTGATCGAGAACTGGCCGGTCCCCACCGCTGCCGCCGCCGTCGTCCGCGCGGACGGCACCGTGGCCGGGACGCGCGGGCCCACCGCGCACCGCTTCGCCCTGGCCTCGGTCACCAAGCCGCTCGCGGCGTACGCGGCGCTCGTCGCGTACGAGGAGGGCGCCGTCGAGTTGGACGAGCCGGCCGGGCCCGAGGGCTCGACCGTGCGGCACCTGCTCGCGCACACCAGCGGCCTCGCCTTCGACGAGCACCAGGTGGCGGCCGCGCCCGGGACGCGGCGGCTGTACTCCAACGCCGGCTTCGAGGTGCTCGGCGACCACATCGCCAAGGCCACGGACATCCCCTTCGCCGACTATCTGCGCCAGGCCGTGCTCGAACCGCTCGGGATGACGTCCACGGGGCTCGCGGGCGGCGGGTCACCCGCCAAGGACGGGGTGTCCACCGTCGACGACCTCGTGCGGTTCGCCGCCGAGGTGCAGGCGCCGCGGCTGCTCGATCCGCGGACCGTGGCGATGGCCATGTCGGTGACGTATCCGGGCCTCAAGGGGGTGCTTCCGGGGTACGGGCACCAGAACCCCAACGACTGGGGGCTCGGCTTCGAGATCCGGGACGGGAAGACCCCGCACTGGACGGGGGCCTCGTCCTCGCCCCGGACCTTCGGGCACTTCGGGCAGGCGGGAACGTTCCTGTGGGTGGACCCCGACGCCGGGGCCGCGTGCGTGGCGCTGACGGACCGGGCCTTCGGGCCCTGGGCGGTGGAGGCGTGGCCCGCGTTCACCGACGCCGTCCTGGCCGAGGTCTGAGCCCCGGCCGTACGCGGGGGCGGGCTAGGGCATTTCCCAGAGCAGCAGTTCCGCCGAGACCTCGTACGCCACGGCTTCCAGGCCCTCTTCCTCCGTGAGGCGTGCCGAGTCGCCGGGGCCCAGTTCCTCCTGGCCCAGGGTGACCTCGCCCCGCACCACGTGGACGTACACGTGCGGCGCGGGCGGGATCGCCGTCCGCTCGCCCGGGGCGAGGCGGCGCACATGCAGGAGGGCGCCCGCGGCCGGGAGCGCGTACGGGGTGGAGTCGGCGATGCCGGGGACGACCGCGTACCGCGGTGTGCCGCCGGGCTCCAGGGGGGCCAGCCACATCTGGAGGAAGGTCAGGGGCGCGGGGCCCGCGTTGCGCTCCACGTGCCGTACGCCCGCGCCCGCGCTGAGGTGCTGGACGTCGCCGGGCCTGATCAGCGACTCGTGTCCGGCGGAGTCGCGGTGGGTCAGCTCGCCCTCGACCACCCACGTGACGATCTCCGTGTGGCTGTGCGGGTGCTCCTCGAAGCCGGCGCCGGGGGCGAGGCTCTCCTCATTGCAGGCGAGTATCGCGCCGAAGCGGAGGTTGTCGGGCTCGTAGTAGGGCCCGAAGGAGAACGCGTGGTACGAGTCGATCCCCGCCCCGGGGTCGCCGCCGGGGTACCGCTCGCCGGAGCGCCGCACATCCATCACGACCCCCACGTTAGACCCGGCCCCGCACGCCGCCGCCCCGATAAGGCAGTCTTGTCCCCGTGCCCGAACCCTCAGCGAACGAAATCCACCAGGACACAGGTGCCGCGGCCCCGGGTCCCGCCCGCACCGGCCGCGCCCACGCGCACGCCGCGACCCTGAGGCGCCTGGAGAAGTCGTCCGGCAGCCTCGCCGCGCAGGCCATCGCGCGCATGGACGAGACGCTGTCCTGGTACCGGGCGATGCCACCGGAGAACCGCTCGTGGATCGGCCTGGTCGCCCAGGCCGGCATCGCCGCGTTCACCGAGTGGTTCCGGCACCCGGACGCCCCGCAGGCGATCTCGACGGACGTCTTCGGGACCGCGCCGCGCGAGCTGACCCGCGCCATCACGCTGCGCCAGACCGTGGAGATGGTGCGGACGACCATCGAGGTCATGGAGTCCGCCATCGACGAGGTGGCCGCGCCCGGCGACGAGTCGGTGCTCCGCGAGGCGCTGCTCGTCTACGCGCGCGAGATCGCCTTCGCCACCGCTCAGGTGTACGCCCAGGCCGCCGAGGCACGCGGTGCCTGGGACGCCCGCCTGGAGTCCCTCGTGGTGAACGCCGTGCTGTCCGGCGAGGCCGACGAGGGCGCCGTGTCCCGGGCCGCCGCGCTCGGCTGGAACTCCCCCGACCACGTGTGCGTGGTCCTCGGCACCGCGCCCGACGGCGACAGCGAGCTGACCGTCGAGGCCATCCGCAGGGCCGCCCGGCACGCGAAGCTCCAGGTCCTCACCGGGGTGCTCGGCGCCCGCCTGGTCGTCATCGCGGGCGGCAACGACAACCCCCTGGCCGTGGCCAAGGCCCTGATCGGCCCGTACGCGGCCGGGCCCGTGGTGGCAGGCCCGATCGTGCCCGACCTGCTCGCCGCGACCCGCTCCGCCCAGGCCGCCGCCGCCGGGCTCAAGGCCTGCGCCGCCTGGCAGGACGCGCCCCGCCCTGTGCTCGCGGACGATGTGCTGCCCGAGCGGGCGATGGCGGGCGATCCGGCGGCGCGGGAACAGCTGGTGGAGGAGATCTACAGACCACTGGAGGAAGCGGGCTCCGCGCTCCTGGAAACCCTCAGCGTCTACCTGGAACAGGCGAGCAGTCTCGAAGGCGCCGCCCGGATGCTCTTTGTGCATCCCAACACCGTGCGCTACCGGCTTCGACGTGTGACCGACGTCACCGGATGGTCTCCTTCAGATGTACGCTCCGCCTTCACACTGCGGATCGCGCTGATCCTGGGGCGCCTGGCCGCTGGCGATCCCTCGTCCTAGGGGTTTGTCGGACCCCTACAATTCCCCTAGCGGTTCTTCGTCCCTGTCCCCACGGGCGGTTAGTCCTGTCCACAAGAGAGAGTGTGAGAGTGCTCGTACTCGTCGCTCCCGGCCAAGGCGCTCAGACGCCCGGCTTCCTGACCCCCTGGCTCGACCTTCCCGGCGCCGCGGACCGCCTCGCCGCCTGGTCGGACGCCATCGGGCTCGACCTCGTCCACTACGGTACGCAGGCGGACGCCGACGCGATCCGTGACACCGCCGTGGCGCAGCCGCTGCTCGTCGCGGCCGGACTCCTTTCCGCGCGGGCACTGGGTGACATCACGCCGGGCGCCGTGGCGGGCCACAGCGTGGGCGAGATCACCGCGGCCGCGTACGCGGGCGTCCTGTCGGAGGACGCCGCGCTCGGCTTCGTCCGCAAGCGGGGCCTGGCCATGGCCGACGCCGCCGCCGTCACGCGGACCGGCATGGCCGCGCTGCTCGGCGGCGACCCCGAGGTCACCGTGGCGCACCTGGAGAAGCTGGGCCTGACCCCGGCGAACGTGAACGGCGCGGGCCAGATCGT
The DNA here is from genome assembly GCF_056431945.1 of Streptomyces sp. NPDC045778. NCBI lineage: Bacteria > Bacillati > Actinomycetota > Actinomycetes > Kitasatosporales > Streptomycetaceae > Streptomyces > Streptomyces sp. NPDC045778. The sequence continues at coordinate 17,426 of NZ_JBWKJZ010000006.1, forward strand.
GGCCGCCGGCACCGCCGAGCAGCTGGCCGCGCTCGCCGAGGACAAGCCGGAGGGCGTTCGCAAGGTCGTGCCGCTGAAGGTCGCGGGCGCGTTCCACACCAGCCACATGGCTCCCGCGGTCGCCGCGCTCGAGGAGGCCGCCCAGGGCCTGGAGAGCGCCGACCCGCGGTTCACGTACATCTCGAACCGGGACGGCAAGGCCGTCGCCAGCGGCACCGAGGTGGTCTCCCGCCTCGTCGGCCAGGTGGCGAACCCGGTCCGCTGGGACCTGTGCATGGACACGTTCCGGGAGCTCGGCGTGACGACGCTGATCGAGGTGTGCCCGGGCGGCACGCTGACCGGTCTCGCCAAGCGCGCGCTCAAGGGGGTCAAGAACCTGGCCGTGAAGACGCCGGACGATCTCGACGCCGCGCGTGAGCTGATCGCCGAGACCGCCGCCTCCGCCGCCGACGCGGCGGGTGCCTGAGAAGGAGCCTGGAGCATGACGAAGATCAAGCCCAGCCAGGGCGCCCCGTACGCGCGCATCATGGGAGTCGGCGGCTACCGCCCGGTCCGGGTGGTGCCGAACGAGGTCATCCTGGAGAAGATCGACTCCTCCGACGAATGGATCCGGTCCCGCTCCGGCATCGCCACGCGCCACTGGGCGTCCCCCGAGGAGACCGTGGCGGCCATGTCCGTGGAGGCCGCGGGCAAGGCCATCGCCGACGCGGGCATCCGGCCCGAGCAGATCGGCGCGGTGATCGTCTCCACGGTCTCGCACTTCAAGCAGACCCCGGCCATCGCCACGGAGATCGCGGACAAGCTCGGCACCGGCAGGCCCGCCGCGTTCGACATCTCCGCGGGCTGCGCGGGCTTCGGCTACGGCCTGACCCTCGCCAAGGGCATGATCACCGACGGCTCCGCGGAGTACGCCCTGGTCATCGGCGTGGAGCGGCTCAGCGACCTGACCGACCTGGAGGACCGCAAGACGGCCTTCCTGTTCGGTGACGGCGCGGGCGCGGTCGTCGTCGGCCCCGCCAAGGAGCCCGCGATCGGCCCGACGGTCTGGGGCTCGGAGGGCGACAAGTCCGAGACCATCAAGCAGACCGTGGCCTGGGACGAGTACCGCATCGGCGACGTCACCCAGCTGCCCGTCGGCGCCGACGGCGAGGTCAAGTTCCCCGCGATCACGCAGGAAGGCCAGGCGGTGTTCCGCTGGGCCGTGTTCGAGATGGCGAAGGTCGCCAAGGAGGCCCTCGACGCGGCCGGCATCACCGCGGACGACCTGGACGTCTTCATCCCGCACCAGGCCAACATGCGGATCATCGACTCGATGGTGAAGACTCTGAAACTGCCGGAGCACGTCACGGTCGCCCGTGACGTCGAGACCACCGGCAACACGTCGGCCGCCTCGATTCCGCTCGCGATGGAGCGGCTTCTGGCGACCGGCGAGGCGAAGAGCGGCGACACCGCTCTCGTCATCGGCTTCGGGGCGGGTCTCGTGTACGCCGCCACGGTCGTTACCCTCCCCTAGGCACCGCTCACGGATCTTCGGATCCGTACGGATGCCGTCACACCCTCTGGATACACAAGAAGGAGCGCCTCATGGCCGCCACTGAGAAGGAGATCGTCGACGGTCTCGCGGAGATCGTCAACGAGATCGCCGGCATCCCGGTCGAGGACGTCCAGCTGGACAAGTCCTTCACCGACGACCTGGACGTCGACTCGCTGTCCATGGTCGAGGTCGTCGTCGCCGCCGAGGAGCGCTTCGACGTGAAGATCCCCGACGACGACGTCAAGAACCTGAAGACGGTCGGCGACGCCACCAAGTACATCCTCGAGCACCAGGCCTGATCCTGGCGGCCAGCAGGCTCTGGCCAGCCGCCACCCGGCGGTGGCGCCGCCGCATCCGCATCTGAACCAATCGTGGAGAGAGAAATCCAGTGAACTCGACCAATCGCACCGTGGTCGTCACCGGTATCGGCGCAACCACACCGCTGGGTGGCGACGCGGCCTCGACCTGGGAGGGCCTGCTCGCCGGGCGCTCCGGGGTCAGCCTCCTGGAGCAGGACTGGGCCGCGGACCTGCCCGTCCGCATCGCGGGCCAGATCGCCGTCGAACCGACCGAGATCATCCCGCGCCCGCAGGCCCGCAAGATGGACCGCTCGGCGCAGTTCGCGCTGATCGCGGCCCAGGAGGCCTGGCAGGACGCGGGCTTCACCGCCAAGGCCGGTGACGACGCGAGCGTCGACCCCGACCGCCTCGGCGCGGTCATCGCCTCCGGCATCGGCGGCGTGACGACCCTGCTCGACCAGTACGACGTGCTGAAGGAGAAGGGCGTACGCCGCGTCTCCCCGCACACCGTGCCGATGCTGATGCCCAACTCGCCCGCGGCGAACGTCGGCATCACCCTCGGCGCCCGCGCCGGTGTGCACACCCCGGTCTCGGCCTGCGCGTCGGGCGCGGAGGCCATCGGCTACGCGATCGAGATGATCCGCACCGGCCGCGCCGACGTCGTCGTCGCGGGCGGCACGGAGGCGGCGGTCCACCCGCTGCCGATCGTCGCGTTCGGCAACATGATGGCGATGTCGAAGAACAACGACGACCCGCAGGGCGCCTCCCGCCCCTGGGACGTCGACCGCAACGGCTTCGTGCTCGGCGAGGGCGCGGGCGTGGTCGTGCTTGAGTCCGAGGAGCACGCCAGGGCCCGCGGCGCCAAGATCTACGTGGAGGCGGTGGGCCAGGGCATCTCGGCCGACGCGCACCACATCACGCAGCCGGAGCCGTCCGGCAGCGGCATCGCGCAGGCGCTGCGCCACCTGGTCGAGAACAACGACCTGAAGCCGTCCGAGATCGCGCACATCAACGCGCACGCCACCTCGACGCCGCAGGGCGACATCGGTGAGATCAAGGCGCTGCGCAAGGCGTTCGGCGACGACGTCGACCACATGGCGATCGCGTCGACGAAGTCGATGACCGGTCACCTCCTCGGTGGCGCGGGCGGCGTGGAGACCGTGGCCACGGTCCTCGCGCTCAAGCACCGCATGGCCCCGCCGACCATCAACGTCGAGAACCTCGACCCCGAGGTCGACGCGGACATCATCCGCGGCGAGGCCCGCCCGCTGCCCGAGGGCACGATCGTGGCCCTGAACGACTCGTTCGGCTTCGGCGGCCACAACGTGGTGCTCGCCTTCCGGACTGTCTGATACGCCGTCAGCCGTCAGCCGTCAGCCGTCATACGACGCGAAGGGCCCCCACCGCCCGGTGGGGGCCCTTCGCGTTGCCCGGTGTGTGCGGCGGGGGCGTCAGACGACCTGGTGCAGCCAGCGCACCGGCGCGCCTTCGCCCGCGTACCGGAACGGCTCCAGCTCGTCGTCCCAGGGCTTGCCGAGGAGCTTGGCGACCTCGGCCTCCAGGTCGCTCTCGCCGCCCTTGGAGCGGGCGAGGGCGGCGCGCAACCGGTCCTCGGGGATCAGGATGTCGCCGTGGATGCCGGTGACGGCGTGGAAGATGCCGAGGTCGGGCGTGGCGCTGTAGCGCTCGCCCTCGGCCGAGGCGGACGGCTCCGCGGTGACCTCGAAGCGCAGCAGCTGCCAGCCGCGCAGCGCGGAGGCCAGCTTGGAGGCGGTGCCGATGGCGCCGCGCCAGGAGAACTCGGATCTCCACGTACCGGGCGCCGCGGGCTGCCTGATCCAGTCGAGGCTGACGCGGGCGCCGAGAACCCCGGCGACCGCCCACTCGACGTGCGGGCACAGCGCGCGCGGTGCGGAGTGCACGTACAGAACTCCACGTGTCGTCACCGGGACCTCCAGTGTGGGACCAGACACGCCGTTCGCGGCGGCCTCGGGCCCGTGCCGAGCGGTATTCCAGCTGTTCCTCGGAAGCGAGGAAAGTCAAGGAAAGTCTGAAAACGGGACAGATGTGACGTGATGTAATTTAGCGGAACCGAAAAAAATCGGTTGCCACTGGGTGGCGAGGCTACCGTGATGTGAGGCATGGATTGTGACGTACCGTCGGTCCGCATGCCGCGGAACACGGATGTTTCACTCGCTGGGAGGCCCGTCGGCCCCCCGGCCGGGTGTCCGACGGCCGTCGCCGGGACATCTCACCATGTGTGGCACGCAACCTGAAGGGCCCGTACGACGTCCCGTTGGACGACGACCGGACGGCCGGCGGGACGGTCTGCGGGACAGAGGGGACGAGTATGCGGAATTCACGGCACCGCTCCCGGGCCGCCGTCGCCGTCGCGGCGGCGGCTCTGACCGGCATCGCCACGCTCACCGCGTGTGACGCGTCCGGCGGCGGCGACGCGGCGCCGAACGGCCCCTCCGCGCAGGACAGAGCGGGCCGCAAAGCGGTCCCCGAGTGGGACGCGAGCCCGCGCTCCCTCGCCGCCGTCGGTGACTCCATCACCCGCGGCTTCGACGCCTGCTCGGTGCTCTCCGACTGCCCCGAGGCGTCCTGGGCGACCGGCAGCGACGGCGAGGTGCGCAGCCTGGCGCGGCGGCTGCTCGGCAAGCAGCGCGCCGCCACGCACAGTTGGAACTACGCCAAGACCGGTGCCCGCATGGCCGATCTGCCCGGCCAGATGGAGCAGGCCGCGGCCCGGCGGCCCGACCTGGTGACCGTGATGGCGGGTGCCAACGACGCCTGCCGGTCCTCCGTCGCCGAGATGACGCCGGTCGCGGAGTTCAGGGCGGACTTCGAGGACGCGATGGCCGCGCTGCGTACCGCCCGGCCCAAGGCGCAGGTGTTCGTGGCGAGCGTGCCCGATCTCAAGCGGCTGTGGTCCGAGGGCCGGGAGAACGTGCTCGGCAAGCAGGTGTGGAAGCTCGGCATCTGCAAGTCGATGCTCCAGGACGCGGACGCCATGGACGCGGCGGCCACGGAGCGCAGGGAGTCGGTGCAGGAGCGCGTCGTCGCGTACAACGAGGTGCTCAAGGAGGTCTGTGCGAAGGACCTGCGCTGCCGGTACGACGGCGGGGCGGTGTTCGACTTCCGCTTCGGCACGGACCACCTGAGTCACTGGGACTGGTTCCACCCCAGCAAGAGCGGCCAGGCCAGGCTCGCCGAGATGGCCTACCGCACCATCACCTCCCGCCGTCCCTGACGGTCAGCGGAAGGCCGGGGCGTGGGCCTCGGCCCAGGCGGAGAAGGGGCGGGCGGGGCGGCCCGTGACGCGCTCGACGGTGTCGACGACGGTGCGCCCCTCCGGGGGCGTGTTCTTGTAGACGTCCAGGAGCCAGGCGATCGTGTACTCGTCCTGGCCCTGGGACCGCATGCGCTCGGCCGCCTCCTCCTCGCTCAGCTCCACGAGTGCGATGTCCCGGCCCCGCGCGCCCGCGAGGGCCGCCACCTTGTCGTGGACCGTCAGCGCCTGCGGTCCGGTGAGCAGGTACGTCTCCCCCGCGTGGCCCTCCTCGGTGAGCGCGACCGCGGCGACCGCGCCGATGTCGCCCTCGTGGACCATCGCGCTGAGCCGGTCCGCGAAGGGCGCGCGGACGGTGTCCCCGGTGCGTACCTCCTCCGCCCACTCCAGGGTGTTGGCCATGAACTCGACGGGCATGAGCACGGTCCAGTCGATGCCGCCGGCGCGCACGGCGTCCTCCAGCGGTGTCCGGCCGCCGCCGTTGAGGACGGTGACCCGCCGCACTCCGGCCTCCTGGGCCAGGCGCACGATCTCGGGGCCGGTCTCCAGGGCCTCGAAGGCGGCCCCGGCGAAGGTGATCAGGTGCAGTCCGGTGAGACCGGCGAGGGCGTCCTTGAGGCTCGCCGGGTCGGTGAGGTCGCCGCGCACGGCCTCGACGCCCTCGGGGAAGGAGGCCTTCGCCGGGTCGCGGGTCAGCGCGCGGACGTGCTGGCCGCGCTCCAGGAGTTCGCGGACGACCTCGCGGCCGACGGTGCCGGTGGCGCCGGTGACGAGGTGGATCGGGCGGGCGTCGGAAGCGGTGGTGTTCGTCATGGGGACGACGTTAAGGGGGCTTGCGGTCAGCTTCTGTCCGCAAGCCGCGACGGCCTGCCGGGGGCCCGTTACCGCCCCACCGCCACCACCTCCACCTCGATCCGCGCCTCCGGCCGGAAGAGGCGTGCCACCTCCACCGTCGTGCTGGTGGGCGGCGTACCGGTGAGGTAGGAGCGGCGCACGGCCGCGTAGCCGGGCAGGTCGTCCATGTCGGTGAGGAACGTACGGATGTTGATGATGTCGCCGAGGGTGGCGCCGTACGCCGCGAGGAGCGCGGTGAGCGTCTCGAACACCCCGCGGCTCTGCTCCGCTATGCCGTCGCCTTCGGCGATCTGACCGGAGACGTACAGCAGCGCGTGACCGTCACCGAGCGGGACACGGGCGACCTGGGAGTAGGGGCCGAGGGGCTGGGGGGCGCCGGCGGGGTTGGCCAGGGTGATGTGCATGGGTGGGGCCTCCGGGGTGGGGCTCAGTCGGTGTGGGCGGTGCGGGGGACGGTGTGGGAGATGTCCTGGTCGACGGTGTCGGGGTCGGCGGCCGCGGCTTCGAAGTGGGCTGCCACCGCCGTCGTGACGGGGAGGTGGGTGACCCGGGCGGCCAGGGCGGTGTCCTTCGCGGCGAGGGCCGCGCCGAAGTGCACGTCCTGGGCGAAGGCGCGGTTCACGGCGCCGGCGAGCGGTCCGTGGGCGAGGGCGGTGCGGGCCGTGTCGCCGTCGAGGCCGAGGGCGTCGGCGAGGGCGAGGACCTCGGCGACCAGGGCCACACCGCCGAGGAGCGCGGTGTTGACGACGAGCTTGAGGGCGGCGCCGGAGCCGGAGGGGCCGGTGCGGGTCACCGTCCCGAAGCGGGCGAGCACGTGCGCGACCCCGTCGGCGTCACCGCCCGCGAGGATGCCGAGGCCCCCCGCCGCGGCCTTGTCCGTGCTGCCCGCGACGGGCGCGTCGACGAGCGTGACGCGGCCCGCGGCCCGCTCCCCCAGCTCCCGGACGACGTCAGGACCGACGGTCGACATCTCCACCCAGTACGCGCCCTCGCGGACCGCGGGCAGGAACGCGTCGGCCACGGACCGCACGGCGTCGGGGCCCGCGAGCATCGTGATCACGACGTCGGCGTCCCGTACGGCGTCGGCGGGCGAGGGCGCGAGGCGCGCGCCCTCCGCGACGAGGGGCTCCGCCTTGGCCGCCGTGCGGTTCCAGACGGTCAACGGGTGCCCGGCGGTGAGCAGGTGACGGGCCATGGGCGTGCCCATGTGGCCGAGGCCGAGGAAGGCGACGCGTTCGGGCTGCTGGGAGCGCTGTTCCATGGGGAAGACGCTAGGGCCGCGCAGGGGATGCGACAAGCGAATGTCTAGCATGGCTGGCATGCAGACCACGCATGGTGGGACGGGCGGGCCGGGCGGCCCGGGGGACGCCGATCTGTCCACCTTCTGGCTGCGGGCCTTCCTGGAGGTGGCGAGGGAGGGCTCGTTCACGGTGGCGGCGCGGCGGCTCTCCTTGACGCAGTCCGCCGTGTCCCGGCAGATCGCCTCGCTGGAGGCCGCGCTGGGCGGGGCCCCGCTCTTCGACCGGCTGCCGCGCGGGGTGCGGCTCACGGCGCACGGGCGGTCCGTCCTTCCGCACGCGCAGGCCGTCACCGACCAACTCGCGCGGCTGCGCCAGGAGTTGACGGACCTGGACGGTGCCGCCGGCGGCCTGCTGCGGTTCGGGGCGTTCGCGACGGCGGACGTGGCCCTGGTGCCGCGCGCCATCGCCGCGTTCCGTGCGCGGCACCCCGGGGTGACGCTCGCGCGCGAGGAGGGCTTCACCGGCGCGCTCCTGACCCGCCTCGCGGACGGCGACCTCGACCTGGCCGTGGTCTCGACGACGGGCGGCCCGCTGCCTCAGGACGCGTACGAGCTGCACCACCTCCTGGACGAGCCGCTGTACGTGGCCCTGCCCGCCGCGCACCCCCTGGCGGGCGAGGCGTCCCTGGGGCTCGCCCGCCTGGCCGGCGAGGACTGGATCTCCGGCAGCGCGGAGCCCGCGGGCACCCTGCTCGACGCCGCCCTGCGGCACGGCTTCGCGCCGCGGGTCGCCCATGTGGTCGGCGAGTGGACCGCCAAACAGGGGTACGTCGCCGCCGGGCTCGGCGTCACCCTGATCCCCGCGCTCGCGGCCCAGGGCGTACGGCGGGACGTCGCGCTCGTCCCGGTCCGCGACGAGGGCACGCCGGCCCGCGCGGTGTACGCGGCGACGGCGCGGGGACGCTCACGCGCGCCCAGCGTGGAGCCGTTCCTGGCCGCCCTGCGGGAGTCCGGGCGACGGCTCGCCGGATGAGGGGCGCGCCGTGCGGCGGCGGTGGTAGGCCAGGGTCACCGCCATGAGCAGGGGCGCCCACAGCAGCAACGGGGCGTAGCAGAGCACCAGGAACGCGTCCTGCGCGGGCGATCCCATGCCGCCGGGGCCGACGCCCGATTCCATGCCGGTGCCCACGCTCCAGAAGGCGTAGGCCCAGATCACGGCGAGCGCCACGGAGCCGAGCGCGGCCGGGACCACGGCGGCGAGCGGGCGCACCGGGCGGCCGCCGAGCAGCGGTATCCAGCGGGGCACGACCTCGCCCCACGGCCGCACCAGGCCGAGCGTCAGCAGGGCCAGGCCCTCCGAGACGGCGCTGAGCGCGAGGACGTACAGCGACTCTCCGGGCCCCGGCGCGTAGTCGGACACGGGCAGGCGCAGGACGAGGGCGACGCGCCACAGGCTCGACGGCAGGACGAGCCACGGCACGGCGTGTGCGGCGAGCGCGGCCCAGCGGGGCACGCCGGGCAGGGAGTTGACTCTCGGCATGCGTCCCATGCTGGTGCGCGGGCCCTGGCCGGGGCGTCGGCACAGAGGGGGGTCCGCCTCCGCCGCGCGGGGGAGGCGGGCCGCGCCGCGGGGCGGAGGCCTGCCGCCGAGAAGCCAGGTCGAAGATCCCCTGCCCGTAGCGCGCGGCTCCCCCGCCCCGCGATACTGCGGCCACCTCACCTGCAACGGAAGGACTCTCGTGGCTTCGTCACACATAGTCGGCCTCCGGCTCGGGGCGCTCGGCGCCGCACTGCTGCTCGGGGCCTCGGCCGCGCCCGCCCTCGCCGACTCCCCCGCCGCGCGCGGGGCCGCGCCCACCGTCGAGGAGCAGCGCCTGGAGCGCGCGGTGCCCCAGGAGATCCTGCGCCGCAGCGGCTTCGACGCGGTGGCGCCCGCGTTCGCGCGGGCCCTGGAGCGGGCGCAGTCGTACGGGCAGGCCGAGCGGATCGTCGTACGCCACGGGCAGGCGCTGTGGCAGCGTGCCGTGGACCGGGTGCAGGGGCGGGGGCCGCAGGGGGAAGAAGGGCGCGAAGCGCTTCCTCAGAAGGGTGGTGGCGGGCGACGGGCGGGCTTGAGCCGGGACGACGACCGGCCGCTGTACTGGGCGCGGCTCGGGATGACGCGTGAGCTGCGGGCCTGGGAGCCGAAGGGGCTCGAACTCGGCGCGGAGCGGCGCGCGCGGCTGCTGCGGAAGCTGGAGACGTCGTCCCGGGGCCAGGACGCGGTCACGTACCCCAAGGGGCACGGCAAGCGGATGAAGCGGGTGCTCCTCACCGGCTTCGACCCGTTCACGCTCGACCGGGACGTCCGGATCAGCAACCCGTCCGGCGCGGCGGCGCTCGCCCTCGACGGGACGGTCGTGCGGACGGCCGCGGGCCCCGTCCGGATCGAGACGGTCACGTTCCCGGTGCGCTGGACGGACTTCGCGGAGGGTGCCGTGGAGCGGGCGCTGCGGCGGCAGCTGCCGCGCGTGGACCTGTTCACGACCGTCAGCCAGGGACGGGTCGGCAAGTTCGACGTCGAGCGGACCAACGGCGCCTGGCGCGGCGGCTTCGCTGACAACGAGAACCTGTCGAGCACCGGCACCGTCCCGGTCGCCGACCCCGCGTCGCAGCCGCAGTGGACCACGACGACCCTGTCGTACAAGGACATCGTCGCCGCCTCCACCGGCCGCTTCCCCGTCTACGACAACACGGCCGTCACCGAGATCCCCGCGGGGAGCAGCGCCCCCGTGAACCGGCCCGACGGGCCGACGCCCGGGTCGACGGCGCGCCAGGGCGGTGGCGGCGACTACCTGTCGAACGAGATCGCCTACCGCGCGACGCTGCTCCGCGACCGGCTCGGCCTGCACGACCGGCTGCCCGGCGGGCATGTGCACACGCCGGTGCTCCAGTTCGGTGCGGGCAACACGGACCCGGCGACCGGGGCGGTCACCGACCCCGAGTTCCTGCGCAACCGGGCCGACATCGTCGGGCAGACGCGGCGGATCGTGGTGGCCGCGGTGGAGGCCGGGGCCGACGGCTAGGCGCCCCTTCCCGCTTCCTGGGGGCTCCGCCCCCAGACCCCCGCTCCTCAAACGCCGGAGGGGCTGACAGATTGAGGCGGAGCTACGCCGTGGTGGAGGTGCGGGGCGGGTCCGCGGGGGTGGGGTCGGCGTCCTCGTCGAGCAGGTCGCGGGCCATCAAGGTCGCGCCCGCGACCGCGCCCGGCATCAGGAACACGGCGACGAACGGCACCAGGAACACCACCGCGAGCGGCGCGCCGAAGCCCCAGGCGAGGGTCTTGCGGGCACGCAGCAGGGCGAGGCGCTCGCGCAGCTGCACGCCTCGGCGCTGGAGGGCGACCGCCGTCAGCTCCTCCGTCAGGAAGAAGCCGGTGACGAGGAAGCCGAGGACGGGGATCACGGTCTGGCCCACCACGGGGATGAAGCCGAGCCCGAAGAGCAGCACGCTCCACAGCAGGGCCCGCACCACGATGCGCAGGCTGTCGCGCGCGGAGATCCACAGGTCGCGCCAGAGCGGCAGGCCCGACTCGGGGGCGAAGCCGGCCACGGAGACGTCGACCTGCTCCGAGAGGGACTCGTAGAACGGCTCTCCGACGAGGAGCGTCACGGCCGTGAAGCTCACCACGGACACCAGCAGGGCGAGGGCGAAGAGCAGGGCGGTGAGGAAGCCGCGGAAGGCGCCCTGCCACGGGGAGCCCCAGTCGTCGGCGAACGGCGTCGCCCAGGACACGACGTCGGTGCCCCACAGCGCGAGCGCGACGAGCGCGGCCGCGTAGAGGACGAGGGTGATGAGGCCGGGCAGCAGCCCCCAGCCGTACTGCTTGCGGTGCTGGGCGACCCAGCGCTGCCCCTTCACCAGATAGCCGAAGCCCTGACCTAGATCACGCATGCGGCACACCTTATCCGGTAGGTGAAAACCCTCTTGTTGCGGAGGAGTTCACCCTGTAGACCTCCCCTACCTGATCTCTCAGCGTTTCCCAGCGTTTCTCAGGATCTTCCAAGGGAGGTACGGATGGGGACATCCCGGCCATCCAGACCGGTTCTGCTCACCGCGTCGGCCGCCGCGGGCACGCTCCTTCTCACCGCGCTCACGCCGGGCGGCGCCAGTGCCGACCCCCGGCCCGCGCCGCGCCCCGTCATCCGCGACGGGACGCCGCTCGATTCGCCCCACAAGGCGGCGAGGACGCCGGAGGCCGCGGCCCGGCGGGCCCTCGAAGGCGCCGATGTGTCACTGGGCGGGGGCGCGGTCCGCGGCTACCCGCGCGAGCGCAGGCTCGACCCGGAGCCGGCGGACCCCGCCGACAAGTCCATCAAGCTGGGCCTGACCCCGTACCACGCCATCGCGCCCGAGCTGAACGAGATCCAGCGGATCGGCGACCGGGTCAGCGTGGAGACAGCCGGGCGCTCCGCGGGCGGCCACGAGCTGTACCTGGTGACGGTGACCGCGCCCGAGTCGGCGCGCGAGGCCGCGCGGCAGGAGCGGATGCGCCGCCTCATCAGCGACGCGCCCGCCGCGGCCGCCAGGGACAAGGCGATCAAGTCCTCGTACAAGACGCCCGTGTTCATCAACAACAACATCCACGGCAACGAGTGGGAGGGCACAGACGCGGCCCTCAAGCTCATCAGGAAGCTCGCGAAGGCGAAGGACGCCGGGACGCGGAAGCTCCTCAGCCGCAACCGCCTGTACTTCAACGTCACCATGAACCCCGACGGCCGGATCGCGGGCACCCGGGCGAACGCGGGCGGCTTCGACCTGAACCGCGACTTCGTCACCGCATCGCAGCCCGAGACGCGCGCGGTGCGGCGCGTCGCCGTCACCAAGCAGCCCGCCGTGATGATCGACCTGCACGGCTACGTCAACGGCACGCTGATCGAGCCGACCACGCCGCCGCACGGCGAGAACTACGAGTACGACCTCTTTTTGAAGAACAGCTACGCCAACGCCCTCGGCATGGAGAAGGCCGTCAACGGCCTCGGCTACACCGAGGCGAAGGACGGCGTGCAGCCGGCGATCATCCCCTTCCGGGACCAGAAGGAGGGCTGGGACGACTGGCCGCCGATCTTCACGCCGCAGTACATGCCCTTCCACGGCGCGGTCGCGGCGCACACCATCGAGTTCCCGATGCAGGTCAACAACAAGGAGTACGACTCCCAGCCGGTCGCCGAGCTGCGCCGCCGCTCGGCCATCAACGTGGACATCGCGGGCGCGGCCATGAAGGCGAGCATCGCCTTCGCGGACCGCGAGGGGCGGTCGCTCATCGCGGACCAGATCGAGGTGTTCCGGCGCGGCGCGGCGGGTGCGAAGCAGGTGCCGGTCTCGAAGGAGACGGTGCCCGGTGTGCCCGGCATCGGCCCGGAGGACGTCTACACGACGAGGTTCCCGCGCGCGTACGTGATCCCGGCGGGCGGCCGTGACCAGCGCTCGGCGGCGGCCGCGTCCCGGCTCGTGGACCACCTGCTCGCCAACGACGTGCGCGTGCGGCGCGCCACCGAGGGCTTCCGGCTCGGCGGGCGCGTGTACGCGAAGGGCTCGTACGTGGTCGACATGCGCCAGCCCAAGCGGGGGCTGGCGAACGTGCTGCTGGCCGACGGCCGGGACATCAGCGCCAAGGTGTCGGCCATGTACGACATCTCGGGTTGGAGCCTGGGGCGGCTGTGGGGCGCGACCGTGACGTCCGTGGGCAAGGGCGACCCGGCGCGGGTGCCCGCGCGGCGCGTGCACGCCTCCGCGCGGGTCGCGTACGTCGCCCCGCGCGGTGACCTGCGGCTGCGGCTCGACGACCCGCGCGCGGTCGCGGCGCTGAACTCGCTGCTCGGGGACGGGGTCGTGGTGCGCGACTCCGGGGACGGCAGCGCGATCGTGCCCGGCTCCGCGCGGCGGCTCGCTCGGGAGGCCGCCGCCGAGTACGACGTCGCCTTCTTCGCGACGAAGGCGCGGGGCGGCGAGGTGCTGCGGCGCACGCGGGTCGCGGCCGCGGTGACACCGGGCGAACTGTTCGCGCTGCGGGAGATGGGCTTCGACGTGGTGCCCGTGTCGACGGACGTCCTCAACTCGGGCTTCGACTGGGGCCGCACGGACGTGCTGTTCGTGTCGGCGGGCCTGGACCGCGGGAAGCTGACCGGCGAGGCGAGGGTCCGGCTCGACGCGTTCTTCACGCGCGGGGGCGGCCTGGTGGGGCGCGGTGCCGAGGGCGCCGCGCTGAACTCCGCGGCCGGGCTGCTGCCCGTCACCGCCGTCGAGGGCAACGGCGACGCCAACGGCGTGGTGCGCGTGCGGGATGCCCGTGGGGCGGCCGGGTCCAGCTTCGTCTACGCCCCGGTGTGGTTCACCGGGCTCGGGGACGGCGTGCGGGTCGAGCAGTCGTACGGCTCGGGGAATCCGCTGGTGTCCGGGCACTGGCGGGCCGCCGCCGGGGGCCGGGGCGGGCCGTCGGACGCGGCCGGGCAGGCGGCCGTCGTCTCCGGTGCCGCCGGGGGCTCCCGGGTGACCCTGTTCGGCACAGAGCCGCTGTTCCGGGCGCACCCGAAGGGGCTGTACGCCCAGGTGGCACAGGCCCTGTTCCGGCGGGCGGGCTGAGAAGCACCCGCCCACCCGCCCCTGCGTCGGGGCGGGTGGGCGGGGAGCAGGTCAGGCGAGCTTGATGTCGACCTTGATGTTGCCGCGCGTCGCGTTCGAGTAGGGGCACACCTGGTGGGCCTGCTCGATCAGGGACTGCGCGGTGGTCGCGTCCACGTTCGGGATGGAGGTCACCAGCTCGACCTCCAGGCCGAAGCCGCCGGACTCGTTCTGGCCGATGCCGACCTTGGCGGTGACCGTGGAGCCGGAGATGTCGGCCTTCTCGCGGCGGGCGACGACGCCGAGCGCGCCCTGGAAGCAGGCGCTGTAGCCGGCGGCGAAGAGCTGCTCGGGGTTGGTGCCGGCCCCGCTGCCGCCCAGCTCCTTCGGCGGGTTCACGACGACGTCGAGCTTGCCGTCGTCGGAGGCGACCCGGCCGTCGCGGCCGTTCTCCGCGGTGGCCACGGCGGTGTACTTGACGTCGATGTTCTGGATGGACATGAGTGTCGGATCCTCCTGGTGTGTGCCGTTCCGCGCGCCCGACGGCCCGGCGATCTGGAATTACCTTACCGAGTAGCGGAAGTTCTCAGCTGTCCAGCGAGACGATCATCTTGCCGGTGTTCTCGCCGCGCAGCATGCCGAGGAACGCCTCCACACCGCTCTCGACGCCGTGCGCGAACGTCTCGGTGTACTTCAGCTCGCCGGAACGCACCCACGCGCCGACCTCGCGCACGAACTGCGGCTGGAGGCTCTCGTGGTCGCCCACGAGCATGCCCTGGAGCCGCAGGCGCTTGCCGATGATCATGGCCATGTTGCGCGGGCCGGGGGTCGGCTCGGTGTCGTTGTAGCCCGCGATCATGCCGCAGATGGTGGCGCGGCCGCCCACGTTCATCCGGCTGATGGCGGCCTCCAGGTGCTCCCCGCCCACGTTGTCGAAGTAGACGTCGACGCCGTCGGGGGCCACCTCCTTGAGCTGGTCGACGACGGGCTTCTCGTCCTTGTAGTTGAAGGCCGCGTCGAAGCCGTACTCCTCGACCAGGAGCTTGACCTTGTCGTCCGAGCCCGCCGAGCCCACGACGCGCGAGGCGCCCTTGAGGCGGGCGATCTGCCCGACCTGGCTGCCGACCGCGCCCGCCGCGCCGGAGACGAAGACGGCGTCGCCCTCCTTGAAGGAGGCGACCTCCAGGAGGCCCGCGTAGGCCGTCAGGCCCGTCATGCCGAGCACGCCCAGGTACGCCGAGAGCGGGGCCAGGTCCGGGTCCACCTTCGTCGCGTGCTGCGCCGGCACCGTGGCGTACTCCCGCCAGCCCGCGAAGTGCAGGACGTGGTCGCCCACCGCGAGGCCGTCCGCGTTCGAGGCCACGACCACGCCGACCGCGCCGCCGTCCATGGGCCGGTCGAGCTGGAACGGCGGGATGTACGACTTCACGTCGTTCATCCGGCCGCGCATGTACGGGTCGACGGAGAAGTGCAGGTTCCGGACCAGGACGCGGCCTTCCGCCGGGGCCTCGACGGGGACCTCCCGCAGCGCGAAGTCCTCCGGGACCGGCCAGCCGTGCGGGCGCCGCACGAGGTGCCAGGCACGGCCGGTGGCGGGGAGCTGCTCGGGGGTGACGGACATGGGGGTGTCCTCCTCAGACTTCCTCGGACGTCGGGCCGGGCCCCGGGCACCTTCTGGGGTCCGGGGCCTCGGGCCCAATGCTTCAGGTTCTGAAATAAGCATGCGCTTCGATATTTTAGATTGTCAAGTAAATGGGTACGCTGAGGGACATGGTCACGCAGAACTCCCCCGCCTCCCGGATCGACCCGCTGACGCTCGAGGTCGTCGAGCTGATCGGCACCGTCGTGGCGCGCTATCACGAGGAGTACGAGGTGGCGGCGGGCAAGCACACCCTGACCGGGGCGCAGGCGCGCGTCCTCGGGCTGCTGTCCCTGGAGCCGATGCCGATGCGCCGCATCGCCCAGAAGCTGAAGTGCGAGCCGTCGAACGTGACCGGGATCGTCGACCGCCTGGAGGCCCGCGGCCTCGTCGAGCGGCGCCCCGACCCGGCCGACCGGCGGGTGAAGCTGGCGGCGCCGACGGAGGAGGGGCTGCGGACCGCGCGGAGTCTGCGCGAGTCCCTGGACTTCGCGCGTGAGCCGTTGGCTCAGCTCTCCCGGGCCGAGCGTGAGTCCCTTCGCGGGTTGCTGCGCAGGATGCTGGGCGAGGGCTAGCGCCCTCGCCCTCCCCGTTTCCTCTTCGTCTGCGGGTCCCTTCGGGCTGGTCGCGCCCGCGCGGCGGAGCCGCACATGGACACAGCCCCGCTCCCCTTTGGGGCGCTAAGTCAGGGGCGGCCCAGTTCGCCTCGTAGGCGGCGGGCCCGTAGGACCAGTTCCAGTTCGAAGCGGCGGTCGGGGTCGTCTATCTCGTCGCCCCACAGCTCCCTGATCTGACGCAGGCGGTAGCGCACGGTTTGCGGGTGCACACCGAGCCGGGTGGCGACTTCGGGGGCGCCGCCGCGGGTCTCAAGCCAGGCGAGCAGGGTCTGGGCCAGGCGGCGGCCATGGGCGGGGCCGCAGTGTTCGAGGGGGGCGAGACAGCGCCGGGTGAGGTCCTCGACGAGTTCCTCGGGCTGGAGCAGGACCAGGGCCTCGGTGTGCTCGGTGCAGAGCAGCACCTCGCCCGCGGGCAGCAGTCCGCGCTGCATCAAGGCGACCGCCGCCTGCGCCCAGCGCAGCGACTTCGCGGCGTCGGCGAGCGGCACGGGCGGGCCGATGGCGCCCGACCAGCCGGCCATGGCGCGGCGCAGCAGTTCGGGGCGGCCCGCGGCGTCCGGGTCGGGCACGACCATCCGGGGCTGCTCGGCCTCCATGTCGAGGAGGACGCCCTCGCCGACGGCCGGGGCGACCGCCTCGCGCGCCGGGCGCAGGAGCACGCCCACGGCGACGCGCTCGGGCAGCGGCCAGCCGACCCGGGCGGCCCGCTCGTCCAGGCCGCCGTCGGCGCCGAGCACGGAGTTCGGCTGCGGCTCGGGGCGGCGCTCGGCGAGCAGCGACTCCATCAGCTTGCGTTGCAGCCGCAACCGCTCCCCGGCCTGGCGGGCCGCGGCCTCGGCGTAGCCGCGCACCGATTGGTCGACCAGGCCGTCCAGGTACTCGAAGCCGGACTCGGCCAGCTCGTACATGGCCGGGGGCGGGATCTCGGTCTGCTGCCCGATCTCGGCGAGGCGGCGCCAGGCGAGCCGGACCCCGAGGCGATAGATCGCCTGGAGCGAGTCGAGGCTGCGGCCTTCCAGGCCCTCGCCGCGGCCGAACTCCTGGAAGACCTCGGGGTGGTACCGCGGCCGGTCGGCGGCGGCGAGCTGCTGCACGAAGCCTTCGAGGGCCCGGCGGATGCCGACGAGCGCCATGGGTTCGCCGGAGTCGTCGAGGACGACGGGCAGGCCCGGGTACTCGGCGCGGATCTCGCGCAGGATGTCCTGCGCGAGCACGGGCACCTCTTCGAGGGCCAGCGCGGCGAAGCGTCTGACCTGGAGGGGCGGCACGTCGCGCCAGGCCGAGCGAGTCATGGTCGGGCGCTCGCTCTCGGAGACGTCGGGGACGGCGGACATGGACGGATCACTGGTCCCGCTGGTCACGGTCCGGTGACTCGTAGTGCACGAGCGGCCGGTTGGGCTGGTCGGGCGTGGCGTTCAGGAGCGCGACGATACCGAGGCCGGCGCCCACGGCGAGGGCCGCGGCGACGGCAGCGGTCAGTGCCGCGGCGAGCAGTCGGTGCATACGAGGGTCAGCCTCTCTGCTGGAGGTCGGACCCCACCCTGGTCCTGATCTGTCCGGTCGTGCGGAGGCGATAACCGGCCCGTCACCGGCCCCGTCCGGCAGGTGCCCAGTGTCGACAACCATTGACACTGCGTCAAGGGTCCGCCTAGCGTTCGCGGCTCATACGGGTCGGTAACACCCCGGTGACACCGCCGCAGCGATTCGGGCAACTCAGCAGCAACAGAACCGAAGCACCGGCGCAACTCAGCGGTAATGCCTCACAGTTGAGCCGCCGGACCGGCGTGTGACCGACCCGTGATCGAGATGTTCGTGCTCCACGGTTCCACAGCTTGTTCCCGACCGTTCCACAGCTCTGTGTTCGACCGTCCCCCTGTTCACCTCACGGCAGGAGCGCCGGATGACGCGCCGTACAGCCTCGCCCTTGTCCCTGGTCCTGCTCGGTCTCGGTGTCTTTCTGCTGGTCCTGGCCCCGATGCTGGCCTGGTACGTCGAGCCGCGGGCGAAACGCACGCCGATCGACGTCGATCAGATCACCGTATTCAAGGGCAAAGGCAGCTATTTCGACACTTCGAAGATCAAGACCGTCACGGATCAGAACCTCACCATCACCCGGCAGGTGCGCGGCGACGTCGCCGACAGCGAGAAGTCGGGCCGCGCGATCTGGGACGTGGTGACCTCCATCGACCCCGACAAGACGCTGCCCGCGGCCGACCCCCACGACGCGCTCCAGTGGACCCAGGAGCGCTGGGTGACCGACCGCAGGACCAACAAGCCCGTCCACTGCTGCGGCGAGAAGCCGCGCTTCGAGGGCGACGCGTATCTGAAGTTCCCGTTCGACCTCAAGGAACGTGACTACCTGTGGTGGGACCCCACCCTCGGTGGCACCGTGCCGCTGAAGTTCCGCGGTGAGAAGAAGATCCAGGGGTACGAGGGCTACCGCTTCACGGGCACGGTGGCCGCCACGAAGACCGGCACGCGGCAGGTCCCCGGGCGCCTGGTCGGCCTGCCGAGGCGCAGCCAGGTCATGGCCGAGGAGTGGTACGCCAACCACAAGATCGAGCTGGTCGCCGACAAGCGCACCGGCCGGATCATCTACGCGGCCCTCGGCCCGCGCAAGACGCTGCGGGCGCCCGGCGGCAAGAAGGACCGCACGGTCCTCCTGGACAGTCAGCGCATCGCGTTCACCGAGAAGACCCAGCGGGCCCAGGTCAAGCTCGCCGAGGACGACAGCTCGCGCCTGAAGCTGGTCGGCGAGACGCTGCCGCTGCTCTGCGTGGTCCTGGGCGGGGCGCTCACGGTGTTCGGCGGCGCTCTGGTCGTCCGCGGCCGCAGGGCGGGCGCGAACGGCGCGAGCGGCCCGAATGGCCCGGACGGACCCGGTGGAAATCCGGATGCGGAAGGTCCACATTCCGATACCTCACGAAGCGCCCTGCAATCCAGCACGATGTGATGAGACGTCAGTTCTAAGAAGGCCCGAAATTGTCACGCCGGTGAGTAGCCGCACCGTTCGGTGCGGCGAAAACTATCCACCCCACCCACGCACCGGCCCGCACCACCCCCGAGCACCCGACCACCCCGACCGACCTGCGGGATCCCGCCCCCACGCAGTACGCGGAACCCGCCGAGCCCCATCCGTCCGCCACCACAGCCGAGGAAAGAGCGCCACCGCACCGCCGTCCGATCCCCCCACACCGCACCCTGAGACGAGTTGGAGCACCCCATGCCCCAGCACGTGCCGTCGTCGCTGCGCCCCGCCGCCCAGCGGACCGCGCGGCTCCTTCCGGCGCTCCCCCCGCAGCCGCGCCGGATCGCCTTCCTCGCCCGCCGCGATCTCGACAACCCCGCGGCAGGCGGCTCCGAACTCCTCGTCGACCGCCTGGCCGACGGGCTGACCCGCAGGGGTCACCAGGTCACGCTGCTGTGCGGCGGTCCTGCCGCCTACCGCGACTACCGCGTGGTGTCGGCGGGCGGCGACCTGGGGCACTACCTGCGTGCCCGCTCGGCCTACCGCCGCCAGGTCGGCGGCAGCGACCTCCTGGTCGAGGTGTGCAACGGCATGCCGTACCTGGCGCCCCTGTGGCACCGCGGCCCCACCCTCTGCCTGGTCAACCACGTCCACACCGAGCTGTGGGCGATGCGCTTCCAGGGCCCCCTCGCCCCGGCCGCCCGGCTCGGGCGCAAGCTCGAACACTGGGCGCTCGCCGGCGCCCAGCGCGGCAACCTCCTGGTCGCCGTCTCCGAATCAACGGCCACCGCTCTGCGCGACCTGGGCGTCGACGGCGACCGCATCCGAGTGGTGCACAACGGCGTCGAGGAGCCGGGGCCGCTGCACGAGCGCTCCGACGAACCGCTCTTCCTGGCCATGGGCCGTCTCGTCGAGTACAAGCGCGTCGACCTGCTGCTGCGCCTGTGGGAGCGGGTCCGCCCGGTCACCGGCGGCCGGCTCGTCATCGTCGGCGAGGGCCCCGAGCGGGCCCGCCTCGAACGGATGGCGGGCCCGGACGTGCACTTCACCGGGCACGTCTCCGAGGCCGAGAAGCACCGGCTGCTGTGTGCCGCCTGGCTGCTCCTGCACCCCTCCGCCGTGGAGGGCTGGGGCCTGGTCGTCACCGAGGCCGCGGCGCGCGGGACGCCCGCGATCGGCTTCGACGTACCCGGCGTACGGGACTCCGTCGAGGACGGCGTGACCGGGCTGCTCGCGGGCGGCGAGAGTTCCTTCGCCGCCGCCTGGTGCACGCTCGCGCTCTCCACCGAGCGGCGCCGGGCGTTCGGCAAGGCCGCCGCCGAGCGCGCCGCGCAGTTCCGCTGGGCCAACACGGTGCGGCAGTTCGCCGCGGTGGCCGCCGAGGCGGTCGCCGCGCACGAGCAGCCGTCCGCTGCACGTCCTGAGGGGTCCGGGTGAAGGATCCCTCGCTGCGCCGCTCCGCGACCCTCTTCCGGGCCTTCCTGCGGGAGCGGCAGGAACCGGAGCGGTGCTACGCGCTGCTCGCCCGGGACGCCGCCGACCAGGTCGAGCGGTATCTGCCCGTGAACGGCAAGGTGGTCGTGGACGTGGGCGGCGGCGCGGGCTACTTCACCGAGGAGTTCCGCAGACGCGGCGCCCAGGCGTTCCTCTTCGAGCCCGACCTGCGGGAGCTGGGCGCGCGGGACGCCTCCGGCGCCAAGCCGCCCGAGGGCGCGGTGGTCGCGGACGGCTATCTGCTGCCCGTGGCGACCGGCGCCGCCGACGTCACGTTCTCCTCGAACGTCCTGGAGCACGTCGCCGACCCGCAGACCTTCCTCAGCGAGCTGGTGCGGGTCACCCGCCCCGGCGGCCTCATCTACGTCGCGTTCACGAACTGGCTGTCCCCCTGGGGCGGCCACGAGTGGGCGCCCTGGCACTACCTGGGCGCCGAGCGCGCCCGCGCCCGCTACGAGCGGCGCACCGGCACACCCGCCAAGCACACGCTCGGCGTCAACCTCCACAAGCACCACATAGGACCCACGCTCAGACAGGTGCGGGCGCGCGACGACGTCACCGTCGTCACCGCGCGCTCGCGCTACTGGCCGTTCCTCGCCGAGTCCGTGGCGAAGGTTCCGGGCGTGCGTGAGTTCACGACCTGGAACCTTCTCCTCATCCTCAGGCGGTGTCCATGACCACAACGGTCCAGGCCCCTCCCCCGGCCGCGACGCGGCCGGCGGCGCGCCGGCCCGAACCCGAGCACGGCCCGCGCCGGCGGCGCTGGCCCGTCGGGTTCTGGGCCGTCACGTTCGTGTGCTTCCTCGCGGTGAAGCCGGGGCGGATGACGTTCGACACCAAGCTCGGTGTCGCCGTCGATCCATGGCAGTTCCTCTCCGACCTCGGTCAGCTGTGGCACGACCGGGGCGGCTTCGGGGGCCTCCAGGACCAGTACATCGGGTACGCCTTCCCGATGTTGCCGTACTACGCGCTCACCGACCTGCTCCAGGTGCCGGTGTGGATCGCGGAGCGGCTGTGGTTCTCGCTGATCGTGACGGCCGCGTTCTGGGGCGCCCTTCGGCTCGCCGAGCGGCTCGGCATCGGCAGCCGCGGCTCGCGGCTGCTCGGCGCCGCGGTGTACGCGCTCTGGCCGACGTTCACCGTGGTGATCGGCTCGACGTCGGCGGCGGCGCTGCCCGGCGCGTTCCTGCCGTGGGTGCTGCTCCCGCTCACCAACGACCGCGTGACCGCGCGGATCGCGGCGTTCCGCTCGGCCCTGGTCATTCCGTTCATGGGCGGTGTGAACGCGGCCTCGACGCTGGCCTCGCTGCTTCCCGTCGCGCTGTACCTGCTCTCGCGCCCGAACGGGCCGCGCAAGCGCAAGCTCATCACCTGGTGGGTGCCGGGCGTCATCCTGGCCACCGCCTGGTGGGTGGTGCCGCTGCTGTTGCTCGGCATCTACGGCGAGAACTTCCTGCCGTACGTGGAGAACTCGGCCACCACGACCGGCACCATGTCGGCCACCGAGGCGCTGCGCGGCGCCGGGAACTGGGTGGCGTATCTGCACTTCGGTGACGCCTGGCTGCCCGCGGGCTGGACGGTCGCCACCTCCGTGGTCACCGTCGTGTGCTCGGCGCTCGCGGCCGGGCTCGGGCTCGCCGGGCTCGCCCGCCGCGACCTGCCGGAGCGGCGCTGGCTGACCCTGACGGTCCTCTCGACCGCCCTGGTCCTGCTCGCCGGGTACGGCGGCGCCTTCGGGGCGCTCTTCCACGGCACGGTGCAGGACTGGCTCAACGGCTGGCTGGTGCCGTTCCGCAACATCTACAAGTTCCAGACGGGCCTCGCCCTCGCCCTCGCCCTCGGTCTCGCGCACCTCGCGGGCGTGGTGGGCCGGGCCCGGGGCGCGCGGGCCCTGCCGGGGCGGCGGTACGCACCCCTGATCGCCGCCGTCCTGGTGCTGCCGGGCCTGCTGTGGCCCTACCTCAACGGCTCGATCCTCCAGCCCGGTTCGTTCAAGAAGCTGCCGAACCACTGGCAGGCCACGGCCGACTGGCTGGACAAGTACTCACCGGACTCGCGCGCCCTGGTGGTGCCCGCGTCCGCGCACGGCATCTACACCTGGGGCTCCCCGATCGACCAGCCCCTCGACGTGCAGGCCGACTCGCGCTGGGCCCAGCGCGACTACGTGCCCTTCGGCACGCCCGGCAACCGGCGCGCCATGGACGCCGTCGAGCAGGCCCTGATGACCGGCGGCCAAGTGCCGGGCCTGAAGGACTACTTGACGCGTGCGGGCCTGTACTACGTGGTCGTGCGCAACGACCTCGACCCGGACCAGATCGGCCACGTCCCGACGGCCACCGTCAAGCGCACCCTGGAGCAGTCCGGCTACACGCGGGTCACCGGCTTCGGCCCGACCCAGACCGGCGGCCGGATCGCGGACGACACGCCCGTGCAGGTCGAGGGCCTGTACCCGCGCCAGCGCGCGGTGGAGATCTACACGCCGGGCAAGGGCACGCCGCGCCCCGGCCAGGCGGGCCTGAAGCCGGTGTCCAACACGGCCGTCGTCAGCGGCGGCCCGGAGGCGCTGCTCCCGCTGTCCGCCGACCCCCAGCTGCGCGACCGGCCGGTGGTCCTGACCGGGGACAACCACCCCGGCCTCGGGTCCGCGCCCGGGCTCCAGGCGGTCGGTGACGGGCTGCGGCGCGCGGACACGCGCTTCGGCCTGATCAACACCAACACCTCGTACACGTACACGCGCGACGAGAAGAACGCGCCGGACGCGCTCCAGGACCCGGGCAGGAAGCCGCATCAGATCCTGCCGACCAAGGGGATCGAGCACCAGACGACGGCGGAGCTGCGCGGCGCGAAGTCGGTGACGGCGTCCTCCTACGGCAACTGGCTCTTCCACCTGCCGCAGTACGACCCCGTGAACGCCTTCGACGGCAACCCCGACACGGCCTGGACGGAGGGCAACCCCGGCAGCCCCGACGGTGAGTGGATCAAGGCGGAGTTCCGCAAGAAGACGGCCGTCCCCGCGTCGTTCAAGGTGACGCCGCTGCCCCAGGACGGGGTGCGGGCGGCCCCGACGCGGGTGCGGGTGGAGACCGAGAAGGGCGCGAAGGAGTCGTTCCTCAAGGCCAACGGCACGACACAGCGCGTCGCCGCCGTGCCGGGCGACACCGACTGGATCAAGATCACCATCCTGGACTCCCAGATCGCGACCCACGGTCTGACCGGCGCCGGGTTCGCGGAGATCCGCATCCCCGGCGTGCAGGTGACCAAGCTGCTCCGGATGCCGAACGACGTGAAGGGCACGGAGGGCGCCGACGCCGACGCGACGACGTACTCCATGCACCGCTCGGCCGACCAGAGCGGCCTGTCGCCCGTGACCTCCGAGCCGGGCCTGCACCGCCGGTTCACGACCGAGGGGCAGGACACGTACGACGTGCGGATGAGCGCCGTCGCCGTGCCCGGTTCCCGGCTCGACGAGCTGCTCTACGACGTGGCGCCCGACCAGCGCCAGCAGATCCGGGCCAGCGCCGACTCCACGTCCGGCATGGGCACGGGCCTGTCCGCGCGCAACCTGACGGACGGCGACCTGACCACCGCGTGGATCGCCGGCGACAGCCCCGTGATCCATCTGCGCTGGCCGGGGAAGGTGCCCGTCGGGGAGATCGTGCTTCCCCCCGCGGGCGGCCTCTCCACCAGGGCCGAGAAGATCGAGATCAGCTCGCCGGACGGCGCGGCGGTCGCCGGGGTCGACGAGAACGGCATGGCGCGCTTCACGCCGATCACCACCGACCGGCTCGACATCACCATCACCAAGACCGCGCCCCTGACCCTGCACAACCCGGTCGCGGACGAGAAGCTCCAGCTGCCCGTGGGCCTCACCGAGGCGTACGTCCCGGCGCTCGACCAGTTCCGCACCAAGCAGCCGCGGGCCGGGCGCACCTTCGAACTCGCCTGCGGGCAGGGCCCCGAGGTGGCCGTCGACGGCAAGCTGTACCCGACGTCCGTCAAGGGCACCGTGCGCGACCTCGTGCAGCGGCGGCCCGTCGAGGTCACGCTCTGCGAGCGCGGCGAACGGCGGCCGAAGCCCCAGGCCGAGGTGAACCTCGGCGCGGGCGAGCACACCGTGGAGGCCGGTGACGCGGGCCCGCTCGCGCTCACCGACGTCACGCTGACGCGCGGCACGCCCGGCAACCTCGACACCACCGCGCGCGAGCTGCGCGTCAAGGACTGGCTGGGCGACCGGCGCGAGCTGACCGTCGGGGACGGCGCGGCCTCGTACCTCACCACGTACGAGAACGTCAACGACGGCTGGAAGGCCACCCTGAACGGCGAGGAGCTGCGCGAGGTGCGGCTCGACGGCTGGCAGCAGGGCTGGCTGATCCCGGCGGGCGAGGGCGGCACCGTCAAGCTCAGCTACGAGCCGTCCACGGCGTACGAGGCCGGGCTCATCGGCGGCGGTGTCGGTGTCCTCGCGCTCGTGGTGCTCGTGTTCGTGCGCCGCAAGGACGCCAATCCGGACGGCCCCGACGTGGCGCCGCCCGCGCCCGGCCTGATCCTCGGCACGGTGGCCCTGACCCTGGTGGCCGTGGTCGTCGCGGGCTGGTTCGCGCTGCTCGTGCCCGCCCTCGCGGTGCTCGCGTGGCGGCGGCACCAGCTGCTCGCGCCGCTGGCCTTCGTCGCGCTCGCCGGGGCGGGGATCGCCGCCGCCGTCGGTGCCGGGGAGACGGTCGCGGCGGACGAGGGGGCCTTCGGGCACGCGGCCCAAGTCATGGCGTTCATCGGCCTGTTCGCGGCCCTGGTGTCGGTGCGGGAGGCCGCCCCGGCCGGGGCCCAGGGCCCGGGCGGAGCGCCCGCGCCCGGGCCGGCCGCGCCGCCCGCCGGATCGCCGAAGCCACCCGCGGCCGCCCCGGCGGCGCCGGGGGCCGGGCCCACGGGCGCCGATCCGCTGGCGAAGCCCGGGACGCCCCGGGGCAGCGACCCGTCCGCGACGACGCTGCCGCTCGGCCCCGCGGGGCCCGCCGGGCCACCGGCGGGGACACAGCCGGCCCCGCCGCCGCGCGACCGGAAGCCCGCCGACGGCACGGAGCAGCAAGGAGAGGAACACCGGCCATGACCGCGCTGGAGCATCCGGCCCGGCGTGCGGACGGCCCCGGCCGTCCGCCGCGCCGCGTGCCGTTCCCCGTCGTCGACGAGGTCGCCCGGCACTGCCTCCAGGAGGAGGAGCCGGAGACCGTTCACATCGAGGTGCACCTGCCGGGCACCCCGGACCCGGACCGGCTGCGGGCCGCGTTCACCGAGGCGCTGCGCCGCCACCCCCGCATCCTCATGCGGGAGGCGCGCGGCGCCTGGTACCGGCGCCGCTACGAGTGGGAGCTGACCGAGGGCCCGGACGTGGAGGTCGTCACCTTCCCGGACGCGCGGGCGGACGGCCTCAAGCGAGTGCGGGAGCGGGCGCTGTACGACGCGCCGCCGCTGACCGCGTCCCCGCCGGTACGCCTGGAGGTCGTGGCCACCCCGCAGACGAGCGGCACCGCCAGCGTCCTGTTCCTCACCATCAACCACACCGCCCTGGACGGGCCCGCGTGTCTGCGCGTCCTCGCCACGGCCGCCGAGCTGTACGGGGGCCGGGACAACGCGCCCGCCGCGCCCCCGACGCGTGCCCCCGCGGCCGCCGTGGCGGCCGACGCGCCGGACCTGCCCTCGCCGTGGGCGCCGCCCGCCCGCGTCGCCCACGGCTCCCCGGAGCCCTCGCCGGGCAACGGCATGCTGGTCGCGGAGCTGCCGGTGCCGCGCAGGCCCAAGGGCTCGCCGTTCACCGTCAACGACCAGCTGATGGTGGCGACCGCGCTGATGATCGCGCACTGGAACCGGGAACACGGGGCGAAGCCCCGGCCGTTGCGCATCACCATGCCCGTGGACGACCGGCCGCGCGACATGTCGATGCCCATCGGCAACGGCACGCGGCTCGTCGAGGTCCCCTTCGGCGCCGACGAGCTGACCCCGCTCCTGGACGCGGAGCCCCGCCCCGATGACGTCCGTACGCTCCTTCGCCGCACCTCCGACCGCACCCGGGCCCTCAAGGCCCTGTCCCGGCCGCAGCTCGGCCACGGCGCGACGCTGCTCACCGCGCCGGTCCTGCCGGTCGGGGTGCGGGCCGCCGTCACGCGGGGGCTGCGCAGGGCCGCCGCGCCGTGGACGTCGACGACGCTGCTCAGCAACATCGGCCGGATCCCGTACGCGCTCGACTTCGGCGACGCCGGGGCGGCGCACGCGGTGTGGTTCTCGGCGCCCGCCCGCATGCCGCGCGGCCTGACCGTGACCACCGCGTCCACCGGTGGCCGGCTCCACCTGGCCCTGCGCTGGTCCCGGACGCTGCTCGGGCACGGCGACGGCGCCCGGCTCCGCGACCTCTTCGAGCACTACCTCCACGCAACCGAGGAGGAGCCCGCCCCGTGACTGCAACCGGCACGCCCGGCACGGCCGAACGGACCTCACCCGAACGCCCGCACGGACTCCGGGACTTCTACGAGAACCCCGCCGTCCCCGTCGCCTCGGGGGACGCCCGCAGCCTGCGGCAGGCCCGGATGCTCGCGGCCGCGCTCGGCCCCGCCACGCGCGGTGCCCGCGTGGTCCTCGACGTGGGCTGCGGCGACGGCTCGGCCGCCCGGGTCGCGGCGCCGCTGCTCGCCGGGCACCGCGTCATCGGCGTCGACTGGTCCCAGGACGCGCTGCGCCGCGCGAGCGGTCACCTGCCGTACGTCGTACGTGGTGAACTCACCGACGGGGGCCTGCCGTTCGCGGCCGGGACCGTCGACGCGGTGCTGTTCAGCGAGGTCGTCGAGCACCTCGTCGACCCCGACGCCGCGCTCGACGAGCTGCGCCGGGTGCTGCGCCCCGGCGGCCATCTGATGCTCTCCACGCCGAACCTCGCCGCCTGGTACAACCGCGGCCTGCTGCTCGCCGGGGTGCAGCCGGTGTTCTCCGAGGTGAGCCTGCGCGCCATCCACGGCCGCCCGGGGCGCGAGGTCGTCGGGCACCTGCGCCTGTACACCGCCCGCGCGCTGCGGGAGTTCGTCGCGGCCTCCGGCTTCGACGTGGTCCGGCTCGCGGGCGCGCCCTTCCACGGCGTGCCCCGGCCGCTGCGGGCCCTGGACCGGCTCGCCTGCGCGGTGCCGGGCGCGGCCTCGATCCTGCTGCTGCACGCCCGAAAGGCCTGAGGCCCATGTGGGTGGGTGTGGTGGCGGCGCTGCTCGCGAACGTCCTCTACAGCACCGGCTTCGTCCTGGAGAAGCGGGCCCTGTCCGCGATGCCCTCGGTGAGCGTGCGGGCACCGCTGCGGCTGCTCGGGCAGGTCGTCTCCAGCCCGCTGTGGCTCGGCGGCTCCCTCGCGCTCGCGGCGGGCTTCGGCGCGCAGCTCGCCGTCTACCGCACGCTGCCCATCGCCGCGGCCCAGGGCATCTTCGTCTCCGGCCTCGTGCTGCTGCTCGTCCTGTCGTCGCGGCTGCTCGGCGAGCGGACATCGGGGCGCGAGCGGATCGCCGTCGCCGCGATCCTGGTCGCGCTCCTGATGGTGGTGCTCTCCCTCGACGAGGGCGCCGACACGGTGGGCGACGACGCCCCCGTGCCGCTCGTCCTCCTGGTCAGCCTGCCCTCGCTCGCCATCGGCGTCTGGCTGTACGCGAACGGCGAGCGCCGGGCCGGGCAACAGCACCGGCAGCCGACGTCCGGCGTGGAGTACGGCGTCGCCGTCGGCCTCCTGTACGGCGTCAGCTCGCTGGCCATCAAGGGCGTCTCCAGCTCCCTGACGACGCACGACATCGGCGGCGCGCTGCTCGACCTGCTGCGCTCGCCGTACCCCTATCTGCTGCTCTTCACCGGCGCCTTCGGCCTGATCATGTCGCAGGCGGCGCTCCAGCGGTGCCGGGCCTCGCTGATCGTGCCGGTGTGCACGACGGTGACGAGCCTGTTCACCGCGGTGCTCGGCACGCTCGCGTTCGGCGAGGCGCTGCCCCACGAGCCGGTGCGCCTGGCGCTGCGCGTCGCGGGCACGGCCCTGGCCGTGACGGTCCTGCTCGTCATGCCCAAGCACGACGCTCCGCCCGCCGCCCCCACCCCCGCACCTCCCAAGGAGCTGACCTCCGGATGAACCCCGACGACCCGCTTCTGAAGATCCTCGCCTGCCCGCTGGACAAGGGCCCGCTGGTGCTCGTGCTGCCCGAGCGGTCCGACCCCGCGGAGGCGGAGCAGGCCCTGTACAACCCGCGGCTTCGCCGCCGCTACCCCATCGTCGACGGGATTCCGCAGCTCCTTCCGTCCTCGGGCGAGCAGGTCACCGAGGAGGAACACGAGCGGCTGCTCACGCAGACCGCGCCCTGAGCCGGGGCGCGGAGGGGCCGTCCACCCCCGGCCGGGCGATGGGCCACGATGGGTCCCATGCCCTCAAGCCCCTCCGCGCCCTTCACCCCGCTCGACTTCCAGCTGGTCCTGCTGCGCCGCATGGCCGACCACAACCCGGACCTCGTCGAGGACGCCCGGCACGCCCTCGGCGTCTCCATCGGCGAGATGCGCGAGGCCAACCGGCGCTGGCAGGCGATGGTGCGCTCCCCGAGGTCGCGCGCCGCCGTCTCCCGCTACCGCTCGGTCCTCGGCGAGCCCGCGGCCACCGCCCGGCGCACGGTCGGCGACCTGGAGTGCGAGGCCCTGCTGTGGCCGGTGCCGCTCTGGCCCGACCTGCGCTTCGAGGTGCTGCTCGGGCCGCGGAACGCCGTCTGGAACGAGTGGCTGGTGCGGGCCCCCGGCGCCGCGCCCCCCGAGCTGCGCACGCTCGCCGACCTCACACCCTGGTCCTGCACGGTCGACGAGGCCGCCCGCGCCTTCGCCCCCGCGCGGCCGATGGAGGGCACGGCGCCGACGCGGTGGCGGCTCGCGTTCGACGGCCCGGACGGGGAGACGGGGCGGCGGCGCCCCTGCGTGGCGGAGTTCACCTGGGGCCTGTTGCAGCGGTTCTCGTATCCCGACAGCCCCGCGGGCCCCGGGCGCTAGCGGGCCGCCTTCACGATCAGCTCCGCGACCACCGGCAGGGACTCCGGGTGGACGCCGAGGAACAGGTTCGGCTCGATCAGCTCCAGCTCCATCACGCGCGGCGCCCCGTCGTCGCCGTCGACCAGGTCCACGCGGGCGTAGAGCAGCTCGGACGCGCCGGGCACGGCGGCCAGGGCGCGCTCGGCGAGGGCGAGTTCGGCCTCGGCCGGCTGATGGGCGCGGACGTCGGGGTGCGAGATCTTGTCGGCGTCGTACGCGATGCCCGGGGCGAGGACGGCGCCCTTGCGGATGGCGTGCCGGTAGTGGCCGCCGAAGAAGATCAGGGCGCGCTCGCCGGTGGTGTCGATCCGGCGCATGTAGGGCTGCACCATCGCGGTCAGGCCCTCGGCGTGCAGCCGGGCGACGTGGGCGCGGGCCGCCGCGTGCTCGCCGGCGCGGTAGCGGCCGGCGAGGTGGGAGCCGCCGCCGACGGTGGGCTTGATGACGAAATCGCCCTCGGGCAGGCCGGGTTCACTGCCGGAGCCGGGGGCCGCGTACGCCGTCGGCACGGTCGGTATCCCGGCCGCCGCCAGCTCGCCCAGATACCGCTTGTCGGTGTTCCAGCGCACGACGCCCGCGGGGTTGGCGAGCCGCGTCACGGCGGCCACGCGCCCGGCCCAGGCCGTGAACTCGGCGACGTGCTCGATGTAGTCCCAGGTCGAGCGTATGACGACGAGGTCGTACGCGCCCCAGTCGACGTCCGGGTCGTCCCAGTGCGCGACCCGCGCGGTGGCGCCCGCCGCGCCGACGGCGCGCACGAGGTCCGGGAGGTCCCGGTCGACGGCGTTGATGTGGTCCTGGGGCCGGAAGGTGGTCAGGGCGACGGCGAGGGCCACGGGCGCTCTCCTCGGGTACGGGCGGCCCGGGAGGGGCACCATGAGCCGGACGGCGGGACGGCCGCAGGCTAACGCGGCCCGTGCGCGCGGGAAAGTGGATTTCGTACGACGCGGCGCCGCCTCCCCTCGTCCCAGGGGAGGCGGCGCCGCCGCGTCGGCGGGTACCCCCACCGGCACCGGATGGAACTCCCCGGGCGCGCCCCGGCTGTGGGGGCGTGGGGCTTGCGGGGGCGGGGAGGTGGATAGGTTTGCGGGGGAAGTGATCGTGATGTCGAGGGCCGGATCGTCGGAGGCCGACGAGATGAGCGGTGCGAGGTGAGACGCGTGGTGGTCCCGTCCGGCTCGGACGTGCGGGGGTGGACCGGCGGTACGCGGGCGGGGCGGACCCGCGCGCACCGGGGCCGGCCCGCCGCCTCGGCCTCGACGATCACGGCGACACCCCGCCTTCGGCGGCGCAACGCTCCCGTTGAGCCGCCGTGCACACGCTGAGCACCTACGGAGGACGACTCGTGGAACCCGAACCCCTCATCCCCGCCCTGACGGCGCCGGACGACACCCCGGCCCTGCGGTTCGGCGACCGGTCCCTGACCTACGCCGAACTCGCCGCCACCGCCGGAGCGTTGGCCGGCCGCCTCACCGGGGCGGGCGCGGCCCGCGTGGCCGTCTGGGCGACCCCCACCCTGGAGACCGCGGTCGGCGTCGTGGCGGCGCTGCTCGCCGGGGTGCCCGCGGTGCCGCTCAACCCCAAGTCGGGCGAGAAGGAACTGGGGCACATCGTCGGCGACAGCGAGCCGGCCCTGGTGCTCGCCGCCCCCGGCGACGAACTGCCCGCAGCCCTTGCGGGACTTGACCGGATCGACGTCAGCCCGGCGCCGCCGGACGGCCCCGCGCCCGCCGCGCCCCGAGAGGTCTCCCCCGCCGCCCCCGCCCTCGTCGTCTACACCTCCGGTACGACGGGTCCGCCCAAGGGCGTGGTCCTGCCGCGGAGCGCGCTCGCCGCCACGCTCGACGCGCTCGCCGACGCCTGGCGGTGGACCGGCGACGACGTCCTGGTGCACGGGCTCCCGCTGTTCCACGTGCACGGCCTGATCCTCGGCGTCCTCGGGCCGCTGCGCCGCGGCGGATCGATGCGGCACCTGGGCCGGTTCAGCACGGCCGGGGTGGCGCGGGAGCTGGCCTCCGGGGCCACGATGCTCTTCGGCGTGCCCACGATGTACCACCGCGTGGCGGAGGCGCTGCCCGACGAGCCCGAGCTGGTCAAGGCCCTCGCGGGCGCGCGGCTCCTGGTGTCGGGCTCGGCGGCGCTGCCCGTGCACGACCACGAGCGGATCGCGTCCGCCACCGGGCGCCGCGTCATCGAGCGGTACGGGATGACCGAGACGCTCATGAACACCAGCGTCCGCGCGGACGGCGAGGCCCGCGCGGGCACCGTGGGCGTGCCGCTGCCCGGCGTCTCCCTCCGCCTCGTCGACGAGGCGGACCAGGAGGTCCCCGACGGGCCCGACTCCGTCGGCGAGATCCAGGTGCGCGGGCCGAACCTCTTCACCGAGTACCTCAACCGGCCCGACGCCACGGCGGCCGCGTTCGCCTCCGGCGGGTGGTTCCGGACCGGGGACATGGCCGTGCGGGAGCCCGACGGGTACGTCCGCATCGTCGGCCGCAAGGCGACCGACCTCATCAAGAGCGGGGGGTACAAGATCGGGGCCGGGGAGATCGAGAACGCGCTCCTCGAATACGAGGGGGTGCGGGAGGCCGCGGTCACCGGGGAGCCCGACCCCGACCTGGGCGAGCGGGTCGTCGCGTGGATCGTCCCCGCCGACCCCGGGCGCGTGCCCTCCCTCGACGAGCTGGCCTCTCACGTCGCGGCGCGCCTCGCCCCCCACAAGCGACCCCGGGTCCTGCGTGTCCTCGAGGCCCTGCCGCGCAACGACATGGGCAAGATCCTCAAGCGGTCCCTGACCGCGTCCAGCTGAACCCGTCCCGCCGCTACCGCGGCGGGATTCCCCCCCACCCGCCCACCCGTACCTGCCCCGGCGACCCGGCCCGGTCCCGACCTGGCGGCTCGCACGCCGTCCCCGTCTGCCCCCGTCATCGGGGGCAAGAGGACGGGCCCAGCCGAGTCCATCCAGCCCGTCCGGCGTTTGAGGACGAGCGCGGTAGCGCGGTGGGGTGAGGCGCGCCACCGCGGCGGGGCGGGGCTAGCGGACGCCCACCCCCCGGAGGACCTCCTGGGTCACCGACCCGCCCCGGTCGTCCGAAGCCGCCCCTCGCAGGGACAGCGCAGAGGCCCCCCGAGGCACCCTCAGCACGCCGTCCCACGAGGAACCGTGCCGCCACAGCGGGACATCCGCCCACGAGGCCCCGTCGTCGTAGGACACTTCAAGGCGCGCGGAGCGGACCGTGCCCGGGGCGGTGGCGCCCCGGACGTACGCGGCCGAGAGGCCCACCGGCAGCGTCCGGCCTCCGCGTACGTCCCCGTACAGGTCGGTGTCGACGTCGAAGCCGAGGTTGAGCACGGGCAGGACGGTCTTGCGGTCGGCGGGGGTGCGGGCCGAGCGGACGGTCCACTCGGAGTGGCCCCGGGTGGCGAGGCGCCAGCGCCCGGCGGAGAGCGTGGTGTCGGTGACGACCTTGTACGTGCGCTCCTCGGGCGCGGCGTCCCCCACGTACACGCCGGAGCCCTGCCGCCGGTCGACCAGCTCCCCGTCGGCGTACACGGCGGTCACCTGCGTCAGGGAGTCGTCGTTCCACACGTCGCCGAAGCCGGTGTGGTCGGGCCCGGAGTCGCCCCAGCCGGGCACGTTGAAGGCCAGGTCGTCGCCGGTCCGCTCCTGGCCCCAGCCGAGGCCGGTGCCGAGCCACGGGTGCCAGAGGGGCTTGAACCAGTCGAGCCGGGTGCGCTCGCCGCCCCGGTAGCCGACGAGCCCGCCGCGCTGCTCCAGGGCGGCCGGCCCGGCGTACACGGTCTCGTGCCACAGACGGCCCTTGCCGGAGGCGACGTAGTCGGTGCGCTCTGCGGGGTACGCGGTCCGCTCCAGGAAGCCGATGCCGACGGGGAAGGTGTCGGTGAGGGAGTAGCGGAACTCCCCGCCGGGCGTGGCCTCGCGCGCGGGCGCGTGGAACCGGGCCTCGACGACGGCGAGTTCGCGCTCGCCGGGCGCGTAGGTCAGCGGGCGGTCCGGGACGGCGCCGGTGAAGCCGTCCTCAAGGTCGTAGACGTAGGGCGTGTAGGGGGTGCCGGTGGTCTCCACGCGGCGGCCCTCGCGCGCGGCGGCGCGCAGCCGCGCCCCGTCGGCGGCGCCGACCGTGGCGATCGTCAGGGGCCGGTCCGCGTTGTCGTCCGTGCCGAACCAGGCGTTGAGGCGTCCGGGCACGCCGTCGGTGACGAACAGGGCCTTGGCGCCCGCGTCCTGCGCGGCCTGCGCGAGCGCGGCGGGCGTGGGCTGTCCCGCCGCGCCGGTGCGGCGCACGACGGCGGCCCCGCCGCGCACGTCCTTGCCCGCGTACGCGCCCGGGGTGCCGTCCCCCGCGTCCACGAGCCTCAGCCGGGACCTGCCTTCGGTGACCGTGCCGCCGGGCTGCGCGACGGCCGCGCCGACGCCCTTCACGTCGAGGACGGGCTTGCCGAGGCGCCACACCGTGCGGTACGCGAAGGTGCCCTGCCGGACCTCGGGGGTCGGGGCCGCGAAGACGCTGTCGTACTTGACGGGCACTTGCGCGGCGTCCTGGTAGGAGGAGCCGTGCGCGGTGCGGCTGACCTCCATGACCAGTTGCCGGGTCTCGCTGCGGCGCGGCACCTTCGCGGTGATCTCCCGCAGCTCGCGCGCATCGAGGGTGACGGTCCGGTCCCGGTCGAGAGTGACCTCGGGCGCGGCGAGGAAGCCGAGGCCGAGGGAGTCGGCTCCGTGTGCGCCGCGGACGTCGAGGAAAGCTGACAGGGAGTACGCGCCGGGCCTGAGCCGCAGCTTCAGCTCGCCGGACGCGCCGACCGCGACCGCGTAGGGGTCCTCGCCCTTGGCGAGCGGGTGCACCACGGCGTCGGCGCCGGCGGGGGCGCCGTCGCGGTCCTTGACCCGCAGCGTGAGCGTGTACCGCTCCTCCTCCTTGACCAGGCCGAACGCGGTGTGTGCGACGCGCTTGCCGCCCGCGGTCGCGACGATCCGGCCGCTGGTGTTGCCGACGGGCGCCGTCGCGACGTCGCCGGTGACGGTGGTGGCCGCGGTGCCGTGCGCGGGCACGGTGAGCTTCCTGTCCGCGAGCGTGACGACGCCGTCCGCCGCGCCCTCCGCCGTCAGGTCCAACTCCACCGACGAATCAGAGGAGTTGACGTACGTCACCGTCCTGCGCACCGACTTGTCGCCGCCGTACGGCCACGGGTGGAAGCCGAGGTCGGCGGCGCCGGTCGCGGTGATGTCCGCGCCGATCGCGGAGGGTACGTCCACGCGGCCCGCGCCCAGCGTGTACGCGGAGGCGTCCAGATCGTGCGACGTGGACATCAGGGCGTCCTTGAGCTGCCGTCCGCCCAAGGCGGGGTGGCGCTCGGCGAGCAGCGCGGCGACACCCGTGACGTGCGGGGTCGCCATCGACGTACCGCTCATGGTGGTGTAGTCGCCCTGCCCGGGGGCCAGTCGGGAGCGGGCGGCGAGGATGTCCACGCCGGGCGCGGAGAGGTCCGGCTTGAGGGCCTGGTCGCCGTGGCGCGGGCCCTGGCTGGTGAAGGACGCGGCCTCGTCGGCGGAGTCGACGGCGCCGACGGTGAGCGCGGAGTCCGCGGCGGCGGGCGAGCCGATGGAGGAGGGCGCGCCGGTGTTGCCCGCGGAGACCACGAAGAGGGCGCCCGTCTCCTCGGTGAGCGCGTCCACGGCGGCGGCCATCGGGTCGGTGCCGTCGCTCGGCTCGCCCGAACCGAGGCTCATGGACACGATCTTGGCGTCCACGTCCCTGGCGGCCCACTCCATCCCGGCGACGATCTGCGACTCGCTGCCGAAGCCGTCGTCGCTGAGCACCTTGCCGACGGCGAGGTCCGCGCCGGGCGCCACGCCCTTCTCCTCGCCGTCGGACGCGGCGCCGCTGCCGCCGACCGTGGAGGTGACGTGGGTGCCGTGGCCGTCGCGGTCGGCGACCTCCTGGCCGGGGACGAAGCTCTTCGTCGCGCTCACGCGGCCCTTGAGGTCGGGGTGGGTGACGTCGACGCCGGTGTCGAGGACGGCGACCTTCACGCCCTTGCCGGTGAGCCCGGCCCGCCAGGCCGCGGGGGTGCCGATCTGGGCGTTGCTCGCCGCCATGTCCGCCTCGACCCGGCCGTCGAGCCACACCTTCCCGACGCCGCCGCCCAGCGCGCTCGGGTGCCTCCCGCCGGTGACGCTCCGCCAGAAGGCCGTGCCCGGGGCCGCCTTGAGGGCCGCGCCCCGGATGCTGGGCAGCGAGCGGACCTGGCGGGTGCCGCGCGGCGCCGTGCGGGCGGCCGGGGCGTCCTTCTCGTACGTGACGATGAGCGGAAGGCCACCGGACGCGGCCCGTCGTCCTCCGTGCCGGACTCCGAATCCTTGACGTATCAGCTCCGACACGTCGAAGAGGCGCTCGTCCAGGACGCCCGCGCGCAGATAGGGGCGGGCCTCGTCCGGTACGACGGTGACGCGGCCGTCCACGACGCGCGTGCGCACGGTGCCGTTCGCGCCGGGCGGGCGGTCGACGGTGACGGTCTGCTTGCCGCCGCCGAGCCGGGTGACGGTCACCTTGTCGCCGGTGAGGAGGGTGACGGTGGCGGTGGACTGCCGTGCGTGCGCGGCCGGTTGGGGCGTACGGGGTCCCGGCGCGGCCGTCGCGGTGGTGGCGGTCGCGGTCAGGCCCGCGGGCAGCAGGGCGAGGGCGAGTGCGGCGGGCAGGAGTCCGCGGCGGGCTTGCCGGGGGCGGCGGGCTTGACGGGGTCTCGGTCTCAAGGCGACCTCTCTTCGTCGGCACCACATACGGGTGGCGCCCGGGGCGCGGGGGCCGCGAGCGCTGCGGCAAGTGTCGGTCCGCTCGCGGTACGTAAGAGTCGCGCGGTCCTGGCGGGAAGCTGCCAGGGCGGCTTCCCGCCAGCGGGTGCCTCGGCCAGAATGTGGGCTCGGAGACCGAGCAGCGGGCCGCGGCGGGCCCGCGTGACGGCGGGGGCGGCATGGGCGGTATGGACGGTGGGTTGGTCGAGTACCCGACGAACAGCGGCGCCCGGGTGGTCGTGGCGCTCGACCCCGACGACCTGGACGGCGTCCGGCTCGTCGCGCGCGGCGACGGGCCCGCGCAGGCGGCGCGCACCTTCGAGGCCACCCTGGACAGCGCGCGGGCGGCCGCCGAGGCGGCGCTCCAGGTGTTCCGCGACGGCACGCTCAAGCCGGACACGGTGGAGATCGAGTTCGGGGTACGGATGACGGCCGAGGCCGGGGCGGTACTCGTGAAGGGCTCCGCCGAGGGGCACTTGCTGGTCCGCCTCTCCTGGTCGCCGGAACAGCAGAGCCCACGCACCCCGGCCCCCGAAGCCGCCTCCTGAGCGCCCAGGTGACCGCGCGCCCGGTCAGGCCTGCGGGTCGCGGGCGTCGTAGCGCAGGAAGGCGCGCCAGCGCAGGACCAGGAGGCCCACCGCGAGGACGCAGGCCGCGCCGCCGCCGACGATCGCCACCCGGGGCGAGGCCAGGTCGCCGACCGTGCCCGCGAGGAAGTCGCCGAGGCGGGGGCCGCCCGCCACCACCACGATGAACACGCCTTGCAGGCGCCCCCGCATGGCGTCCGGCGTGGCCGCCTGGAGCATGGTGCTGCGGAACACCATGGAGATGGTGTCGGCGGCGCCCGCGAGGGCGAGGAAGACGACGCCGAGCCAGAGGTCGCGGGTGAGACCGAAGACGGCGACGGCCGTGCCCCAGCCCGCCACGGAGAGGGCGATGGCGAAGCCGTGGTGGTGGACGCGGCCGAGCCAGCCGGAGAACACGCCGCCGAGCAGCGCGCCCACGGCGGGCGCCGCCGCGAGCAGGCCCGCGGTCTTCGCGTCGCCGCCGTACCAGACGACGGCGATGGCGGGGAACAGCGCGCGCGGGTGCGCGAGCACCATCGCGCACATGTCGGTGAAGAACGTCATGCGCAGGTTGGGCCGGGTGGCGAGGAAGCGGAGGCCGTCGACGACGGAGGCCCGGCGCCGCTTGCCGCCGTCCGCCGCGCCGCCGTCGGCGCCCTCAGCGCCGTCGGCGCCGGGCAGCATCGACGGCAGCCGCCACATCGCGTACAGCGCGGCCGTGAAGGCGACGGCGTCGATGGCGTACGCGGCCTGGTAGCCCCACAGGCCGACGATGAGGCCGCCCAGCATGGGGCCGACGGTCGTGCCCGACGTGGTGGTCAGGGAGGTGAGGGCGTTGGCGGCGGGCAGCTGCTCGGGCGGGAGGAGGCGGGGGATCATCGCGGTGCGGGCGGGCGAGTTCAGGGCGCCGCAGGTCGCCTGGAGCGCGACCACGCCGTACAGGAACCACACGTGGTGGAAGTCCGCGAACGCCGCCGCCGCGAGGATCACCGACAGGGCGCACAGGCCCAGGGACGAGTACAGGCCGAGCTTGCGGCGGTCCACGGTGTCCGCGATCGCGCCCCCGTACAGGCCGAAGACGACGAGCGGGACGAGTGAGAAGAGGCCGACGAGGCCGACCGAGAAGCTGGACCCCGTGATGTCGTACACCTGGAGGGACACCGCGAGCGCGGTCATCGCCTGGCCGATCCAGGAGATGGTGTTGCCGAACCAGAGGCGCCGGTAGTCGGCGGAGGTTCGCAGCGGGGTCAGGTCGGCGAGGATACGGCGCTTGGGCGGGGCGGACGCGCCGGAACCGGGCCCTGGGTCCGCTATGGCGGGGCGCTCGTCGTCAGTGGCGTCTTCTGTCGATGCTCGTGTCACACGGGATGCTAACCGGCCCCTCCGGAGGCCACGTACCGATTTACGCACCGGGGTGCCCGGCCCGGATCACGCGCGGGGTGCCCGGTCCGCGCGGTGCGCGGAACCACCCGCTCGGGCGCACCCCGCCCGGCCCACCCCCGCGTGCGGGCGTCCCCGGGCGCCCGCAGGATGCGAAGGGCAGGGTCCACCGCCCGGTGGGCCCGCGCGTGCTCTCGGGAGGATCCGCCGTGACCGTCAGTCTGGAACAGCTGCGCCGCTGCCATATCGGCGTCGACCTGGGGGCGGCCCGCACGCGCGTGTTCGTGAAGGGGGCCGGGCTCGTCGTGGACGAGCCGAGCGTGGCCGCCGTGAACACGCGGACGGGCGCGCTCATCGCGGTCGGCCAGTTCGCGGAGCAGATGACGGGACGCACCCCGGCCTACATCCGTGTCGTACGCCCCGTGTCCGGCGGCACGGTCGTCGACATCCAGATGGCCCAGCGCATGCTGCGCAGCCTGCTCGGCGAGAAGCTGCGCCGCACCCTGCGCCGCAAGCCCCGTCTGCGCGCGGCCGCGTGCACCCCGCACGACACGGACCCGCTCGCGCAGCGCGCCACCGCCGAGACCCTGGTGGGCCTGGGCGCGCGGCGCGTGGAGCTGGTGGACACGCTCATCGCGGCGGCGGTGGGCAGCGGCCTGCCCGTGGAGCGCGCGGAAGCGACCATGATCCTGGTGTGCGGGGCCGCCACCACGCAGGTCGCGGTGCTCTCCCTCGGCTCCATCGTGACGGCCGAGCGGATCCCGGTGGGCGGCGAGGCCATCGACCACGCGATCGTGCAGCACCTGCGCCACCAGCACGAGCTGATGCTGCCGTCGCAGTCGGTACGCCCCCTGCAACTCGCCCTCAGCGGCAACGGCCTGACCCCGCACGGCCCGGAGTCCACGGAGATCCACGGCAGGGACGTGGCGACGGGCCTCGCGCGCTCCGTGCGGGTCGACACGGCCGCCGTCCGCGACGCCATCCACACCCCGCTCACCGCCGTGCTCGACGGCATCGGCAAGGTGCTGCGCGACTGCCCGCCCGACCTCGTGGCCGACCTCGCCGACCGGGGCATCACGATGGTCGGCGGCAGCGCGCTGCTCCCCGGCCTCGACCAGATGCTGCGGAACGCGACGGGCATGCCCGTGCACATCGCGGAGCGACCCGACGTGTGCGCGGTGCTCGGCCTCGGTGCCATGCTGGAGGGCAAGATCCAGCCGCTGGCCCTCGCCCCCCTGACAGGCTGACGAGGCCCCCACACCTCGTACGGGAGTACGCCGCCGCCATGACCGACGACGTGGTCAGCGAAGCGCCGCCGCCCCTGCCGCTGCTCCTGGACGCGGTCCTCGGCGTCGGCACGGAGCTGTCCTTGCGCCCCACGCTCCAGCACATCGTGGACAGCGCCGTCGCGCTGGCCGGGGCCCGGTACGGCGTGCTGCGGGCCGCGACGACGGAAGGCGGAGCGCCGGAGCGGTTCACGGCGGGAGCGGAGCCGGAGCCCGGCGCGGCGACCGCCGCGGGCGCCTGCGTGCTGAGCATCCCCATCCACGTCCAGGGCGAGGAGTTCGGCCGGCTCCGCCTCACGCACGGGCGGGGCGGGACCTTCACGGACGAGGACCGGGGGATGCTGCGGGTCCTGGCGAGCCAGGCGGGCATCGCGATCGGCAACGCCCGCCTGTACGAGACCGCCCGTCAGCGGGAGCGCTGGATCGAGGGCGCGGCGGCGG
The DNA here is from genome assembly GCF_056431945.1 of Streptomyces sp. NPDC045778. Classification (NCBI taxonomy): domain Bacteria; kingdom Bacillati; phylum Actinomycetota; class Actinomycetes; order Kitasatosporales; family Streptomycetaceae; genus Streptomyces; species Streptomyces sp. NPDC045778. The sequence continues at coordinate 57,526 of NZ_JBWKJZ010000006.1, forward strand.
TCACCACGGCCCTGCTCACCGGCGAGGCCGCGCCCGACGCCCTGATGACGGTGGCCCAGCAGGCCCGGCTCCTCGCGGACGCGGCGGCGGGCGTCGTCCTCCAGCCGACGGACGAGGGCGGCATGCGGATCGTCGCGGCGGCGACGGACGGGGGCGGGGACGTCAGCCGGGCGGCGCCCGGCGACGCGGCCCCCGCCGGGCCCGCGCCCGGGCACCGGCGCCACCCCGCCGCCGCCGCGCAGAACGACCTCATGGGCACCACCATCGAGCCCGGCAGCGCGGTCCTTGAGCAACTCCTCGGCGGGCAGCCGGTGTTCATCGAGGACTCGGCGACCGACCCGCGGATGACGACCCGTGTGCGGTCCCGGTTCGGGCCGAGCATGATGCTGCCGTTGCAGGCGGGCGGCCGACTCATCGGTACGCTCGCGCTGCCGCGCCGCCGCGGCGAGCGCCCGTACACGCCGGTGGAGCGGCTGCTCGCCACCCAGTTCGCCTCGCAGGCCGCGCTCGCCCTCGTGCTCGCCGACGCGCAGCAGTCCCGGCAGCGCCTCGCCGTGTTCGAGGACCGCGACCGCATCGCCCGCGACCTGCACGACCTCGTCGTCCAGCGGCTCTTCGCGACCGGCATGATGCTGGAGTCCACGCGCCGCAGGGCCGGCTCCGCCCCCGAGCAGTCGGCGCTCGACCAGGCCGTGGACGAGCTGGAGTCCACCATCCAGGAGGTGCGCACGGCGATCTTCGCGCTCCAGCAGCCGCCCGCCGACGCCCCGACGACCTTCCGGGGCAAGGTCCTCAAGGAGACGGCCGGGGCGGGCGCGGTGCTCGGGGTGCAGCCGTCGGTGCACTTCACCGGGGCGGTGGACGCGCAGGTCACGGAGCCCGCGGCGGGGCGGCTCCTCGCCGCCCTGCGCCGGTCCCTGGCCGCGGCGTCGCGACGCCCCGGCGTGTCCAGGGTCGAGGTGACGGTGGAGGCCGGCACGGAGCTGCCCGACGGGCGCGAGGGCGTACGGCTCGTCGTCCATGACGACGGCGAGACGGACGGCGCCAGCACCGGCACCACCGTCACCTGGCAGGCCCCGCTGTAGCCGGACCGCACCCACCGGCCGCACGCCGCGCCCGCTAGGCCTCGGACCTGCTGAAGCCCCGGCTGCTCGGCACCAGGGCCGCCGCCGCCGGGGCCGCGAAGCACAGGGCCGCGCAGACCGCGAGGACGGGGCGGGGGCCGAACTCCTCGATGGCCGGGGCGATCAGCGCGAGGCCCGCGGGCGCGAGGCCGTAGGACAGCATGAAGTCCAGGGACGACACGCGTGCCAGCTTGTCGGGCGCGACCTCGCGCTGCGTGGCGGTGAACCACGGCACGTTGAACAGCTCGATGCCGACCCCGGCCACCGCGTACGCGCCCACGACGACCGCCCAGTGCACCGGCAGGAGCAGGCCGAGCGGCGCGAGGCCGTAGAGGGCGAGGCCCGCGAGGGCGGTCCAGCCCTGCGCGCGCGGCCGCCAGCGGGCGACGACCAGGGCCCCGCCGAGCGCCCCGAGCGTGTAGGCGGTCATGGCGGCGGCGAGCACCACCCCCGTGTCGTACTTGTCGCGGCTGACCAGCGGCAGTGCCACGCCGGTGGCCGAGTAGCCGGTGGCGATGACGGTGGTCAGGGCCCCGAGCCCGGCCAGGAACCAGGGGTGCCGCCGCGCCTCCCGCAGCCCTTCGGCGAACTCCGCGAGGAAGGAGGGGCGTTCCCCGGCCGCACCCACGGCGTCCGCCCGGCCGGGTCCCGGCACGAGCGCCGCGACCAGCCACAGCAGGCCGATCCCGAGCAGCAGCGCCCAGGTGTCCAGGAGGACGGCGAGCAGGGCGGTGAGGGAGGGTCCGGCGAGCGTGGTGGCCCGTACGGACAGGGTCATCGCGGCGTTGGCGGCCTGGCGCCTGTCCTCGTCGACGACCTCGGCGGTCAGCGCCTGGAAGGCGGGGCGGCACGCGCCCTGCCCCGCGCCCGCGACCACGGCCGCGGCGAGCATCAGGGCGAGCGAGCGGCCGAGGCCGAGCGCGAGCAGGGGCGTCGCGGCCGCGGCGGCGAGGCCCGCCCAGAGGACGACGCCGCGCCGCGAGTACCGGTCGGCGAGGACGCCGCCGACGGCGACCGCGACGAGGAAGCCCGCGGTGCGGGCGGCGAGCAGGAGGCCGAGCGTCGCCGCGCCTATGGTGCGGTCGAGGACGGCGAGTCCGAGGACGAAGGGCAGCGCCCAGGTGGCGAGCCCGGACGCGGTGGTGCCCGACCAGAGCCGCAGGAAGGCGGGGTTCCGCAGGACGCCCCGCGTGGGGGGCGCGCCCCCTTCCGCACCCTCGGCGGGCCCGGCCGTTCGCGTGGGCGTGGTCGTCACGTGACGTACTCCTCTGCTGTCGTCCGCGCTCACCGCGCGGTCTCGAAATCGTTATGCGGTTCCGCCGGAGCACCCAAGTCCCGTACGGAGTGCGGACTTCGGCGCTTCCTCGTGGGCGGCCACCCTTCGGCCGGACCCACCCCGGGAGCCACTAATGAAAATGATTGCCATTACAGTACCCTTGTCGCGTCCCCACCCACACCGGAGGTCCCATGCGTCCGCGTCACCCCGTCCGCCTCGGCACAGCCGCCCTGGTCCTGTCCCTCACGGCCGCCGGCTGCGCTTCCGGCGAGGACTCGTCGGACAACAGGGCAGGCGCCCGCGAGACGACCGTCACGAGCTGCGGGAAGAAGTTGAGCTTCGACCGTGCGCCGCGGCGCGCCGTCGCCCTCGACCAGTCCTCCACCGAGGTGCTGCTCGCGCTCGGCCTCGGGGATCGCATGGCCGGCACGTCCAACCTCAAGACGAAGATCGCGCCGGAGTACAAGGCCGCGTACGACGACGTGAAGGTGCTCAGCCCGAAGATCCTCACGAGCGAGCAGCTGCGGGCCGCCACGCCGGACCTCGCCGTCGGCGGGTTCACGGACTACTTCACCAAGGACCGCGTCGGCACCCGCGAGGAGCTGGCAGGACTCGGGCTCCCGTCGTTCGTGAGCGCCGTGGACTGCCCGCGCGAGGGCGCCGGCCGCACCCCCTTCGAGCTGCTCTTCAAGGACTACGCCGACCTCGGAAAGATCTTCGGCGTCGAGAAGCGGGCGGAGAAGCTCGAAAAGGAGCAGCGCGCCACGCTCACCGCCGCCGCGAGGACGAAAAAGCGGGTCGAGGGCGAGCCCAGCGTGGTGTGGCTGTACTCGGTGTACGGCGACACGCCGTACGTGGCGGGCAGGTCCGCGATGCCGAGCGAGATGAGCCGCGTCGTCGGCGCGAGGAACGCCTTCGACGACGTCGACGAGGACTGGCCGCAGGTCAGCTGGGAGGAAGTCGCCAAGCGCAAGCCGGACTTCATCGTGGTCGGCGACCTGTCGGAGCGCGGCAAGCCCGGCGACAGCGCCGAGGACAAGCTGAAGGCGGTCCGCGCCCACCCTGTGATGGCGCGGCTGCCCGCCGTGCGGGAGAAGCGCTTCATCGAGATCCCCGGCACGGAGATGGACCCCTCGGTCCGCGCGGTCGGTGCCCTGCCGCGGCTCGTTTCGGGGATGGAGGACCTCGGGTATGTCCGCTAGCCCGGGCGCGGTCGGCACAGCGGCACCGCCCGGAGCGGGCGGGGCGCCGGACCTGCTGCACCCCTCGGCGCGCGGGACGGCGGCCCCCGGCCCCGCCGCCTCCCCCGCGGCCGCCCGCACCGCGCCACGCGGGACGGGGAGGCGCGTCGGGCTCTTCGTGCTCGCCGTGCTCGCCCTCGTCGTGTCCGCCGCCGTGTCCGTGCGCATCGGCACCACGGACGTCTCGTACGGGGACGTCGCCCGCAGCGCCGGCTACCACCTGGGTCTGGGCGCCGAGCCGCCCGCGCCGCTCGTGGACTCGCTGATCTGGGAGCTGCGGGTGCCGCGTGTGCTGCTCGCGGCCCTGGTCGGCGCCTCGCTCGCGGTGTGCGGCGCCGCGCTCCAGGCCGTCACGCGCAACGCGCTCGCCGACCCCTATCTGCTCGGCATCTCATCGGGCGCGTCGACCGGCGCGGTCACCGTCGTGGTGCTCGGCGTCGGCTCCGCCTCGCTCGGTGTGACGGGCGGCGCGTTCGTGGGCGCCATGGTGTCGTTCGCGCTGTTGATGCTGCTGCTGCGGCGCGGCGGCCTCGACTCGGTGCGGATCGTCCTGACGGGCGTCGTGGTGTCGCAGCTGTTCACGGCCCTCACCTCGCTCGTCCTGATGGCGTCCGGCGACGCGGAGATGATCCGGGCGATCACGCAGTGGCTGCTCGGCTCGATGGCGCCCGCGCGCTGGGACGCGGTGGCCGTGACGGCCGCCGTGACGGCGGTGGGGCTCCTCGTGCTCTGGCTCAACTCGGCGGCCCTCGACGGATTCTCGTTCGGTACGGACACGGCCTCGTCGCTCGGTGTCGACGTGCGCACCACACGCCGGGTGCTGCTCGTCGTGACGTCCCTGATGACGTCCGTGGCCGTCGCGTCCGTGGGCGCCATCGGGTTCGTCGGCCTGATCGTGCCGCACGGCGTACGGTTCCTCGTCGGGCCCGGGCACCGGGTGCTGCTCCCGCTGTCGGCCCTGGTGGGCGCGGTGTTCCTGGTGTGGACGGACGCGCTCGCGCGGGTCGCGTTCACGCCGCAGGAGGTGCCCGTCGGCGTGTTCACCGCGCTGCTCGGCGTGCCGCTGTTCCTGCTCGTCCTGCGCGGGCGGGGGGAGCTGTGAGGATCACCGCCGACGGCGTGACCTGGGCGGTCGCGGGCAGGACGGTCGTCGACGGCGTGTCCCTGGACATCGCCCCGGGCGAGACCGTCGGCCTGATCGGGCCCAACGGGTCGGGCAAGTCCTCCCTGCTGCGGTGCCTGGCCGGGCTCCGGGCCCCCACCGCGGGCGTCGTCCGCTACGACCGGGAGCCGATCCACACCTGGAGCGCGCGCCGCGTCGCCCGGCGCGTCGCCTTCGTGGAGCAGTCCGCCGACACCGACAGCGAGCTGCGGGTCGTGGACGTGGTGGGCCTGGGCCGGACGCCGTTCGGGGACCGGTGGCGCGGCTTCGACGCCCACGACCGGGCCGTCGTCGACGCCGCCCTGGCGCGCCTCGGCCTGACCGGCCTGCGCGAGCGCTCCTGGAAGGCGCTGTCCGGCGGTGAGCGCCAGCGCGCCCACATCGCCCGGGCGCTCGCCCAGCAGCCGTACGCGATCCTGCTCGACGAGCCGACCAACCACCTCGACGTGAAGCACCAGTTGGAGCTGCTCGCCCTGCTCGCGGGCACCGACCAGACCGTCCTCGTGGCGCTGCACGACCTGTCGCTCGCCGCCCGCCACTGCGACCGGCTGCTCCTGCTGCGCGGCGGCCGTCTCGTCGCCGCCGGGCCGCCGAAGGACGTCCTGACGCCCGAGCTGCTCGCGGAGGTCTTCGAGGTCGACGCCGAGACGGGCCCCGACACCTTCGGGCACCTCGCGGTCAGCTGCCGCGGCCCCCTGCCCTCCCCCGACTCCCCACCACAGAAGGACAGTCGATGAACATCCCGGCCACCGGACCCGACCTGCTGCGGCAGCTGCCGCCGCCCCTGCCCGCCGAGCGGATCGTCGCGCTCAACCAGCCGAAGGCGGACCTGCACACCACGCGTACGTACGAGTGGAACGGCTGGAGCTTCGACGTGCCGCCCGGCGTGTTCCTGCCCGGCGCCACCAGCCGGATGGTGCACGAGCGGATCCTCGACGGCCGCATAGAGACGCGTGGCCTGCGCTACGGCGCGATCGGCGCCGGGCTCGGCGTGGAGACCGTCGCCGCCGGGGTGCGCGGGGCGCGCGAGATCTACGCCATGGACGTGCACGCCACCAGCGTCGCCACCGCGGCCCGGCACTACGCCCGCCTGGTCGGCCCGCGGGAGGGCACGGCGTTCCTGCCCGCGGCGGGCGACCTCTTCGACGGGCTTCCGCCGGACGCGCGGCTCGACGTCGTCACCTTCAACCCGCCCGCCGTCAGCCAGGCGGTGAGCGAGGACCCCGACGTCGTGCGCAACACGTGCGTCGGCGCCCCGCTGCTCGCGCGGTTCTTCGCGCAGCTCGCCGAGCGGGAGCTGCTCGCGCCGGACGGCGAGGCGTACGTGATCGCGTCGAACACCGCCGACCTGCGCCGCATCGTCCAGGACGCGCGGGACCTGGGCTTCACGCCGCGGGTCGTCCACGTGCGCGACTGGCGCGACGGCGTCCTCACCTTCCTGTTCGCGTTCACCCGTGGAGGCCGGGCATGAAGCACCCGAAGAACGTCACCGAGCTGCTCGGCGCCGTCCTCGCGGGTGAACTGGGCCCGGACCCGGCGGAGTTGACCGCCACCAGCGTGTTCTGGATCCACCACGGCACCCGCCTGGCCGGGGGCGACGTCACCTACCTCAACCAGTACGTCCTCGTCCGCGTCGGCGCCGCCTTCGGCGGCTGCGCCTTCGAGGCGGGCGAGATCGACCCGGCCGTCTGCCGCGAGGCGTCGGGCAGTTCGCTCGGCGCGCTCCTCAAGGACGCCCCCGCGCCGCTGCGCACGGCCGCCCTCGACGCCTACCTGGCCGCCGTCGCCCCGCACCGGGAGGCGGGGGCCGAGCCGGTGACGCTGCCCGCGGGGCCGCCCGAGGTGCGCGCGGTGGCCCGGGACACGGCCATCGCGGGCCTCCTCGCGGTCGAGCCGGGCGCCAAGGTGGCGCTGATCGGCGTCGTCAACCCGCTCGTCGCGGCGATCCGCGAGCGCGGCGGCGACCCGCTGCCCTGCGACTTCAACCTGCGCACCACGCAGTGGGGCGACCCCGTGAGCCGGGACATGCACGAGGTCCTCGACAAGGCCGACGCCGTCGTCGCCACCGGCATGACGCTGTCCAACGGCAGCTTCGACACGATCCTCGCCCGCTGCCGCGAGCGGGGCGTCCCGCTGGTCGTCTACGCGCAGTCCGGCAGCGCGGTCGCGCGGGCCTTCCTGGGCGCGGGGGTGACCGCCCTGTCCGCGGAGCCGTTCCCGTTCTCGCAGTTCAGCGCCGAGCCGACGGTCCTGTACCGGTACCGGGCCGCGCCGGGTGACGAGGGCGGGGCGTGAGGGCCGGGACCGGGCGGGCCGCCTGCCACCACGGCGAGATCCTCCAGGGCGTGTTCCTCGACGAGCGGGGGCGGCGCGTGGCGGGCCTGGTCACGCTGCCGCTCACCGGGCTCGGCACCCGCGCGGAGTTCACCCGCCGCCCGGGCACCGCCGAGGTGACGGTGGTCCCCGCCGACCGCACCAAGGCGCTGCGCGCCGCCACGTACGCCCTCGCCGAGTGCGCTCCGCGCGGCCGCGCGGAGCCGTGCGGCGGCGAGTTGCGGCTCGCCGGTGACGTCCCGGTCGGGCTCGGCATGGGCTCGTCCAGCAGCGACGTGATCGCCGCCGTGCGCGCGGTGGCCGACGCGTTCGGCACGCGGTTCGCGCCGGAGACGGTCGCGCGGCTCGCGGTGCGCGCCGAGCGCGCGTCGGACCCGCTGATGCTGGACGGTCGCGCGCTGCTGTTCGCCCAGCGCGAGGGCCGCGTCCTGGAGGACCTCGGCGCGGCCCTGCCCCCCGCTGTCGTCGTCGGCTGCGCGCTCGGCGGCGGCAGCCCGGTGGACACCCTGGCGCTGCCCGCCGACGCCTTGGCGGACAGCGCCGGCGTACGGGCCTACGAGCGGCTGCGGGACCAGCTGCGCCACGCCGTCGCCACCGCCGACCCCGCGCTGCTCGGCCACGTCGCCACCGAGAGCGCGCGGCTCCGCCAACGCGTCCTGCCGCACGCGGAGTTCGCCACGCTCACCCGCGTCGCGGGCCGCGTCGGCGCCCTCGGCGTGCAGGTCGCGCACAGCGGCAACGTGGCGGGCCTGCTCTTCGACCCCGCGGCGCCCGGCCTGCGCGGCCGGGTGCGCGACTGCCGCCGGGCCCTCGCGGCCACGGGCCTGCCCGCCACGCACACCTTCCACACCACCGCCCCCACGTGTACGACCACGAACGAGGAGCCCCCGCATGGACGAGCACATCGCGGAAGCGATCGGCCGCCCCGACCTGATACGTGTAGCCGACGGGTTCATCTGCCTGCGCTTTGAGACCATGAAGGTCGTCTCGGCCCTCGCGGCCGTGCGCCACCTCCTGGACACCGGCGCGGTGCGCCGCGGCGACACGCTCCTGGACAGTTCCAGCGGCATCTACGCCTACGCACTCGCGCTCGCCTGCCACCGCTACGGCATGCGCTGCCACATCGTCGGCTCCACCACCGTCGACCACACCCTGCGCACCCAACTGGCGGTCCTCGGCGCCACCTTGGAGCAGATGCCGCCGAGCGACGACCTGAAGCTCGACCAGAAGCGGCGCGTCGCGCGCGTCCACGAGATCCTGCGCGAGCACCCCGAGTACGTCTGGATGCGGCAGTACCACGACGACATCCACTACCTCGGCTACGAGGCGGTCGCGGAGCGCGTGTGCGCGGAGACCGGCGCCACCGGCGGCCTGACCCTCGTCGGCGGCGTGGGCTCCGGCGCCTCCACCGGCGCCCTCGCCCGCTACTGCCGGGCCCGCCGCCCCGACGTGCGGCTCGTGGGCGTGCAGCCCTTCGGCAGCGTCACCTTCGGCAGCGAGCACGTCGCCGACCCGGAGATCATCATCGCCGGGATCGGCAGCTCCATCCCGTTCGCCAACGTCTCCCACGCCTCCTACGACACCGTGCACTGGCTGTCCTTCGACACCGCGCTCGCCGGGAGCGTGGACCTGCTGCGGCGGCACGCGCTCTTCGCGGGCCTCTCCACCGGCGCCGGCTACGCGGCGGCGCGCTGGGAGCACGCCCAGGCCCCCGGCCGCACCACGGTCTTCATCGCCGCCGACACCGGCCACCGCTACGTGGACACGGTCTTCGCCCGGCACGAGCAGGCGGCCCCGCTGGCGTCCCTCTCGCCGCGCACGGTCACGTCCCCGGAGGAACTCGCGCTGCCCTGGGCCCGGATGGAGTGGGCGGGCGCGGCGGCCCCCGCCGGGGCGGGAACAGAGTCCGCGCGGGGGCCGTTGCAGCGCACATAGAGATCATCGGCGGCCGGGGGGCGTGGTGGGGCACGAGGAGGGCGACGTCACCGCGTACGCCGTGGACGCCGTGCGGCGGCTCGTCGCGGTGGACGCGGCGCGGGGCGCCCGCGCCGCCGTGCCACTGGTACGCGCGGCCCTGCGCGGTCTGCCCGGGGCCGCGCGGGGTGCGGACAGCGACCGGCTCGCCGCGCTCGCCGAGCTGTACGAGGTCGCCGGGTGGATCCTGTTCGACGCGGGCCGCCACCGGCAGGCCCACCGCCTCAACGCCCGCGCGCTCGCCCTCGCGGAGCGGAGCGGCGACCGCTGGACGGCCCGCCTCACCCTCCTGAACGACAGCATGCTCCTGGCCCACACAGGGCGCCCCCGCGCCGCGCTCACCGCCGCCGCCCGCGCGCGGGGGCCGCGCCCGCTGCCGCCGCGCGTGGCGAGCCTCGTTGCGATCCGCGAGGCGCACGCGACCGCGCTGCTCGGCGCGCGGCGTGAGCCGCGCGCGCTCCTGGCCCGGGCCGGGAGCCTGTTCCTGGACGGCGTCTCGCGGCGCGACCCGCCGTGGGCGTGGTGGCTCGACGAGTGGGAGCTGCTCGGCCACCGGGGCTGGGTCCTCGCCCGGCTCGGCGACACCGACCGGGCGCTGCCCGCGCTGCACGGCGCCGCCACCGCGCCCGGCCCGTCCTACCGGCACCTGTTCACCGCGCAGCTCCTGGCGGCCCTCGTCCGGGCCGGGGCCTGGCGGGACGCGGAGCGGCTCGTCGCGGACCTCGCGCCGCGCGCCGGGACCATCGGCTCCGCGCGCGCCACCGAGGTCCTCGGGCGGATCGCGCGCCACCTGCGGGAGCCCGGCGCCGCGCCCGGAGCCCTGCGGGACGCCGCCGTGTTCCTCCTGGAGTCGCTGCCCGCTACCGGTCCCGCTCGTCGTCCATGACCCCGAGGTCGGGCGGCACCAGGGTGGTGGACTCCACCAGGCCCCTGAGCAGGTTGTGCAGCAGGCTGTTGTCGGACGGGCGGCCCACCGACGTGTCGTGCAGGAGCGGGTACGGAAAGCCGCTGTCGTGCAGCCTGCGCCGCACACCCTCGATCCGGTACTCGATCCTGCGCTCCCCCCAGTGCTCGTCGGGGCGCAGGTAGGCGAGCTGCTTCGCGGCCCTGGGGTACGTCAGCGGGCGCGGGCTCTCCTCGTACAGCAGGTACTCCTGGCCGAGGACGACGAGCAGCAGCCGCTCGTCGTCCGACAGCGGCCACCGCTTGGGCGGCACGGTGTCGGCGCGGCGGCGCGAGACCGGGCCCAGGTCGTCGTGGCCCGTGACGTACAGCTCCACCAGGTGCTCGCGGTAGCCGGAGCCGCGCACGAACAGCGGGGTGTAGCCCGGCGCGAGCGGCACCGGCTCGGTGCTGCTGTGCATCATCCGGCCGCGCGGAAGGCGCAGCAGCTGGCGGCCGGTGTTGCGCAGCCACCAGGCGCGGTCGCGGTAGGTGAGTTCGCCGTGGCGGCGGCTGACCATCAGGTCGTGCTCGCCGACACCGAGGTCGACGCCGGGCTCCTCGCCGCGCCCGAACCGCACGGTCAGGCCGGGCCTCGGCGGGGCCTGGAGGTCGCCGGTGACGGTGCGCGCGTGCAGGGTGCCCGGGGGCGCGGGCGCGACGCCGCGCGCGAGGCTCGCGGAACCGTTCATGAGCGCCTCCTCCTCGGCCGCGGTGTCCGCCAGTGTGGCCGCCCTGTCCCGGGACCCGTCCCGAAGTACGCCCCTAAGGGGCGCGGGGCTGTGTCCATATGCGGCTCCGCCGCGCGGGCGCGACGCCGCGCGCGAGGCTCGCGGAACCGTTCATGAGCGCCTCCTCCGGCCGCGGTGTCCGCCAGTGTGGCCGCCCTGTCCCGGGACCCGTCCCGAAGTACGCCCCCTAAGGGGCGCGGGGAACTGCGCGACCAGCCACCGACGGCCCGCAGATTCAACGGATTTCAGCCACCGCATCCGCGGCCAGGCGCAGCGCAAGACGGCGCAGCCGGTCTTGGGAGGGATCGCCGCCAACGGTGATGTTGAGGGTCTCGACGGCCCGGCCCCCGTCGCCGTAGGCACGGTGCACCACGCGGACGCGGCACGTGCGCGGCCCTTCCGCGTCCGGCTCGACGACGGCGCGGCGGCCCCCGACACGGGTCGGCGTGCCGTCGCCCGCGTCCCACGACCTGCCCTGGTCGAAGCGCAGCTCCAGCCAGAGGTCGCTGGTGGTGCTCGCCCACTCGCAGTCCCAGTTGCCGAAGCCGACGTCGGGGTCGCGGGCGTCGATGCCGGGGACGGCTTCGAGGGCCCGCGTGTCCAGGAGCGCGCAGGCGTCCTCGTGGACGAGCGAGCCGGGCGGGGCCTCGGGGCGGCGGTCGAGCGGCCCGGCGTTGAGCCGCTTCACGGCCACGCGCGTGGCGGCGTCGGCCATGGCGCACAGCCGGGCCGTGCCGCTGTCCCCGCTGTCGTGCGCGTCCTCCGCCACGACGGTGACGTGCGCGTCGCGGTCGGTGGCCGGGAGCATCGTACGGACGCACTCGCCGCTGTCGCCCGACTCCTTGACCACGGCCACGCCGCCCTCGGTGCGGTGGGGCGCGGGCAGCCCGGAGCCGCCGCCCGTGTCGTAGTGGAACTGGACGTCCACGGGGGCGTCGCCGCCCGCGTCCACGAGGATGTCGCAGCGGTCGAAGTTGCCGTAGCCCCGGTCGAGTTCGGCGTCGCCGAAGCGCTTCAGGACGGCCGGGTCCGCGAGCGCGCACGGGTCGAGGGTGCGGTGGTCACCGAGGACGGAGGCGGTGCGGGGCGCGCCGGGCCCGCCGTCGGTACCGTCAGCGCCGTCCGGCCACAGGCGCGGCAGCCACACGGCGGCGGCGAGCGTCACCACGGCGAGGGCGGCCACGACCACGAACTGCCGTGACCGGCCCGGCAGGACCATCCGGCCGGTGCTCTCGCTGTCCTGGCCGACCCCGCCCGGCTCGCCGTCGCCGCCCATGTCGCCGCGCGGCAGCGGCTCCTGCGGGCCCGCGACCTGGGCGAGCAGCCGGCCGGCCTCCGCCGCGCCGGGGCGGTTCTTCGGGGCGGGGCCGAGCATCGCGGGCAGCAGTCCGGCGAGCGGGCCGAGGCCGGGGCCCAGGGCGACCTCGCCGCGCTCGGCCTGCCGCTCGGCGACGAAGGGGTCGACGTCGCCGGTGTGCGGGCGCGGCGGGCGGCCGGTGACCAGGGCGTGCAGCAGGGCGGCGAGGGAGAAGACGTCCGACGCCGGTTCGGGGCGGCCCCTGACGACCTCGGGGGCGGCGTAGTCAGGGGTGTAGCTGAGCGCGCCGGGCCGGGTGATGGTCTCCTGCCCGCCCACCCGGTAGGCGGCGCCGAAGTCCGCGAGCTTGGCGAGGCCCGCGGGCGTGGCGACGACGTTGCCGGGCTTCACGTCGCCGTGCACGATCCCCTCGGCGTGCAGCGCGGCGAGCGCGGCCGCGACCTGGACGCCGACGCGCGCGGCCCGCGCGGGCGTGAGCGGCGGCCGGTCGGCGAGGCTGCCCCCGGACACGTACTCCATGACGAGCCAGGACGCGGTCCTGCGGCGGGGCGGGGTCCAGCGGCCCTCGGGCAGGGTGAGCACGTCGTGCAGGGTGACGACGTGGGGGTGGCTGAACCGCGCGAGGGCGCGGGCCTCGGCTTCGAGCCGTTCGGACTCCCTGCGGTCGGTGCCGCGCCGGCCGCGCCGCCGCAGCCGCTTGAGGATGACCTGGCGGGGCAGCCGCTGGTCGCGGGCGATCCACACCTCGCCCATGCCCCCGTGGAGGGGGCCGCGCACCAGCCGGTAGCGCCCGCCGACCGTCGTGCCCCGGCGCACCCCTGCTCCCCTCAGCCGTGGTCCGGACCCCGCGGGCGGCCGTGGGCGGCCACGCGCTCCCCGAACCTACTGCGGGCGCGGGGCACGCCACAGGGCCTTCACGGGATGTCCGCGCACCGCCCCCGCCGCGCGCGGGGCGGCGGACGGCGGGGGCGGCGACGGCGCGCGGCGGCTCAGCCCGGCCGCGGGGCGGGCTCCCGGTGGTCGAAGGCGATCAGCGGGTCGCCGGTCAGGGGATGGTCCACGACGGCCGCCCGGACGCCGAACACCTCGGCGAGCAGCGCGGGCGTGAGCACCTCGCGCGGCGGCCCGGACGCGGCGACGCGCCCGCCGTGCAGCACGTGCAGGCGGTCGCAGACCGAGGCGGCGGCGTTGAGGTCGTGCAGGGACACGAGCGTGGTGCGTCCCTTGCCGCGCAGCAGGGCGAGCAGCTCCACCTGGTGGCGTACGTCGAGGTGGTTGGTCGGCTCGTCGAGCACGAGCACGTCGGGGCCTTGCGCGAACGCGCGGGCCAGCAGGACGCGTTGCCGCTCGCCGCCGGACAGGGCCGTGAAGCGGCGCCCTGCCGCGCCGTCCATGCCGACCTCGGCGAGGGCGCGCGCGACGGCGTCCCGGTCGGTGGCGTCGTCCCCGGCGAAGGCCCGCTTGTAGGGGGTGCGGCCCATGGCGACGACCTCGCGCACGGTCAGCTCGACGTCCGCGCCCCGCTCCTGCGGCAGGGCCGCGACGTGCCGGGCCGACCGGGCGGGGGTCAGCTCGCGCAGGTCGGTGCCGGCCAGGAGCACCCGGCCCGCCACGGGCCGCAGATGGCGGTAGACGGCCCGCAGGAGCGTGGACTTGCCGCTGCCGTTCGGGCCGACGAGCCCGGTGATCTCGCCCTCGGCGGCGACGAGGTGCGCGCCCGAGACGACGGTGCGCCCGGCGTACGCGACGGACAGGTCCTCGATGTCAACGCGCACGCGGCCTCAACTCCCGTCCTTCAGGCGCCGGTCGAGCAGGAACAGCAGCGTCGGGGCGCCGATCAGCGAGGTGACGACGCCGACGGGCAGCTCCTGCGCGTCCATGGCGGTCCGGCACACGATGTCGACGCCGACCATGAGGACCGCCCCGCCGAGCGCGGACAGCGGCAGCAGTCTGCGGTGGTCCTCGCCCACCAGGAGGCGGCAGGTGTGCGGCACCATGAGGGCGACGAAGGCGATCGCCCCGGACACCGCCACCAGGGAGCCGGTGAGCAGGCTCGTCACCACGAACAGCTCCCGGCGCAGGCGCCCCACGTCGACGCCGAGCCCGGCCGCGGTCTCGTCGCCCATCAGGAGCGCGTTGAGGCTCCGGGCCCGCGCCTGGAGCAGCACGAGGGCGGCCGGGACGGTCACCGCGGGCACGGCGAGCAGGGGCCAGGTGGCCCCGCTCAGGCTGCCCATGAGCCAGAAGAGCACGCTGTGCGTCTGCTGCTCGTCCCCGGCCTGGAGCACCAGGTAGCTGGTGAACCCGGACAGGAACTGGCCGATCGCGACCCCGGCGAGCACCAGGCGCAGGGGCGCGAAGCCGCCGCCGCGCCGGGCCGCGGCCCACACCAGGGCGAAGGTCACGAGGGCGCCCGCGAAGGCCGCCCCGGAGAGCCCGATGGCGCTGCCCGCGCCCACCCCGAGGACGATCGCGGCGACGGCCCCGAGGGAGGCGCCGCTGGAGACCCCCAGCAGGTAGGGGTCGGCCAGCGGGTTGCGGACGAGGGCCTGCACGGCGGTGCCGACCAGGCCGAGTCCGGCGCCGACGAGGGCGGCGAGCAGGGCGCGCGGCACCCGCAGCTGCCACACGATGAGGTCGCTGGTCCCGGCCCTGGGCGCGGCGCCGGTGAGTCTGCGCCCGACGACGCCCCACACCTCGCCCGGCGGCAGGGACGTCGAGCCCCAGGACACGGCCGCGGTGAGCGCCGCGAGGAGCAGCACGGCCAGGGCCGCGGCGACGGGCACCGCGGGCAGGACCCGCGCGTCGCCCTCGGCGCGGGCCGCGCGCCCGGTCCTGGTGCGCGGGAGTGCCATGGCTAGCGGACCTTGCCGGGGTAGAGGGTCTTGGCGATCCGCACCACGGTGTCGGCGTTGGAGACGCCCGCGATGGTGGTGGCCTCGGACCCGACGCGCAGGAACTTGCCCTGCTTCACGGCGCGCAGGCCCTTGGTGGCCGGGTTGTCCTCCAGCCACTTCCTGGCCTCGTCGAAGGCCTTCTCGTTGGCGGCGGCGCTGCCCCGGTTGCGGACGCCGAGCTGGATCCAGTCCGGGTTCTTGGAGACCACGTCCTCCCAGCCGACCTGCTTGAACGCGCCGTCGCAGGACGCGAAGACGTTCCGGGCGCCCGCGAGGGTGATCACGGCGTGGGCGACCTGGCGGTTGCAGACGGCGATGGGCTGCTTGGTCCCGGCGTCGTAGTCGAAGAAGAAGTAGGTGGGCCGCTTCCGCTCGGGGACGCCACGCACCGCCGCGCGTACGGAGGCCAGCTTCGTCCGCATGCCGTCGACGAGTTCGGCGGCCGTGCTCCGGTTGCCGGTGACGGCGCCGAGCGAGGTGATGTCCCGCTCGACGGCGGACAGGTCGGTCACGGGGCCCTCGCGGTCCTGCGCGCAGGCGGTGGACTTCAGGTAGATGTGCTTCATCCCGGCCGCCTTGTACTCCTCGGGGGTCGGTACGTCGCCCATGCCGCCGCCCATGCCGCCCATGGAGGCGAAGCTGTCGATGTACAGGTCGGCCCCGGAGCCGAGCAGCTTCTCCTTGGGGATCACGGCCTTGCCGAGGACCTTCACGGCGTCCGCGCGCTTGCCGAGGGCCCCCGGCAGGGTGCCCTTGCCGGGCGGGAAGCCGGTGCCGGCCACCCGGTCCCCGGCGCCGAGCCGGAGCAGCAGCTCCAGGGCGGCGGCGTTGCTGGTCACGATCTTCTGGGGCGCGGCGGAGAAGCTGGTCGCGTTGCCCTCGCAGTCGGTGACCCGCACCGGGAAGCCCGTGGCCGCGCCGTTTGCGGCGGAGCCGTCCGTGCCGTCGCCGCCACCGCCGCAGCCCGAGACCAGCAGGCCGCACACCACGGCCACCGCACCCCACCCCGTACGCGTACGCATCGCACCTCTCCTGGAACTCGCGGAGCCGGGCCTCTCGCACCGGCAGCCCAGGAGTCGCGCCGGGGCCCGTCCGGGTTCCCGCGGCTTCACAAGGGGCGCGGACGAAAGCCGCGCCGGGCCCGCGAGGAACCCGAACTCCCCTTCTTTCACGGCAGCTTGACCCACCCGCCGGAATTGTTATTCCTGCTACAATTCAGCGAAAATTCGGACCAGAGTCTGGGGAGGACTCCGATGGCCGATGAAATACCCGCAGCAGGGAATACCGAGACAGCGACACTCGGCCCCGGTTGCTTTTGGTCCTTCGACGCGGTGATGCGTCGAACCCCCGGTGTCACATCAAGTGTCGCGGGTTTCGCGGGAGATCACGGCCCGCCCCCCAACTACGAGGACTACGAACGCTACGGACTCAATCCGCAGAAGTTCGTCGAGGCGGTGCGACTGACCTTCCAGCCGGACAAGATCTCCTTCGAGGAGATACTCGACCTGTTCTTCCAGAGCCACGATCCGACCACGCCCAATCAGAGCGGAGCGGACCACGGCACCGTCTACCACTCGACGATCTTCTACGCCGATGAGGACCAGCGCGCGCGTGCCGAGCAGGTCATGAATCGCGTACGGCGGGAACTGGGTCAGAACATCGTGACCGATCTCCGGCCCTATCAGCAGTTCTTCGAGGCGGACTCCGATCAGCAGGACTTCTACAACAAGAACCGCTTCCAGCCGTACTGCCGGGCGGTCATAGAGCCGAAGCTCCGCAATCTGGGCATCGACGTCGGCTGAGAACCCGGCGCGACCCGCGGGCGGAAAGGCCCTGACCGGGCTCCGGTCAGGGCCTTTCCGCCCGTCGGGCGGGCGTCACGCGAAGGCCGCCGTCCAGTCCACGGCGACCCCGTGCACATACGCCTCCGCGAGCGCGGCGAGGAACCGGGCCGCGCCGCCGTCCTCGTTGCGCAGCGTCGCCATGAGCACCGCCGAGCGGCCCAGCTCCTCCACGATGTCCTGCATGCCGACGGTGAGCACCGGCTGGGCGCTGCACTCGACGAAGACCTCGTGGCCGTCGGCGACCAGGGTGCGGACGGCGTCGTCGAACCTGACCGTCTGGCGCAGGTTCCGGTACCAGTACTCCGCGTCGAGCCCGTCGGTGTCGGCGCGCCGCCCGGTCACCGTCGAGTAGAACGGCACGTCACCACGCGCGGGACGGACGCTCGCCGCCAGGTCCAGGAGGGTCTCCCGGAGGTCCTCCACGTGCGGCGAGTGCGCGGCGAAGTCCACGCCCGGCACCCGCCAGCGCATCATCCGGGCCGCCCGCAGCGCGGCGCCGAAGTCGGCCATCGCGGCCACGTCGCCCGAGACGGTGAGGGTCGCCGGGCCGTTCACCGCGGCCACCGAGAGGGTGCCCTCCCAGTCGGCCAGCATCGCGCGCACCTGGTCGTTCGGGGCGAGCACGGTCAGCATCTCGCCGCGTCCGCGGATCTTCGTCAGGGCCTGGCTGCGCAGCGCGACGATCCGCGCGGCGTCGTCGAGGCTCAGCGCGCCCGCCACGTGCGCGGCGGCGATCTCGCCCTGCGAGTGGCCGACGGCCGCGCCCGGCTCGACACCGAAGCGGCGCCACAGCCGGGCCAGGGACACCATCATCGAGAACAGGACGGGCTGCACGATGTCGACCTGGTCGAGCGGCGGGGTGCCGGGCACACCGCGCAGCACGTCCTCCAACGACCAGTTCACGTACGGAGACAGCGCCTTCTCGCAGGCCCGGACCGCGTCGGCGAACTCGGGCGAGGCGTCGAGCAGCCCCACCGCCATGCCGGCCCACTGGGTGCCCTGGCCGGGGAACACGAACACCGGCCGGGTGCCCTCCCTGGCCTGCCGGGGCGCCCGGCCGCTGATCACGTGCGGGGCGGGGCGCTCGTCGGCGAGCGCGCGCACCCCGTCGAGCAGCTCGGCGCGGTCGCGCCCGACGACCACGGCCCGGTGCTCGCCCGCGGCCCCGGCCGCCACGAGCGACCGGCCCACCTCGGCGAGCAGGGCGGCATCGGCCGCGCCCGCGGCGGGGTCGGATTCAAGCCGGGCGAGCAGCCGCGCGGCCTGGGCACGCAGCCCCGCCGCGCTGCGCCCGGACAGCACCCACGGCACCGCGCCGGTCACTGCGCCGATACGAGGGTCTTGCGTGGCGGGCTGGGTCACGAGCACTCCTCATCGCTGCCAATCAGGGGGGTCGCGCAGCCAAGATCGCTGCCCATCAGGGGACCGGACAGCGCGATCGCTGCCAACCGGTGGACCGCGCAGCGCAAGATATCCCGCACACCCACAACTCCCGCCCACCGCGCGGTAATTCCGCCGGTGAGACGCGGTTACCGGGCGGTTACCCGCCGTGGCCGAAAGCACGTATAGGCTGCCGGCACCCAGTCGCGTCCGCTTTCCGTTAGGGAGGCTACTCGTTGTCAGGCTGCCCGACATCGCAGGCCACTATTCCTGCGCGTCCCCAGATCACGTCCACCAGTTCCCTGCTGCATCTACTGCGCCCCGCTGACGACTCCGTACTCCATTTACCGGCGACGAATCCGCAGCTGGTCGAGGAGGTAGTCGCCCGCGTCGGTTCGGGTGCGACCGGCTGGGCGATCGAGAACAGCCGCCTGCTGCTTGCCGAACTCTCCGGAGAGCCGTTCGCCCGATTCGACCAGAAGTCCCGCAGTGAGACCAGGCTCGTCGAGGCGATAGCGCTCTGGGTGGTCCTGCGGCTCAGCGGCATAAGATCCATCACCGGTGTCCTTTCCACGGAACTCACCCACACCATCCGGGAACGCATCTCGGACAACACGACCGTCGACCACCTGCTCCGCTATGTCCGGGCCGCCCACGCGAGTTTCACCCGTGAACTGTTCGAGTTCCGCGACGCCGTGATCCCCGCCGAGGACCAGGCGACGATGATGCGGTCCATTTCCGCCGACCTCTTCGAGGGAATGGAGACGCTGTCGGCCGCGGTCACCGAGAAGTTCGCCGCCGAACGCGACCGCTGGTTCGCCGGTTCCGTGGGCGAGCGCCTCGAACTCGTCTCCTCGATCCTCAAGGGCAAGCCCGTCGACACCATGCGAGCGCTGCGCCAGCTCGGGTACGACCTGACGCTGCACCACGTCGCGCTCGTGCTGTGGCAGGACGAGATCACCCCGGACAGCAGCCGCGAGCTGGAGGCCACGGCGCTGCGCCTGCTCGACCAGGTCGGCTGCTCCTCGATGCTGATGCTGCCCGCCGGCCCCGGGCGCCTGTGGGCGTGGGGCGGCCGGGCCACCGACCGCCCGGCCGAGCTGCGGCGCTCGGCCGAGCCCGTGGACCTGCCCCCGCACATCCACGTCGCCTCCGGCCTTCCGGGCGACGGCGTGGCCGGCTTCCAGCGCTCCCACGAGCAGGCCGTCACCGCTGAGCGGGTCGGCGGCATCATCCAGCCGGGCCCGTTCGGGCTCTGCGACTACGGCGACCTGGAGCCGGTGATCCTGCTCGGCAACGACGCCGAGGCCGCCGCGGACTTCGTACGCCGCGAACTCGGCCCGCTCGCGGCCGACAACAGGTCCATGGCCGCGCTGCGCGAGACCGTGCGCTGCCTCCTCGACAACGAGCGCGGCGTCGCCCTGACCGCCAAACACCTGCACATCGCGAAGAACACCGTGGTCTACCGGGTGAAGAAGGCGGAGCAACTCCTCGGGCGGTCCCTGCGCGAGGACCGCCTCCGCTTGCACCTCGCGCTGTACCTGGCGGGGCGGCTCGGCACCTCGGTGCTCGCCGACCACGATCCCGCGACAGGCCTTGAGAACTCGATTCGGGCGGTAGCCAAATGAGCGGTCAGCAGATGAACAAGGACGAGAAGCTCCTCGACTACCTCAAGTGGGTCACCGCGGACCTGCACAAGGCCCGGGCCCGGGTCGAGGAGCTGGAGTCGAGCCGCTCCGAGCCCATCGCCGTCGTCGGCATGGGCTGCCGCTACCCCGGCGGCGTGACGACGCCGGACGAGCTGTGGCGTCTGGCCGCCGACGGCGTCGACGCGATCTCCGGTTTCCCCGCCGACCGCGGCTGGGACGTGGACGACCTGTACGACCCGGACCCCGACGCCGTGGGCAAGGTCTCCGCGCGCGAGGGCGGGTTCCTCAGCGACGTGAAGGGCTTCGACGCGGCCTTCTTCGGGATCTCGCCGCGCGAGGCCCTCGCGATGGACCCGCAGCAGCGGCTGCTCCTGGAGACCACGTGGGAGGCGATCGAGCGGGCCCGCATCGACCCGCGCTCGCTGCGCGGCAGCGACACCGGCGTGTTCGTCGGCGTGATGTACACGGGCTACGCCTCCGATGTCGACGCCTCGGCCGCGGGCACCGAGGGCTACATGATGACCGGGATGCTGACCAGCGTCGCCTCGGGCCGGATCTCCTACCTCCTCGGCCTCGAAGGGCCGACGGTCACCGTGGAGACGGCCTGCTCCTCGTCGCTGGTGTCGATCCACCAGGCGGTGTCGGCGCTGCGGGGCGGCGAGTGCTCGCTCGCCCTCGCCGGCGGGGCGATGGTCCTGCCGGTGCCGGACCCCTTCGTGGAGTTCTCACGGCAGCGCGGTCTCTCGCCCGACGGCCGCTGCAAGGCGTTCGCGGCCGCCGCCGACGGCACCGGCTTCTCCGAGGGCGTCGGCGTCCTCACCCTCGCGCGGCTCTCCGAGGCCCGGCGGCGGGGCCTTCCGGTCCTCGCGGTGATCCGCGGCAGCGCGGTGAACTCCGACGGCGCCTCCAACGGTCTGACCGCCCCCAGCGGGCCCTCGCAGCAGCGCGTCATCCGCGCGGCCCTGGCCAACGCCGGGCTCTCCCCCGCCGAGGTCGACGTCGTCGACGCGCACGGCACGGGCACGATGCTCGGCGACCCCATCGAGGCCCAGGCGCTCCTCGCGACCTACGGCACGGCCCGCCCCGACGGACAGCCTTTGCTGCTGGGCTCGTTGAAGTCGAACATCGGTCACACGCAGGCCGCGGCGGGTGTCGCGGGTGTCATCAAGATGGTCATGGCGATGCGCCACGGCGTGGTTCCCAGGACCCTCCATGTCGACGAGCCCACGCCTGCCGTGGACTGGACGGCGGGCGCGGTCGAGCTGGTCACGGAGGAACGCCCCTGGCCGACGACAGGACGCCCGCGCCGCGCCGCGGTGTCCTCGTTCGGCGTCAGCGGCACCAACGCGCATCTGGTCGTCGAGCAGGCTCCGGCGGAGGAGCCCACGGTGGAGGGGTCGACGGGTTCGCTGCCGGTGGTGCCGGTGGTGGTGTCGGCTCGCAGTGCGGGGGCGTTGCGGGCGCAGGCGGGGCGGTTGGCGTCCGCGGTGGGTGAGGGGTTGTCGCTGCTGGATGTGGGTGTGTCGGCGGTGCGTTCGCGTGCGGTGGCCTTCGAGCACCGGGCCGTGGTGATGGCCGCCGACAGCGAGGAACTGCTCTCCGGGCTGGGGGCGTTGGCTCGGGGTGAGTCGGGGCCGGGCGTGGTGTCGGGGGTGGCGGGTGAGGGCCGTACCGCGTTCTTGTTCACGGGGCAGGGCGCTCAACGCGCCGGTATGGGCCGGGAGTTGTACGAGACGTTTCCGGTGTTCGCGGCGGCTTTCGATGAGGTGTGTGCGGGGTTCGAGGGGTTGTTGCCGGGGTCGTTGAAGGAGGTGGTCTTCGACGGTGTCGGGCTGGATGAGACGGGGTGGACGCAGCCGGGGTTGTTCGCGGTCGAGGTGGCGTTGTTCCGCCTGGTGGAGTCCTTGGGTGTGGTGCCGGACTTCGTGACGGGGCATTCGATCGGTGAGCTGGCGGCGGCGCATGTGGCGGGGGTACTGGGCCTGGCGGACGCGTGCCGGGTGGTGGCCGCCCGGGGCCGTCTGATGCAGGCCCTGCCTGCGGGCGGCGCGATGGTGGCGGTGCAGGCCGGTGAGGCCGAGGTCCTGGAACTCCTTGCGGGGCATGAGGACCAGGCCGGTATCGCGGCGGTCAACGGCCCTACCTCCCTGGTGATATCCGGCGTGGAGGACGTGGTCACCGCTATCGCGGAGGTGCTGCGGGAGCGGGGGCGTAAGACCAGCCGGCTCACGGTCAGTCATGCCTTCCATTCGCCGTTGATGGATCCGGTGCTGGAGGAGTTCGCGGCGGTCGTCGAGGGTGTGACCTTCCAGGCGCCGGTCATTGCGATGGCAGCCGACGTGGAGGAAGTGTGTTCGCCCGGGTACTGGGTGGATCACATCCGCCGTGCGGTGCGTTTCGCCGATCACGTCGTACGCCTGCGGGAGCAGGGCGTGACCCGGTTCGTGGAGATCGGTCCCGATGGTGTCCTCACGGCGATGGGCGCGCAGAGTGTGGAGGCGTCGTTCATCGCGTTGCAGCGCCGTGAGCAGCCCCAGGTGCGCACCGTGCTGGCCGGTCTGGCGCAGGTGCACGCGGCCGGGCATGAGGTGGAGTGGGCGCGGCTGTTCACCGGCACCCCCGCGGCCCTGGTGGACCTGCCGACCTACCCCTTCCAGCACCAGGACTACTGGCTGGACAGCACCTCCGCGGCAGCGCGGCACACGGCCGGGCTCGGGCTCGCCGCGCCGGGGCATCCGTTCCTCACCACGGCCGTCGAACTCGCCGGTGGTGACGGCGCGGTGTTCACCGGGCGGCTCTCGCTGCACGCCCACCCCTGGCTCGGCCACCACCGCGTCGGCGGCACCGCGGCGCTGCCCTCGGCCGCCCTGGTCGAGCTGGCGGTCCGCGCCGGTGACGAGGCCGGCTGCTCAGGCGTCGCCGAGCTGACGGTCGGCACCCCGCTGACCGTGCCCGAGAGCGGCGGCGTCCAGGTGCAGGTGGCCATCGGGGCCGCGGGCGAGGACGCGTACCGGCGGATCACCATCAGCTCGCGGCCCGACCGGGACGAGCAGGGCGCGCCGTGGCGGACGCACGCCACGGGCCTGCTCACCGAGGCGCAGCCCGCGCCCCTGGTCTCCCTGGACGCCTGGCCGCCGCCGGGCGCGGCTCCGGTCGGGCTCGACGGCCTCTACCAGCGGCTCGACGAGAAGGGCTACGCGCACGGGCCGGTGTTCCAGGGGCTGCGCGCGCTGTGGCAGCGGGACGACGACCTGTTCGCCGAGGTGCGGCTGCCCGACGACGCGGACCTGAACACGTTCGGGATCCACCCCGCGCTCCTCGACGCGGCGCTGCACCCGCTGCTCGCCGCGGGACGCGACACCACGGGGCTCTCCTGGCACGGCTTCAACCTGTACGCCTCCGGGCCGCGCACGCTGCGGGTCTGGCTCAGGGCCAAGGGCGACGACGCGTTCCGGCTGTGGCTGGCCGACGACTCGGGTGAGCCGGTCGCCGAGGCCCGCGCGCTGCGGCCGACCCCGGTGGCGCCCGCCGAGCGCGCCGACGGGGCGACGGGTGACTCGCTGTTCCACGTGGTCTGGTCGCCGGTCGCCCTGCCCGACCCGGAGGACCTCACGTCCACCCGCCTGGCCATCCTCGGTGACACTCCGCTGGGCGGCCTGGGGCGGCGCGTCGAGAGCGTCGCGGACGCCGCGGGGGACGTCCTCGTGGCCGTACTCGACGGGACGGCCGGGGACACGACGGCCGGCACGGCGGACACGGTGGACTCGGCGCACCGGAGCACCCTGCGGGCGCTCGAACTGGTCCGCGCCGGCCTCGCCTCGGAGACGTCCCGGCTCGTCCTCGTCACGAGGAACGCCGTCGCCACGCACGACGGCGAGGACGTCGACCTCGGCCCGGCCCCGGTATGGGGCCTCGCCCGGTCCGCCCAGGTCGAGAACCCCGGCCGGATCACCCTGATCGACCTCGACGGCGACCCGGCGAGCGCCGAGCGCCTCGCCGCCGCGATCGCCTCGGGCCACGAGCAGGTGGCCCTCCGCGCGGGCCGCGCGAGCACCCCGAGGCTGGCCAGGGTGCGCCCGGCCGCCACGGCCGCGCCGGAGTTGGCGCCGGAGGGGACGGTCCTTGTCACGGGTGGTACCGGTGCGCTGGGCGCGCTGTTCGCCCGGCATCTGGTCACCGCGTACGGCGTCCGGCATCTAGTCCTGACCAGCCGCCGGGGCCCCGAGGCCCCCGGCGCACGGGAGCTGGAGGCGGAACTGACCGCGCTCGGCGCGCGCGTACGCGTCCAGGCCTGTGACGCCGCCGACCGTGACGCGCTCCAGGCCGTCCTGGACGCCATCCCCGCCGAACACCCCCTCACCGGGATCGTCCACACCGCAGGAGTCATCGACGACGGCATCATCACCGCCCTCACCCCCGAACGCGTCTCGGCCGTCCTGCGACCCAAGATCGACGCCGCCTGGCACCTCCACGAACTCACCCGCGACAAACCCCTCGCCCTCTTCGCCCTCTTCTCCTCCGTCGCCGGCGTCATCGGCTCGCCGGGGCAGGCGAACTACTCGGCCGCCAACCTGTTCCTCGACGCGCTCGCGCAGCACCGCAGGGCGAACGGGCTCCCGGCCGACTCGCTCGGCTGGGCGGCGTGGGCGCAGGAGCACGGCATGGCCTCGCGGCTCTCCGAGGTCGACTGGAGCCGGGCGACGCAGTCGGGCCTGCGGCCCATCTCGCCGGAGGAAGGGCCCGAGCTGTTCGACGCGGCGCTCTCCTCCCCGTACGCGGTGACGGTCCCGATGCACCTGGACGTCGCCCTGCTCGAACGGCAGCCGGGGCCGCTCTTCCCGGTGCTGCGAAGCCTGGTCCGCAGGCCCGACCGGCGCGTGGTCGCCGCGGCGGCCGCGCACAGCGGGCAGCTCGCCGAGCGCGTCGCCGAGCTGGACGAGCCCGGCCGGCGTGAGCTGCTGCTCGACCTGGTGCGTACGTCGGTGGCGGCGATCCTCGGCCACGGCAGGACCGACGGCATCACCCCCACCACGGTCTTCACGGACCTCGGGTTCGACTCGCTGACGGCGGTCGAGCTGCGCAACCGCCTGGAGAGCGAGACGGGTCTGCGCCTGCCGCCGACCCTGCTGTTCGACCACAACACCCCCGAGGCGCTCATCGGCCACCTCCGCGCGGAACTGGCAAGCCGCACCGAGGCGCCCGCCCGGTCCACGGTGGACTTCGCGGCCGAGGTGCGGCTCGCCGACGACGTGGTCCCGGCCGCCGAGGTCGTCACCGTGGTCGCGGACCCCGGGCAGGTGTTCCTCACCGGCGCGACCGGGTTCGTCGGCGGCTTCCTGCTGAGGGACCTCATGCGGTCGACCGGGGCCACCGTGCACTGCCTGGTCCGGGGCGCCGACGAGGCGGCGGCGCTCGACCGGCTGCGCGCGGGCCTGACCTGGT
Organism: Streptomyces sp. NPDC045778; assembly: GCF_056431945.1. Lineage (NCBI taxonomy): Bacteria > Bacillati > Actinomycetota > Actinomycetes > Kitasatosporales > Streptomycetaceae > Streptomyces > Streptomyces sp. NPDC045778. The sequence continues at coordinate 82,840 of NZ_JBWKJZ010000006.1, forward strand.
ACGGCATCTGGGACGAGATCGACCCCGCCCGTCTGGAGGTGCTCCCGGGCGACCTCTCCGAGCCGCGCTTCGGCCTCTCCGCCGAGCGCTACGACCGGCTCGCCCGCGAGGTCGACGCGGTGTACCACGCGGGCGCCACCGTCAACTGGCTGCACCCGTACCAGTCGTTGAAGGCGGCCAACGTCACCGGCACCGAGGAGGCGCTCCGGCTCGCCGCGCTGCACCGGACGGTGCCGCTGCACTACGTGTCGAGCACCGGCGTCTTCGCCAAGGCGGCGCCCGGCGGCGCCGGTCTGACCCCCGCGGACCCGACCGGCCCGCCGGAGGAGCTGACCAACGGCTACCGGCAGAGCAAGTACGTCGCCGAGAAGATCATCGGGCTCGCCCAGGAGCGCGGTCTGCCCGTGTCGGTCCACCGCGCCGACGTGATCTCCGGGGCGCGGACCGACGGCGCCTGCCAGACCCGCGATTTCGTCTGGCTGAGCCTCAAGGGCAGCCTCCAGGCGCGCAAGGTGCCGAAGGGCGCGAACGCGCTGTTCCCGATGGTGCCGGTCGACTACGTCAGCGCGGCCGTCCTGGAGCTGTCGCGCACGGCGGAGAGCCGGACCTTCCACCTGTTCAACCCGGTGGCGGTCAGCTTCGCCGACATGGTGACGCGCCTTCGCGCCTCCGGTTACGTCCTGGACGAGGTGTCCTGGGACGAGTTCGAGGCCACGGTCCGCGACGACCGGGACAACGCGCTCTTCCCGACGATCGACATCTTCCGCGCCTACATGACCGCGGGTGAGGCCCTGTACATGCGGGTCGACGTCAGCGAGACGGAGGACGCCCTGGCCGGTACGGGCATCGCCTGCCCGGAGATCGACGCCGAACTGTTCGCCACGTACACGCAGTTCTTCGCGAACGCCGGATACTTCCCGGCCCCCGAGGGCACCCCCCAGGAGCGCGGGACGCACGCCCCGGACCCCAACAGCACCCGCACCCGCCAGGGGCGCGGGGAACTGCGCGACCAGCCACAGTCGGCACGCGGCTGAACGACGGCCCGGCGCGGCACCTCCGGTAAAGCGCTGGGGCTAGGCACGGAGGGCCGGACGCGTCCCCGAGACGCGTCCGGCCCTCCGGCACGAGAGGCGCTCAGTCCAGCACGCGCTGCCCCTCCACCCTCGCCGGAGGCGGAACCGCGGTGACCGTGGCCGGGCGGTGCCGGCCGAAGCGCCGCATCAGGGGCCTCTCCACGCACCAGTACAGGATCGTGGCGGACACCACGGCCGCCGCGAGCAGGACGAGCACCATGAGCGAGCCGGTCGCGAGCGAGAAGGTGCGGGTGGGCCCGATCCACTCGGCCGCCGTCATGATGATGATCCAGTGGACCATGTAGAAGGCGAAGGAGATCTCGCCGAGGAACACCATCGTGGGCCGGCGGAACACCGACGCGGTCCCCCGCAGGTCCGCGACCGCCGCGGCGGCGATGAGCGGCGCGGTCCACACCGTCGACACCCCTGCCGTGCCCGCCAGGTACGGCAGCTTCAGGGCGAGCACATAACCGGCCGCGGCGAGCGCGAAGGCGGGTACCAGGCCGACGCGCGGCCACCTGCCCGCCGCGACGATCCGGGCCAGGACGATGCCGAGGACGAATTCGAGGGCACGGACCGGCGGAAAGAAGTACACGAACCACACCTGGTCGAAGGAGACCTCGCCGGTCAGACCGAAGCCGATGAGGCCGGGCCGGTCGCTCACCGCGTACGTGGCGACGAGGAAAGCCCCCACGATCAGCGCGACCACCGCGGCGAGCGCCGGCCACAGCCATTCCTCGCGGATGCGGCGCACCACGGGGAACAGGACGGGAAAGGCCAGATAGAAGAAGAATTCGCACGCCAGCGACCAGCTCACCCCGTTGACGGCCGAATTCGTCCGGACGTCCGGGAACCACGCCTGCTGCATGGTCAGGGACGCGAGCCAGTCGACGGTGCGCGTGGGCCGGTCCGTGCTGAGCACGAAGACGGCCGCGAGACCGAAGGTGACCCAGTGCAGGGGCCCGATCTTCACCAGGCGGCGGCGCCAGAACGACGGCGTCGTGTCGCTCGGGCGCGCCGTCCAGGCCAGGACGAAGCCGCTCAGGATGAAGAAGAAGCCGACGCCGTACGAGCCGGAGAGGGCGAAGGCGTCTCTGAGCCGCACCCCCGTGTCGCCCGGGATGAGCCGGGTGTACCAGACGACGTGCGTGGCGAAGACCATCAGAGCCGCCACGAAGCGCAGACCCGTCAGGGACGGCAGCCGCGTCAGCATGCGATCCGCCCGGAAATCGCCGTGCTTGAACTCGGCCGAAAACAGACGGAATTGCTCTGTGATCGCGCAGGAATGGCCCGCGCCATCGGGTAACCTGACATGGGGTGCCTCCGTACCGGAAAGCGAATGTGACTGGGCATCGGCAGACTGGCACGCTTTCCCCCGCGCGCGGTCATGTCGCGGTAACCGCGCGCCTCGTACGGAATTACCGCGCGGTGGGCGGCGCGTTCCGGCGGCATTCGTGAAGCTTCGGAAGCGGCATGCGTGAAGCCCCCGGAAAAGGACACGCAGAAGCGGAGGGCCCGTTCGGAACATCGGCCGATGCCCCGAGCGGACCCTCCGCGGCTCTCGGGCCCGCCGCCCGCGGCGCCTCAGCGCGCGGTCACGGCGGGCTCCCCGCTCAACTGCCGTCCAGGAACTGGAACAGCTCCTCGTCCGTCGCGTCCGTGACGTCCAGGCGCGGCCCGGACCTGCCGGCGTCCCGCAGCGTGCGCAGCTTCACGAGGAGGCCCTCGATCCGCTGCGCGATCTCCTCCCCTTCGGGCCCGGCCGCCGAGGACTCCGTCAGGGCCGCCTCGACCCGGTCAAGCTCCGTCAGGACCGAGCCCGGCACGGGGCGCGGTGCCCGGTCCGCCAGCTCGCGGACCAGCTCCCGGGCGACGGCGACGGCCGTCGGATGGTCGAACACCAGCGTCTGCGGCAGCCGCATCCCGGTCTCCGCGCCGAGCCGGTTGCGGAACTCCACGGCGGCCACCGAGTCGACGCCCAGCTCGGAGAACGCCCGGTCGGGAGCCACCGTCCGGCCCGCCGGATAGTCCAGGACACGGGCCATCTCCGTGCACACCAGGTCGAGAAGGACCTCGTAGCGGCCCTCCTCCCCAAGACCGGCGAGCCGGTCGGCGACGAAACCCGCGCCCACCGGCGCCGGGCGCGCGGCGCGCGGCGCGGCGCCCCGGCCCGCGAGCCGCCGCAGGATCGGCGGCACGTCCGTCTGGGCGCGCATCGACGCCAGGTCAAGGGCCACCGGCACCAGGACCGGCTCGTCGAGGCCGAGCGCCGCGTCCAGGAGTGCCACGCCCTGCTCCGACGAGGACAGGGTCACGCCGAACCTGGCGAGGCGGGCCAGGTCCATGTCCGTCAGGTGCTCGGTCATGGTGCTGCGCTCGGCCCACATGCCCCACGCGAGAGACACACCGGGCAGGCCCCGGGCACGGCGGTGCTGCGCGAGGGCGTCCAGATAGGCGTTGCCCGCCGCGTAGTTGGCCTGGCCCGCGGGGCCGATCAGGCCGGACATCGAGGAGAAGAGGACGAACGCCGACAGGTCCAGGTCACGGGTCAGCTCGTGCAGGTTCCACGCGGCGACCATCTTGGGGCCGAGGACCGCGTCGAGCCGCTCCGGGGTCAGGTCGGTGAGCACCCCGTCGTCGACGACACCGGCCGCGTGCACGACCCCCGTCAGCGGGGCGTCGGCCGGGATGTCCGCGAGCACGCGGGCGAGCGCGGCCCGGTCGGAGGTGTCGCAGGCGGCCAGGACGACCTCGGCCCCCAGCTCGGTCAGGTCGGCCGCCAGCTCCGCGCCGCGCGGCGAGTCCGCGCCCGTGCGGCTGACGAGCACCAGGCGCCGCACCCCGTGCGCGCTCACCAGGTGCCGGGCCACGACCCCGCCGAGCGTGCCGGTGCCGCCGGTGACGAGCACCGTACCGGCGCCGAACGCCCCCTCGGGCGCGGCGGAACCGGCCGCTTCCGCCCGGGCGACGCGGGGCACGAGCACCCGGCCCCGCCGGAGCGCGAGCTGCGGCTCCTGGCCGAGGAGCGCGGCGAGTTCGCCCCACGCCACGGGCCCGGCCGCCGCCTCCTCCACGTCCACCAGGGCGAACCGCCCCGGGCTCTCGGTCTGCGCCGAGCGCACCAGGCCCCACACGCCCGCCTGGGCGAGCCCGTCGACCGGCTCCCCCGGCGCGGTGCCGACCGCGCCCTCGGTCACCAGGGCGAGCGTGCCGGAGGCGAACCGCGCGTCGGCGAGCCACTCCTGCATGACGGCGAGCACGTCGGCGGTCACCCGCCGGGCGTCAGGGCCGGCCGGGCAGCGCAGGAACACCACACCCGGGTCGTCGGGAACCTCCGCGAGGTCCTGTACGAGCGTCCAGCGGGCAGCGGCGGCGGCCTCCGCGGGCGCGGCCGGCCAGTCGACGCGGAACATCGAGTCCGCGGGCGCGCCCGGCCCTTCGGCGGGCATCCGCCGCACCCGCAGCGCGTCGACCGACGCCACCGGCACCCCGGCGGTGTCCGTGAGCCGCACCGACACCGCGTCCGTCCCCGCGCCCGCCATCCGCACCCGCAGCGCGGCCGCCCCGGTCGCCGAGAGGGACACGCCCGACCAGGCGAAGGGCAGGACCGCGCCCTCCGCGCCGTCCACCCCGCCCGCGCCGTCCGTGCCGCCCGCTCCGTCCGCGCCGTCCGTGCCGTCCGCGCCGTCGAAGAAGGAGCCGAACCAGATGGTGTGCAGGGCCGCGTCGAGCAGCGCCGGGTGCAGGCCGAAGCGGTCCGCGTCGGCCGCTGCCTCCGGGGGCAGGGCGACCTCCGCGAACACCTCGTCGCCGCGCCGCCACAGCGCCGAAAGCCCCTGGAAGACCGGGCCGTAGTCGTAGCCCCGCGCGGCGAGGCCCGCGTACAGGTCGCCGAGCGCGACCTCCTGGGCGCCCTCCGGCGGCCACACCGCGGCCTCGAAGCCCGCGGGCTGGGCCCAGTCGGCCAGCGAGCCCTCCGCGTGCCGGACCCACGCGCCGCCGTCCGCCTGCGCGTGCACCGACACCGCCCGGTGGCCCGAGTCGTCGGCGTCCTCGACCACGACCTGGACCCGGGCGCCGGACCGCTCGCCGATGACCAGCGGGGCGTGCAGGGTCAGCTCGTCGAGCAGGCCGCAGCCGACCTCGCGGCCCGCGCGCAGGACCATCTCCACGAACGCCGCGCCGGGCACCACCACCCGGCCGAACACGGCGTGGTCGGCCAGCCACGGCTGGGTCTCAAGGGACAGCCGGCCGGTCAGGACGGTCGCGCCGGACTCCGGCAGCGGGAGCACCGCGCCGAGCAGCGGGTGCTCCCCCGCGGTCAGGCCCGCGGCCCGCAGGTCCCCGGCCGCCGCCGTCGCGTCCATCCAGTACCGCTCGCGCTGGAAGGCGTAGGTGGGCACCTCCACGGCCCGCGCGCCGGACCCGGCGAAGACCTGGTGCCAGTCCGCGTCCACGCCGTGCGCGTACGCGGCGGCGAGCGCGGTCAGGGCCGTGGCGGCCTCCGGCCGGTCGGCGCGCAGGACCGGCACCGCGACCGGCGCGGGCGCCCCCTCCCGCTCCGTGAGGCAGCCCTCGGCCATCGTGGTCACCCCGGCGTCGGGGCCCGCGCCGACGAACCGGGTGACCCCGTCGTCCTGGAGGCGGCGCACCGCCGCGGCGAACCGCACCGGCTCGCGGACCTGGCGCACCCAGTACTCCGGCGAGCAGACCGTCTCCGCCGTCAGCGGCTCACCGGTGACGGTCGACACGATCGGCAGGACCGGCTCGTGGAAGGCCACCCCGGCGAGCACCTCGCGGTAGGGCTCCAGCATGGGGTCCATCAGGGGTGAGTGGAACGCGTGGCTGACCCGCAGCCGCCTGGTGCGCCTGCCGAGGGCCGCGAAGTGCCCGGCGACCCCGAGGACCGCCTCCTCGGCGCCCGAGACGACCACGGACCGGGGCCCGTTGACCGCGGCGATGCCGACCGCGTCACCGGCGGTGCCCGCCAGGGCCTCGGCGACCTCCTGCTCGGTGGCCTGCACCGACACCATCGCGCCGCCCCCGGGCAGCCGCTCCATCAGCAGGCCGCGCGCCGCCACCACGCGGCACGCGTCCGCAAGCGTCCACAGGCCCGCGACGAAGGCCGCCGCCAGCTCGCCGATCGAGTGCCCGGCGAGGATCTCGGGGCGGACGCCCCAGGAGCCGAGGAGCCGCGCCAGGGCCACCTCGACCGCGAACAGCGCGGGCTGCGCCCACCCGGTCCGGTCGAGCAGGTCCCCGGCGCCGGTGTCCGCTCCCTGCTCCGCGAACAGCACCTCGCGCAGGGGCCGTTCGAGCAGCCCGTCGAAGCCCGCGCACACCTCGTCGAGCGCCGCCGCGAACACCGGGAACGCCGCGTACAGCTCGCGGCCCATGCCGAGCCGCTGGCTGCCCTGCCCGGCGAACACGAAAGCCGTGCGGCCCCCCTGCGCGATGCCGCGCACCACGCCGGAGCCGGAGCCGCCGCCCGCGATCGCCCGCAGGCCCGTGAGCAGCCCCTCCTGGTCCCCGGCCACCACGGCGGCCCGCTGCTCGAACGCCGTCCGGGTGGTCGCGAGGGAGAAGGCCGCGTCGAGCGGGTCCAGGGAGTCCACCGCGCCGAGCAGCTGCCGGGCCTGGGCGGCGAGGGCCTCGGGGGTCCTGCCGGACAGCACCAGCGGCACGGCGGGCAGGGGTACGCGCTCCTCCCGCGCGGTCTCCTCCGCCTCGGGGGCCTGCTCCAGGACGAGGTGCGCGTTGGTGCCGCTGATCCCGAACGACGACACCGCGGCCCGGCGCGGCTCGCCCGTCACCGGCCACTCGCGGCGCTCGGTCAGCAGGTTCACCGCCCCCGCCGACCAGTCCACGTGCGACGACGGGGCGTCCACGTGCAGGGTCCGGGGCAGCACGCCGTGCTGGAGCGCGAGGACCATCTTGATCACGCCGCCGACCCCGGCGGCGGCCTGGGTGTGCCCGATGTTGGACTTGAGCGAGCCGAGCCACAGGGGGCGGTCGCGCTCGGCGCCGTAGGTGTCGAGGACGGCCTGCGCCTCGATGGGGTCGCCGAGGCTGGTGCCGGTGCCGTGCGCCTCGACGGCGTCCACGTCCGCGGTGGTCAGGCCCGCGTCCTTGAGGGCCTGCCGGATCACCCGCTGCTGCGCGGGGCCGTTGGGCGCGGTCAGGCCGTTGGAGGCGCCGTCCTGGTTGACCGCGCTGCCGCGCACCACGGCGAGGACCGGGTGCCCGAGCCGCCGGGCGTCACTGAGCCGCTCCACCAGGAGCATGCCCGCGCCCTCGGCCCAGCCGGTGCCGTCGGCGGCGTCGGCGAAGGACTTGCAGCGCCCGTCGGGCGACAGGCCGCGCTGCCGGCTGAAGGCGACGAGCATGCCCGGCGTCGACATCACCGTGGCGCCGCCCGCGAGCGCCATCGCGCACTCGCCCCTGCGCAGCGACTGGACCGCCAGGTGCAGCGCGACGAGGGACGACGAGCACGCCGTGTCGACGGTGACCGCGGGCCCCTCGAAGCCGAAGGTGTACGCGATCCGCCCGGAGGCGACGCTGTTGGTGGTGCCGGTCAGCAGATGCGCCTCCGCGCCGCCGGCGGCCTGGTGCAGACGGGGTCCGTAGTCCGGCGACATGGCGCCCGCGAACACCCCGACCCGGGCGCCGCGCAGCGAGGCCGGGCGCACCCCGGCCCGCTCCAGGGCCTCCCACGAGGTCTCCAGGAGGAGCCGCTGCTGCGGGTCCATGGCCACCGCCTCGCGCGGCGAGATGCCGAAGAACTCCGGGTCGAAGTCCGTGGCCCCGCGCAGGAATCCGCCGCGCCGGGTGTACGTACGCCCTGGCGTGTCGGGGTCCGGGTCGTACAGCCCCTCGCTGTCCCAGCCCCGGTCGGAGGGGAACACGGTGATCGCGTCGCCGCCCGCGTCGAGCAGCCGCCACAGCTCCTCCGGCGAACCGACGTCACCGGGGAAGCGGCAGCCCATGCCGACGACGGCGATCGGCTCCCGGCTCGCCCGCTCGGCGTCCGACAACCGCTGCTTGGTCTGCTTCAGTTCGGCCGTGACCCGCTTGAGGTAGTCGACCAGCTTCTCTTCGCTTTGCACAAAGACCCCCGCTTCAGGACGTGCCGAGTTCGCCATCGATGAGATCGAAGAGCTCGTCGAGCTCAAGGCCGTCGAGTTCGCCGCCCGGCGGCGCGGACTCATGGTCGGGTGCCGCAGCGGCCGGTTCGGCCGGTTCGGGTACGGCGGTCGTGGCCGGGCCGAGCGACGCGCCGATGTGGGCGGCGAGCGCCGCCGGCGTCGGGTAGTCGAACACCAGGGTCGCCCGCAGCCGGAGGCCGGTCGCCGTGCCCAGGCGGTTGCGCAGCTCCACGGCCGTCAGGGAGTCGAAGCCCAGCTCCTTGAAGGTGCGGGCCGCGTCCACCTCGCCCGCCGTGCCGTGGGCGAGGACGGTGGCGGTGTGCTCGCGCACCAGGTCGAGGAGGGCCGCCGCGCGCTCGTCGGCGGGCAGCGCGGCCAGGCGCTCGCCGAGCGGGGCGCCGCCCGCCGACCCGCCCGTCCCGCCCGCTGCGGCCTCCGCGCGGCGGACCCGCTCGCGGACCACGCCGCGCAGCAGCGCGGGCACCGCGCCCTGCGCCCGCACGGCGGCCGGGTCGATCCTGGCCGGGACGAGCAGGGCCGTGCCGGAGGCCACCGCCGCGTCGAAGAGGGCCAGGCCCTCCGCCGACGTCAGCGGGGCGAGTCCGGCGCGGCGCATCCGGCTCAGGTCGGCGTCCGCGAGGTGGCCGGTCATGCCGCTGGCCTCCGCCCACAGGCCCCAGGCGAGCGACACGCCGGGCAGGCCCCGCGCGGCGCGGCGCTGGGCGAGGGTGTCGAGAACCGCGTTGGCCGCCGCGTAGTTCGCCTGCCCGGAGAGGCCGAGGATCCCGGCGACCGAGGAGAACAGCACGAACATCGACAGGTCGAGCCCCAGCGTCAGCTCGTGCAGGTTCAGCGCGGCGTCGACCTTGGGCCTGAGGACCCGGTGGAGCTGCTCGGGCCGCATCGCCTCGAGCACGCTGTCGTCGAGCAGCCCGGCGGCGTGCACCACGCCGGTCAGGGGCCGCTCGGCGGGCACCGTCGCGAGGAGCGCGGCGAGCGCGTCCCGGTCGGCGACGTCGCAGGCGGCCACGGTGACGTGTGCGCCCAACTCGGTGAGTTGCGCGGCGAGTTCGGCCGCACCGGGGGCGTCGGGGCCGCGCCTGCTGGTCAGGAGCAGGTGCGTGGCGCCGTACCGGGTCACCAGGTGCCGGGCGAAGAGTCCGCCGAGGGTGCCGGTGGCGCCGGTGAGGAGGACCGTGCCCGGGGTGAGGTCCGGGCGGGCCGCCGGCAGGCCCGTGGCGCGGGCGAGCCGGGGCGTGAGCAGCTGTCCGTCGCGCAGCGCGAGCTGCGGCTCGCCGGTGGCGAGGGCGGCGGGCAGCGCGGCGGTGGACGCCTCGTGGGCGTCCAGGTCGACGACCGCGAAGCGGTCGGGGTGCTCACGCTGCGCGGTGCGGACCAGGCCCCATACCGCGGCCCCTGCGGCCCCTGCGGCCGCCGCGTCGCGGGTGCGGTTCGCTGAGCTTGCGTTGGCCTCTGCGGGTCCGTTGTGGCTGGTCGCGCAGTTCCCCGCGCCCCTATCGGGCGCCCCCGGCCCGGCCCCGTCCGTAATCACCGCGTCGCGGGTGCGGGCCGCTGTGCTTGCGTTGTGGCTGGTCGCGGCGTTCCCCGCGCCCCCTTGGGGCGCCCCTGGTTCAGGCCCGGTCGTCGTTACCGCGTCGCGGGTGACGAAGACCAGCTTTGATGTGGCGAATCTGTCGTCTGCCAGCCACTCCTGGATCAGGCTCAGGGCGTGGCCCGCCACGGCGTGGGTGTCGGTCTCGGCGATCGGGGCGAGGACGGTGTCGGGTATCGGGCCCGCGGCGGCGAGCGCGTCGAGGTCGGTGTGGAGGGGCGCGCCGGTCGTGAGGTCGTCCGTGCCGACGGCCGCCCACGACGGGGGCGCGCCGGGGGTCTCCGGGGCGCGTGCCTCGGCCCAGTCCACCCGGAACAGCGCGTCCGGGGGCCCGGCGGTCAGCTCGCCCGCGGGCATCGGGCGCAGGGCGAGGGACTCCACCGACGCCACCGGGGCGCCGGTGGTGTCGGCGAGCCACAGCGCGAGGGTGTCCGGCCCTTCCGGCGCGATCCGCACGCGCAGCGCGGCCGCGCCGGTGGCCCGCAGCGACACGCCCTGCCAGGAGAACGGCAGGAGGCAGTCCGGGCCGTCCCCGACGGCGGCGTGCAGGGCCGCGTCGAGCAGCGCCGGGTGCAGGCCGAACCGGCCCGCGTCCGCCGCGACCGCCTCGGGCAGCGCGACCTCGGCGAAGATCTCCTCGCCCCGCCGCCACCAGGAGCGAAGGCCCTGGAACGCGGGGCCGTAGCGGTAGCCGAGCCGGGTCCAGCGGTCGTAGCCGCCGTCCCAGTCCACCGCGACGGCGCCCGGGGGCGGCCACGCGGCCAGGTCGAAGTCCTCGGCGGGCCCGGCGGCGAGCAGGCCGCTCGCGTGCCGGGTCCAGCCGCCGGAGCCGTCCGCCGGGCGGGCGTGGACGGCCAGGGGGCGGCGGCCGTACTCGTCCTCGTCGCCGACCGTGACCCGGACGTCGGCCCCGCCGTGCGGCGGCAGGACGAGCGGCACCTCGCAGGTCAGGTCCGCCACCTGGTCGCAGCCCACCTCGTCGCCCGCGCGGATCGCCAGCTCGGCGAAGGCCGCGCCGGGCAGGACCACCGTGTCGCCGAGCCCGTGGTCGGCCAGCCACGCCTGGGACCGCACGGAGAGCTGTCCGGTCAGGACGACGCCGGAGCCGGGCAGTTCCACCACCGCGCCGAGCAGCGGGTGGTCCGCGGCGGCGAGGCCCGCGGCCTCGACGTCCGCCGACGCGCCGGTCCGCGCGGGCTCCAGCCAGTAGCGCCGCCGCCGGAACGCGGAGGTGGGGACGTCAACGGGCCGGGCGCCGGGGAAGACGGCCCGCCAGTCGGGTCGTACGCCGCGTACGTACGCCTCGGCGAGCGAGGTCAGGAAGCGCTCCGGGCCGCCGTCGTCGCGGCGCAGGGAACCGACGGCGACCGCGTGCTCCACCAGGTCCTCGACCGCGGTCGTCAGTGCCGGGTGCGGGCTGACCTCGACGAACACCGAGTGCCCCCGCTCGGCGAGCACGCCCACGGTCTCGGCGAAGCGGACCTGCCGGCGCAGATTGCGGTACCAGTACGCGCCGTCCAGGGCGGTGGTGTCCAGGACGTCGGCGGTCACCGTCGAGTAGAAGGGGATCTCGGCGGGGCGCGGCGTGAGGCCGGTCAGGAGCGCGGCCAGGTCGTCGGCGATCCGCTCCACGGGCGCCGAGTGCGACGCGTAGTCCACCGGGAGCCGCTTGACGCGCACCCCGTCGGCCTCGCAGGAGGCGACGAGTTCGTCGAGGGCGTCCAGGGCCCCGGCGACCACGACCGCCCCCGGGCCGTTGACGACGGCCACGGAGATCCGGCCGTCCCACGGGCGCAGGCGGTCGGCCGCCGCGTCCTCGGACAGGGCGACGGAGACCATGCCGCCGGTGCCGGAGAGCGCCAGGATGGCCTTGCTGCGCAGGGCGACGACCTTCGCCGCGTCCGCCAGGCCGAGAGCCCCGGCGACGCAGGCGGCGGCGATCTCGCCCTGGGAGTGGCCCACCACGGCGGCGGGCTCCACGCCGTAGGAGCGCCACAGCGCGGCCAGGGACACCATCACGGCGAACAGCGCGGGCTGGACGACGTCCACCCGCTCCAGGGCGGCGCCGTCGCCCAGGACCTCGAACAGGTCCCAGTCGACGTGCGGTGCGAGGGCATCGGCACACGCCCGCATGGACGCGGCGAACACCGGGGCCGCGTCGAGGAGTTCCACGGCCATCCCGGCCCACTGGGAGCCCTGGCCGGGGAAGACGAACACCACACCGCCCGGCTCGCGAGCGGTGCCGCGCACCACGCCGGGGGCGTCGCTGCCCTCGGCGAGCGCCGCGAGTCCCCTGCGCCGCGCGGGCAGGTCCGCCGCGACGACGGCGGCCCGGTGCGGCAGCCCCGAGCGGGCGGCGGCCAGCGAGAACCCGGCGTCCTCCGGGTCGAGGCCGGGGTGGGTGTCCAGGAAGGACAGCAGGGCCGCCGCCTGATCCGCGACGGCGTCCGGCGCGCTCGCGGAGAGCACCCAGGGCAGCACGGGGCCGGGCTCCGGGCGCGCCGACGGGGGCCGCGCGGCCCGCTCCCGCGGGGCCCGCTCGACGGCCTCCTGCGGGGCCTGCTCGATGACGACGTGGGCGTTCGTGCCGCTGATGCCGAACGAGGACACCCCGGCCCGGCGCGCCCGGCCGGTCTCCGGCCATCCGCGCGCCTCGGTCACCAGCTCCAGGCCGCCCGCGGCCCAGTCCACGTGCGGGGTCGGCTCGTCGACGTGCAGGGTCCTCGGCACCGTGCCGTGCCGCAGGGCCTGCACCATCTTGATCACCCCGGCCACGCCGGCGGCGGCCTGGGTGTGGCCGATGTTGGACTTCAGGGAGCCGAGCAGCAGCGGGCGTTCCGGCTGCCGGCCACGGCCGTAGGTGGCCGCGAGCGCGTCGGCCTCGATGGGGTCGCCGAGCGTCGTGCCGGTGCCGTGCGCCTCGACCACGTCGACGTCGGCGCCGGACAGGCCTGCACCGGCGAGCGCCTGGCGGATCACCCGCTCCTGGGCGACGCCGTTCGGCGCGGTGAGCCCGTTCGACGCGCCGTCCTGGTTGACCGCGCTGCCGCGCACCACGGCGAGGACGCGGTGGCCGTTGCGCCGCGCGTCCGAGAGCCGTTCGAGCACCAGGGTGCCCGCGCCCTCGGCCCAGCCGGTGCCGTCGGCCGCGGCGGCGAAGGCCTTGCACCGGCCGTCCTCGGAGAGGCCGCGCTGCCTGCTGAACTCCACGAACATGCCGGGCGTCGACATCACCGCGACCCCTCCGGCGAGGGCCAGGGAGCACTCCCCCGCGCGCAGGGCCTGCGCCGCGAGGTGCAGCGCCACGAGCGAGGAGGAGCAGGCGGTGTCCACGGTGACGGCGGGGCCCTGGAGGCCGAGCGTGTAGGCGATGCGGCCCGAGGCCACGCTGATCGTGCTGCCGGTCAGGCGGTAGCCGTCGGACTCGGCGTGCGCGGCGTGCAGGCTCGGGCCGTAGTCCTGCGCCATCGCCCCGACGAAGACGCCCACGGCCGCGCCGCGCTGCCCCGCGGGGTCGAGCCCGGCCCGCTCAAGGGCCTCCCAGGACGTCTCCAGGAGGAGGCGCTGCTGGGGGTCCATCGCGAGGGCCTCGCGCGGCGAGATGCCGAAGAACTCGGGGTCGAACTGGTCGGCGTCGTGCAGGAATCCGCCGTGCCGGGCGTAGGACGTGCCCGCCCGGTCCGGGTCGGGGTCGTAGAGCCGGGCGGTGTCCCAGCCGCGGTTGGCGGGGAACTCCGAGATCGCGTCGGTGCCGTCCAGGACCAGGCGCCACAGGTCCTCGGGCGAGGCGACGCCGCCCGGCAGGCGGCAGGCCATCCCGACGATCGCGATCGGCTCGTCGGCCGCCGCGGCGACGGCGGCGGCCGGCCGCGCCTGCGTGGCCTGCTCCCCGCCGGGCGTCAACGTACGCAGATGCGCGGCGAGTCGGGCGGGTGTCGGGTGGCCGAACAGCGTCCCCGCCGGGAGCGTGAGGCCGGTCGCCGTGCTCAGCCGGTCCCGCAGCTCCACCAGGGACAGCGAGTCGAAGCCCAGCTCCTTGAAGGTCGTGCCCGGCTCCACCGCGTCGGCGCCCGCGTGCCCGAGGACGACCGCGACCGTCGACCGTACGAGGGTGAGCAGGTCGGGCCCGGCGGGGAGCGCCGGGGCCGGGGCGGGCGCGGCCGCTGGAGCGTCGGGGGCCGTGGCCCGCGCCGCGGCCCCGTCCAGCCAGTGCCGCTCGCGCTGGAAGGCGTACGTGGGCAGGCGAAGGGTCCGGGCGCCGCGCAGGGCGAACACGCGCGACCAGTCCACGTCGGCGCCGCGCGCGTGCAGTTCGGCGAGCGAGGTGAGGAACCGCTCGGGGCCGCCCTCGCCCCGGCGCAGCGAGCCGGTGACGACGCCGGAGGTGACCCCGGCCCGCTCCACCGTCTCCCGCAGCGGCGGCACGAGCACCGGGTGGGGGCTGCACTCGACGAACACGCCGTGCCCGTCGCGCACCAGCGCCTCGGTCGCCCGCTCCAGCTCCACGGTCCGGCGCAGGTTGCGGTACCAGTACGCCGCGTCGAGTGCGGCGGTGTCCAGGAGGCCGCCGGTCACCGTGGAGTAGAACGGCACGTCCGAGGTCTTCGGGCTGATCCCGGCGAGGGCGGTGTGCAGCCGCTCCTCGATCTGTTCCACGTGGGCGGAGTGGGAGGCGTAGTCGACGGCGATCCGGCGGGTCTCGACGCCTTCGGCGGTCCACCGTTCGACGAGGTGGTCCAGGGCGTCGGCGTCGCCGGAGAGCACCACGGACGAGGGGCCGTTGGCCGCCGCGACGGACACCGTGCCCTGCCACTCGGCGAGCCGGTCGCGCACCTCGGCGGCGGAGCGCAGGACCGACACCATCCCGCCGCGCCCGGAGAGCGCGAGGATGGCCTGGCTGCGCAGCGTCACCACGCGCGCGGCGTCCTCCAGGGACAGGGCGCCCGCCACGCACGCGGCGGCGATCTCGCCCTGGCTGTGCCCGACGACCGCCGCGGGCTCGACCCCGCAGGAGCGCCACGCGGCGGCCAGGGACACCATCACGGCGAACAGCGCGGGCTGGACGACGTCGACCCGCTCCAGGGCGGCGGCGTCGCCCAGGACCTCGCTCAGGGACCAGTCGACGTAGGGCGCGAAGGCCTCCTCGCAGGCCCGCATCGACGCGGCGAACTCCGGTACGGCATCGAGGAGTCCGACGGCCATGCCCGCCCACTGCGAGCCCTGCCCGGGGAAGACGAACACCGTCCTGCCGGCCGCCGTGGCCTGGCCCTCGACCACTCCGGCGACGGCCGCGCCCCCGGCGAACCCGGCCAGGCGGCGCCGGAGTTCGGCCCGCTCGCCGCCGGTCACGACGGCGCGGTGCCGGAAGGCGGTCCTGGTGGTGGCGAGGGACAGGCCGATGTCGGCGGCGGGCGCCGCCGCCTGTGCGTCGACGAAGGACAGGATCCTGGCGGCCTGGGCGCGCAGCGCTTCGGGGGTGCGGCCCGAGAGCGGCCAGGCGAGGGCCGCGGGGGCCGGGCGCTCACCGTCCGCCGGGCCGGCCCCGGGTGCTGCCGCCGGGCCCGTCGCCGGGGGTTCGCTGACCACCAGGTGGCAGTTCGTGCCGCCCATGCCGAACGAGCTGACCCCGGCCACCAGCGGCCGGTCCGGCTCGGGCCACGGCGTCAGCTCGGTCTGCACCCGCAGGCGGAGGTCGTCGAGGGGGATGTCCGGGGGCGGCGCGGTGAAGTGCAGGCTCGGCGGCAGCTCCCGGTGCCGGATGCTGAGGACCACCTTGAGCAGCCCGGCGATGCCGCCCGCGCCCTCCAGGTGCCCGATGTTGGACTTGACCGAGCCCACGGCGAGCGGGGCGTCCGGCCGCCGGGCCTGCCCGAGGGCGGCGCCGAGCGCCGCGGCCTCGACGGGGTCGCCCACCCGGGTGCCGCTGCCGTGCAGCTCCACGTACTGCACGCCGCGCAGCGCGACGCCGGCGCGCCGGTAGGCCTGCCGTACGACCTCCTCCTGCGCGGACGCGCTCGGCACGGTGAGCCCGGCGTGGTCGCCCTCGCCCGCGCCGTCGTTGTTCATGGCGCCGCCGTCGAGGACGCAGTAGATGTCGTCGCCGTCGGCGAGCGCGTCGGCCAGCGGCTTGAGCACCAGGGCGCCGCCGCCCTCGCCCCGGACGAACCCGTTGGCCCGCCGGTCGAAGGTGAAGCAGCGGCCGTCCGGTGACAGGCCGCCGAACCGCGCGGCGCCGAGCGTCGTCTCGGCCAGGAGGTTGAGGTTCACGCCCCCGGCGACGGCGACGCCGCACTCGCCCCGCCGCAGGCTCTCGCACGCCATGTGGACGGCCACGAGCGAGGAGGACTGCGCGGTGTCGACGGCCAGGCTCGGGCCGCGCAGGCCCAGATGGTGCGAGACGCGGTTGGCGATGATGCTCCGGCGGGTGCCGGTCATCGTGTGGCGGCCGATCCCGGCCTCGCCGAGGCGGTCCTGGAGCGCCGCGTAGTCGTCGTACATCACGCCGACGAACACGCCGGTGTCGCCGCCGCCGAGCGTGGCGGGGACGATCCGGGCGTCCTCCAGGGCCTCCCAGGCCAGTTCGAGCATGAGGCGCTGCTGCGGGTCCATGGCGGCGGCCTCGCGCGGCGAGACGCCGAAGAAGGGGGCGTCGAACCGGTCGACGTCGTCGAGGAACCCGCCCATGCGGTGCGGCAGTCCGGCGCCGGGCCACCGGTCGGCGGGGGCCTCACGTATCGCGTCGGCCCCGCTGCGCAGCAATTGCCAGAACTCGTGGCTGTCGCCGGCCCCAGGGAACCGACAAGCCATTCCGACCACGGCGATCTGTCTCATGTCCGGCAGTCAACAGGGCGTGCGCACGGCCCGGCTTGTCGTCGGGAACCAAAACGCGATGTGAAATCTGGTGGCCGGGAACTAGGGCGGACAAAAGAAAAGTGCGCCGTTATGACCCGGCCGCCGTATTCTTCCGGCCACCGGGTCATATCGACGCGCGGGCGACGCATGGGCCCGGACACCTTTACAGGGCCGGGCAGGCGTCTTAGTAAAGGAGGGTCACCGCCGGGTGGATGTCGAGCACCGCGCGGCTGTAGTCCTCCAGGATGAGCGGCGCGTTCAGCGCGTTGTGCCGGCTCATCACCGAAATGTCACGCCACAGGCGCTGGAGCGGGTTCGAGAGGGCGAAGGCGCTGCCGCCGACCGCGTCGAGCAGCTTCTCCACGCCCGCCCGCGACTTCTCCTGGGCGGACTTCTCGTGCATGCGGATCCGCGCCCGCTCCGCCCACGGCATCTGCTGGGTCTCCGGAATGCCGTCGAGCGCCCTGCCGACCTCCGTCAGATGCATCTGGGCGGTCTCGATGAGGTGCGCGGCCTCGCCGAACCACATCTGCACCGACGGCGCGTCGGCGGCCCGCTCGAAGTTGGCGTACGTGATCGGACGGCCCTTGTCCAGGTGCGCCTTGGTGACCTCGAGGGCGCCCTGCGCCGCGCCCACGATCGCGGCGAGCGACTGCGCGCTGCCCTGGATGAGCATGCTGTCCCGGTGGTCCTCGCCGACGAGGTCCGTGAGGCTGAACGGGGTCGCCCGGCGCTCCGGGATGAACACGTCCTCGGCCACGACGGTGTGGGTACCGGAGCCGGACAGGCCCGCGGAGTGCCAGGTCCGCTCGATCCGCAGGTCGCTCATCGGCACCACGACGCCCACGAGGTCCGTGGTCTGCTCGTCGCCGTCGTAGACGTGCACGACCGGGATGTACGCCCAGTCCGCGATCTCGCAGCCGGAACTCCACGGGAAGGTGCCGGTCACCCGGAACCCGCCCTCGGCGCGCCACGCCTTCGTCGTGGACAGGTGGGCCGTGGATATCACGTACGCGTCGGGGTTGCCGTCGAACACGTCCTCGAGCGCGGTCTCCGGCAGCGCGTTCAGCGCGAACCGGGTCGACGCGGTGTCGATGGACAGGTTCCAGCCCGCCGAGCCGCAGGCCTTGCCGACCTCGACGACGATCGGCAGGAGGTCCGGCATCCGCAGCTCGTAGCCGCCGAACCGGGCCGGCGTCGTGAGCCGGAAGAGACCGGCGTCCCGCAGCGCGTCCACGACCTCCTCCGCGAGCCTGCGGTCCTGCTCGGTCTTCACCGCGTGCTCGCGGATCAGCGGACCCAGCTCGCGGGCGCGCCGCAACAGCTCCGCCGCGTCCACCGCTGCCGCTCCGGTTGTGATGTCAGCCCGCTCACCGGCCACTGCTGTCACGAAGTCCTCCTCGGTAGGTCGCATCACTCCGTGCGGGCTAGTCAATCGAGTGGGGCCTTGCGGCCCCAGGGGCCCCTGACACCAAATGCGGCCGCCGCGTTGGTCCTTGGAACCAAGGGCCAACGCGGCGGCCGTTCTTTTCGACTGCGGGTGTGTCGTGGTCGAGCGCGCAGTTCCCCGCGCCCCTCAGGGTCACTCCCGCACGGCCCCCCGCCCCTGGGGTGCAAGGGCACCACCCCAAGGGGCGCGGGGAACTGCGCGACCAGCCCCCACGCACCCGCAGACAAAGGTCGACTCAATAGGGGGCGCACCCAAGGGGCGCGGGGAACTGCGCGGTCAGCCCCTACGCACCCGCGGACGAAGGGCGGCTCACATGCCGGGGACCGGCGCCGCATCCCCCAGTTCAGCATCGGGCTGGGCCGTGACGTGGCGGTCGAAGAGGAGGCCGCAGATGACCGCTCCGGCGAGGAACACCACCGCGCCCCAGAAGAACGCCGTGGTGTAGCTCTCCACGGACGCCTCGGCGGCGAGCTGCGGCGTGGGCGGCTTGCCCTCGACGAAGTTGTCCGCCGCGGTGACCGCCAGGGTGCTGAGCAGTGCCGTACCGATCGAACCGCCGACCTGCTGCACGGTGTTGACCAGGGCCGACGCGGCACCGGCGTCCTGCGGTTCGACGCCGACCGTGGCGACCGCCGCGCCCAGGGAGACCACGAGCCCGAAGCCGACGCCCGCGATGAAGATGGGCGCGAGGATGCCGCCGGCGTACGAGCTGTCGACGGTGAGCTGCCCGAGCCAGAACGAGCCCACGGCGGCGAGGACGAGCCCGCCCGGGATCAGCACGCGCGAGCCGAGCTTCGGTTCGAGCACCGGTGGGATGGTGGTCGCGCCGATCGCGATGCCGACGATCATCGGCAGGAAGGCGAGCCCGCTCTCGATCGCGGAGAAGTCCAGGATGAGCTGGAGGTAGTACGTCAGGAACAGGAACTGCACGAACAGGCCGATGCCCAGCAGGAACATGCCCAGGTACGCGCTGCCGCGGTTGCGGTGCAGCACGATCCGCATGGGAAGGAGCGGGGTGCGCGTACGGAGTTCGAACAGGACGAACGCGACGATCAGGACGCCGCCCGCGAGGAGCAGACCCCACACGTCGGCGCCGCCCCACTCGCCGTCGTCGGCGTTGGACAGGCCGTAGGCCAGGCAGAACAGGCCGACGGACGCCGTCACCGTGCCGGGCAGGTCGAGCTTGTCCGGGCGGTGCTCCGCCTGGCGGTTCTGCATGGTCAGCATCGCGCCGACGAACACCGCCGCCGTGAAGATGACGTTGACGTACAGGCACCAGCGCCAGTCGAGCCAGTCGGTGAGGGCGCCGCCGAGCAGCAGACCGAGCGCGAGGCCGCCGCTGCCGAGCGCGCCGTAGACACCGAACGCCTTGACCCGTTCCTTCGGGTCCTTGAACACGGTCAGCAGGAACGACAGCGCGGCCGGGGCGACCAGGGCGGCGAAGGCGCCCTGGAGGGCGCGCGCCGTGACCAGCATGGCGAAGCCGTTGGCGGCGCCGCCAAGCACCGACATGATGCCGAAGCCGACGATCGAGATCATCAGCGACCGCTTGGCGCCGATCAGGTCGACGACCCTGCCGCCGAGCAGCAGGAGGCTGCCGAAGGCGAGCGCGTACGCCGTGACGACCCACTGCCGGTCGCCGTCGCCGAAGCCGAGGTCGGCCTGGGCCGACGGCAGCGCGATGTTGACGACCGTGGTGTCCAGGAAGATCGTGAACTGGGCGACACCGATGACCGCGAGGATTAACCAGCGCTTGGCGTAGTGCGGATCGGACGAGAGTTCCGCCGCCACCTTCGCTCGGGTATCTGCTGACTCTGACATTCACTTACCTTTTTCGGTCAGGCCGGACCATCGGCCGATGGTCCGGCGAACTGAATTCCCGGCAGCCGTCAGGCGGAAATCGCCTCGAACCCGTGCTGTTGGGCGAGATCGATGAGTGCGTGCACCCGTTCCTGGGTGATGGCGCCATCGCTCAACGTTCCGTCAGCGCCGGACAGTGCGAGGACGATTACTTCCGCAGCCCCCGCCAGCAATTCACCCGTGTTCAATGGACCATTGAAACCACGCGGTAGAATCGTATCCTCCGGTCCGGAAAGAACACCACCCCGCAGGTAAAGCAAATCGTCACGCCCGGCGACAATGGCCGATTCCGCACCGGTGCCGAAGAAGGACAGATCGGCGACGATCGCGCCCTGCCCGAGATGCTTCTCGTCGAGTACCGGAACCGGACTCGAATGTGCCGCGATCACCGCGTGCGCATTCCGCAGTTCGAAATGGTCCTCGGTCGTGAGGACGTACGGGTTGACGTCGTGGGAATCGGCGAGATGCGCGGCGACGGCCTCGGCGCTCGGCTCGTCACCGGGGCGCCCGTCGGCCAGCCACTTGGCGATGAGCGGCTCGGCGGCGAGGGCCGCCGCGATGCCGGTCAGCTCGCCCCCGGCCGCGATCCGCGTCCACGCGTCCTGGTAGATCCTCAGCTCCGTGGCGCGCAGGCGGTCGGCCGAGCCCTCCCGGCCGCTGCCCACGAGGACGATCCTCGCGACGTGCTCGGCGCTGAGCGCGGCGAGCGCGGAGCCGACGCGGCCACCGCCGCCGACGACCGCGACCGTCAACCCGCCCAGGTCGCCGAAGCGTTCGAGCGCGGGCTTCTCGAGGGCGGCCAGGGTGGCGCCGACCGCCAGCGTGCTGCCCGCGGTCAGCGTGACCCCGGGCACCCGCAGGGCGCGGCCGTGCTCGCTCACCGCGCCGAGGCCGAAGCCGATGCCCACGGTCTCGTGGCCGTCCGCCTTGGCCGCGCGCACCCTGCGGTCCAGGTCGAGGCCGATCAGGAAGGTCTGCCCTGTGGTCCGGTAGGCGCGCAGCTGCTGCTGTGACACCAGGAGCGGGTAGACGGTGAGGTCGACCGAGGTGCCCTGGGGCGAGGTGTAGCGCACCGGCGCCGTCGCGGGCAGGTCCTTGAGCAGCTCGGAGCGCTGGACGTAGGCGAGCAGGGCGTCGTCGTCCAGGCCGGCGAGCGAGGGGTCCAGCTCCCGCAGGGCGCCCGGGGTCAGCGGGTAGCCGACGAGCGCGGCCTTGTGGGTGGCGGGGCCTTCGGGCGCTGCCGGGCCGGCGGGCCGCTCCCGGAAGTCCTGGATCTCGCGCGGCTGTCGCGCGGTGCCGGTCAGCGGGTGGATCAGCGGCAGCGCGTCCTGGTGACGCAGGATCCGGCAGACCTCGGTGAGGCCGGTGCGCAGCTGCTCGATCTCCTCGTCGGTGATGTGGATGGAGGGCTCGATGCGCAGCATGTTGGGCACGCTGGCCGTGGGCCCCGTACGGATGCGGTGGACGAGCTGGAGGTAGCTGCCGATCAGGAAGACCAGCAGGCCCGCGGCCGCCTTCTCGCGGATGACCGGGGACGCGGCCTGGCTCTGGTCGGTGAACTCCAGGCCGATGAGCAGGCCCTTGCCGCGGACGTCGAGCACGACGTCCGGGTATGCGTCGGCCAGCTCGCGCAGCATGGCGAGGATGCGCTCGCCGCGCTCGGCGGCCTGGTCGTAGGCGGCCCCGTCCTCGGCTTCGAGGAGTTCGAGCGTGCGCAGGGCGACGGACGTGGTGAAGCCGTCCTTGGCGAAGGTCGAGCTGTGCACCAGCTCGAACTCGGGGCGGTAGCGCGACTGCCGGACCAGCATGGCGGAGGTCTTGCCGATGCCGCCGCCGAGCGACTTGCCGAGCAGGTAGTAGTCGCCGAGCAGCCCGATGTGGGAACTGGCGAAGAACTTCCCGGTCCGGCCCATGCCGGTCTGGATCTCGTCGATGACGACCGGGCACCCGGCCGCGTCGCAGATCTCCCGGACGCGGGCCGCGTACTCGGGCGTCAGCGCGTGGATGCCGCCCTCGCCCTGGACGGGTTCGACGATCAGCCCGCCGATGACGGGGAAGGGCCGCTCGACGAGCGTGACCCGGCCGTCCACGACCTCGACGTCGAGCGCGGCGAGCTGGTGCTCGTCGACGGCGCTCTGCAACGCCGGCGCGTCGTTCGGCGGTACGAACGTCACCGGCAGGCCGAGCGAGGCGAACGCCGCCCGGAAGAGCGGGTTGAAGGTGAACTGGGTGCTGCCGAGGAGCTTTCCGTGGAACGCCCGCTCCAGGGCGAAGAACACCGGGCTCGTGCCCGCGAGGCCGATGTTGTGCGCGGCCACCGCGCCGAGCAGCGCGCCGAACTCCTCGGCGGTGGTCGGCGCCGGTACGTCGCCGGGCAGCAGGGACGTGTCGTCCGGCAGCCGCGCGGCGCCGGCGCGCACCGCCTTCACTGCCGCGTCGGCGTTCCACTCGATCTGCTCGAACAGGCTCTTCAGGCGCAGCGCGCGGTCGAACTCGCAGTGCTTGACGGCCGCTTCGACGGCCTCCGCGCCGCTGTTGGCGAAGATCACCGGGTAGGGCTCCGCGCCGGGGAACTCCCGGGCGATGATCCCGTTGAGGACCGCGCCGACCCGGTCGGCGGTCGGGTGCTCGGAGAACTGCGAGTGCACGGGCACGCCGGTGTCGAGGAGCTGCTTGGCGTGCGCCACGATCTCCGGGTGGTTGTGGCCGAGCATGAGCGAGCCCCAGCCGCCGACCAGGTCGAGCACCCGCACCTCGGCGCCTGTCTCGTCGAGGTGGTACAGGGAGTTCTTCTCCGCCCGGACGTACTCGACGTTCAGGCCGAAGGTGCCGAGCATGCCGGTCAGTAGGGCTTCGGCGTAGCGGGTGGGTGGGTTCACCGTGTCTCCTGGTGGTCAGCGGTTGGGTCGGGCGGAAGCGCGGCCGAGTTCCCGGTCGATGAAGTCGAAGACCTCGTTCTCCGTCGCGGTCTCGATCGCGGCGGCCAGGTCCGTGTCGCCGGTGCCGGGGACCGCGTCGGGCCGCGCGTCGGTCCAGGCCTTGTTCCAGCGGGTGAGGATGGCGTCGAGGCGGGTGGCGATCTCCGTGCGGCCGGACTCCTCGCCGGCCGCCGCGCCGACCGGGACGGCCATCAGGACGGCTTCCAGCTTGTCCAGTTCGGCCAGGGCCGAGCGCGGGCTGACGCCGTCGGTGAGGGCGAGCCTCTCCAGGAGATGCTCGACGAGCGCCCCCGGTGAGGCGTAGTCGAACACCAGCGTCGTCGGCAGGGACAGGCCGGTCCGCTCGCCGAGCCGGTTGCGGAACTGCACGGCGGACAGCGAGTCGAAGCCGGAGTCCCGGAAGGACACCTCCCACCGGAGGTGGTCGGGCGCCGCGTGGCCGAGGACCGCGGCCGCCTCGGCGCGCACCAGGTCGCGCAGGTACGTCTCCGCCTCGGCCCGGCTCATCGCCGCGAACCGGTCGACGGTCTGCTCCGCGCCTGCCCTGCGGCGCTCGCCGCGCGGCACGAGGCCGCGCAGCACCACCGGGACCTGCGCCGGGTCGCGGCGCAGGGCGGCCAGGTCGAGCGGCGCGGGCGCGACCACGGCGAGCCCGGTGGCCAGGGCGGCGTCGAACAGCGCGCACGCCTCGTCCCCCGCGATCACGCGCAGGCCCGGCTGCCCGCCCTCGACCATCCGGCCCCAGGCGAGGGACACCGCGGGCAGGCCGCTCGCCCTGCGGTGCGTGGCGAGGGCGTCCGCGTAGGCGTTGGCCGCGGCGAAGTTGGCCTGTCCTGGGCTGCCGAGCAGGCCGACGACGGAGGAGAACAGGGCGAACAGCGCGGGCGGGGCGTCGGCGGTCAGCTCGTGCAGGTGCCGGGCCCCGTCCACCTTGGGCCGCAGGACGGCGGCGACGCGCTCGGGGGTGAGCGCGGTGAACACGCCGTCGTCCAGGACGTTCTCTGTGTGCACGACCCCGGTCAGCGGGTGCTCGGCCGGGATGCCCGCGAGCAGGGCGCGCACGGCCTCGCGGTCGGCCAGGTCGCAGGCCACCACGGTGGCCGTCGCGCCCAGGTTCGCGAGGTCGTCCCGCAGCCGCTCCGCGGGCGTGCCGGGGCCGCCCGGGTCGGCGAGCACCAGGTGCCGCACCCCGTACGCGGTGACCAGGTGCCGGGCGAACAGCGCGCCCAGCTCCCCGTCGGCGCCGGTGACCAGGACGGTGCCGCCGTCCACGAGGGCGGGCGGCGCCACGGCCGGGGCGGCCGAAGGGGCCAGCCTCGGTGCGTACAACTTCCCGGCGCGTACGGCCAGTTGGGGCTCGCCCGCCTGGGCCACCAGGGGCAGCTGGTCGACGGACGCCGGGTCGTCGTCCAGGTCGACGAGCACGATCCGGTCGGGGTTCTCGGCCTGGGCCGAGCGCAGCAGACCCCACACGGCGGCACCGGCCGGGTCCCGTACGGCGTCGTCGGCGACGGCGGCCAGGGCGCCCCGGGTGACCACGGCGAGGCGGTTGTCCGGCAGGTCCTCCTGGGCCAGCCAGGACTGCGCCACGCCGAGGGCCCGGGTCACGGCCCGGTGCGCGGCGGCGACCGGGTCCCCGGCCGTCTCCGGCGTCGACGGCTCGACGAGCAGGACGTCCCAGGGGGTGAAGGACGCCGCCGCCTCGTCGACGTCGCCGAAGCGCAGCGGCGCGATCCCGGCGATCCCCGCGGGGCCGCCGGTGGCGTCGCCGAGCAGGGCGAGCAGGCTCTCCGGCTCGTCGTCGGCGACCGACCCGACCGGGGTCCACTCCAGTGCGAACAGCGAGGCGGTGCCGGCGGACACGGGCGCCGCGGTGCCGTCCCTCGGCGTCAGGGCCGCGGGGAGGAGCCGCACGGTGTCGGCCACGAGGACGGGGAGCCCCGTCTCGTCGACCGCCTCCAGGCGGAAGGCGTCAGGACCGGCGGGGGCCAGGCGCACGCGGAGGACCGTCGCCTCGGTGGCGTGCAGGGCGACGCCCTCCCAGGCGAGCGGCAGCAGCGGGGCCCCGTCCGGGCCCGCCCCGGTTCCGCCGGTCAGCAACGGCTGCACGGCGGCCTCCAGGAGAGCCGGGTGGATCCCGAAGCCGCCGGCGTCCGCGAGCGCGCCTTCGGGCAGGCGGACCTCGGCGAACAGCTCGTCGCCCCGGCGCAGCACCGTCGTGAGGCCCTGGAACGCCTCGCCGTACTGGTGACCGGCGTCGGCGAGGTCCTCGTACGCCCAGTCGACGGCCTTGGCGTCGGCGGGCGGCCAGGGGGCCGGTCCTGCGTCGGGCCGGTCGGCGGCGGGGGCGAGCACGCCGGTGGCGTGGCAGGTCCACTCCTGCGTGGTGCCGTCCCCGTCCGTGGCGTCGGCGGGCCGCGTGTAGACGCCCACGGTCCGCCGCCCGGTGGTGTCGGGGCCGCCGGTCACGACCTGCGTCCGCAGGGCGCCGTCGCCGGGCAGCACGAGCGGTTCGGTGACGGTGAGTTCGGCGAGGTCGGGGCAGCCGGTGGCGTCCCCGGCGGCGATCGCCAGGTCCACCAGGGCGGCGCTGGGCAGTACCGGCACCCCGGCGACGACGTGGTCGGCGAGCCACGGCTGGCTGGTCAGGGACAGACGGCTCGTGAACACCGTCTCGTCCCGGCCCGCCACGGCGACGGCTGCTCCGAGCAGGGCGTGTCGCCCGGTGTCGTCGGCGCCGATGCCACCGCTGGTGCCAGGCTCGGCGGCCCAGTACCTCCGGCGCTCGAACGGGTAGGTGGGCAGGGCCGTCCGGCGCGCTCCGGTGCCCGCGAACACGGCCGCCCAGTCGACGGCCGCACCGGCGACGAACAGCTTCCCCACGCCGTCGAGCACGGCGTGCAGGGAGGGTCGCCCCGCGGCGAGCAGCGGCACCGAGCCGTCGAGCAGGGTCAGGGCGCCGGACTCGGCGCACCGGGTCACGCCGTGCTCGGCGAGCCACCGCGCGGCGGCGTCCCGGCCGTCGGAACCGTCGAGGCCGAGGGTGTCAGCGGCGGTGAGCGGCCCGCCGGTGCGCAGCGACACCACGGGCATCCGCGGTTCGTCGTACGTCACGTGCGTCGCGTCCCCGTCCGTCAGGAGGCGGCCCGCGTCGGCCAGGGAGAGCGCCCCGGCGACGTGCGCGGCGGCGATCTCACCGACGCCGGTGCCCGCGACGCAGCCGATGGTGACGCCCCAGGCCCTGACCAGGCGGTACAGCGCCACCTCCGCGGCGAACCCGGCCGCACGCGCGCCCTGTTCACCGAGCCCGGCCAGGATCTCGTCGTACGCCGTCGCGTACGCGGGCAGCGTCTCGTACAGCTCGCGGTCGGGGCCGTCCGCGGCCCCGGTGAACAGGAACGCGGTCCGGCCGTCACCGGCGGCGGGCGCGTCGGCGGCGGCGATCGCCCGGAGGCCTGCGACGGCCTCGGCGCCGCCCCCGGTGACGAGCACCGCGCGGTGGTCGAAGGCGGAGCGCTGCGCCAGCGAGAACCCGACGTCCAGCGGGTTCGGCCCGGTGCCGGACTCCAGGACGGCGAGGAGCCGCTCGGCCTGCGCGCGCAGGGCCCGCGGCGACTTGGCCGAGAGCACCCACGGCACCACCGGCAGGGTCACGTCGGCCCGGGAGGCGGCCGGGTCGGGGGCCTGCTCCAGGATGACGTGCGCGTTGGTGCCGCTGAGCGCGAACGCGGACACCGCGGCCCGGCGCGGCCGGCCGAGGTCCGGCCAGGGGCGGGCCTCGGTGAGCAGTTCCACCGCGCCCGACGACCAGTCCACGGCCGAGGTCGGCTTGTCGACGTGCAGGGTCTTCGGCAGCACGCCGTGCCGCATGGCCATGATCGCCTTGATCAGGCCGCCGGCGCCCGCGGCGTGCTGGGCGTGCCCGATGTTGGACTTCACCGAGCCGAGCCAGGCGGGGCGGCCGGCGGGCCGCTCGCGGCCGTACGTCGCCATGAGGGCCTCGGCCTCGATGGGGTCGCCGAGCTGGGTGCCGGTGCCGTGTGCCTCGATGAGGTCGACGTCGGCGGGCGCGACACCGGCGTTGGCGAGGGCCTGGCGGATGACGCGCTGCTGCGAGGGGCCGTTGGGCGCGGTCATGCCGTTGGAGGCGCCGTCGGAGTTGACCGCGCTGCCCCGGACCACGGCGAACACGGTGTGCCCGTTGCGCCGGGCGTCGGAGAGCCGCTCCAGGACGAACAGGCCCACGCCCTCGGACCAGCCGGTGCCGTCGGCGGACTCGTCGAACGCCTTGGACCTGCCGTCGGGCGCGAGCGTGCGCTGCCGGGAGAACTCGACGAACCCGATGGGCTGCGCCATCACGGTCGCGCCGCCCGCGAGCGCGAGGCCGCACTCGCCGCTGCGCAGCGCGTTCGAGGCGAGGTGCAGGGACACGAGGACCGAGGAGCAGGCCGTGTCGATGGACATCGTCGGGCCTTCGAGGCCGAGGACGTAGGAGATCCGGCCGGAGCCGAAGGACGTCGTGGAGCCCGTCAGGAGGTAGCCGTCGGCGCCCCCTTCGGCCGCGCCCGCGCCCGCCCCGTACTCCTGCGCGGTCAGGCCGGTGTAGACGCCGGTGTCGCTGCCGCGCAGCGAGCGCGGGTCGATGCCGCCGCTCTCCAGGGCCTCCCACGAGGTCTCCAGGAGCAGTCGCTGCTGCGGGTCCATCGCGAGGGCCTCGCGCGGCGAGATGCCGAAGAAGCCCGCGTCGAAGTCGGCGGCGTCGTGGAGGAACCCGCCTTCGCGCGTGTAGAAGGTGCCCGGCTTGTCGGGGTCGGGGTCCCACAGCCGCTCGATGTCCCAGCCGCGGTCGTCCGGCATGTCCCCGATCGCGTCCACGCCGTCGGCGACGAGCCGCCACAGCCCTTCGGGCGTACTGGCCCCGCCGGGGAAGCGGCAGGCCATGCCGACGATCGCGATGGGTTCGTTCGTGCCGCCGGAGCCCGGGACCGCCGCCGCGACGGCCGCGGCCGGTGCCGCCAGGTCGCCGCTCAGTTCGCCCAGGACGTACGCGGCGAGCGCCGAGGTCGTCGGGTGGTCGAAGACCACGCCGGGCGAGAGCCGCAGCCCTGTGACCGCGGAGAGCCGGTTGCGCAGCTCGACCGCCGTGAGGGAGTCGAAGCCCAGGTCCCGGAACGGCACGGTCTCGCTGATCCGCTCGCCCGCGCCGAACTGGAGCACGGCGGCCACCTCGGTGCGCACCAGCTCGGTGACGTGCTCGTGGCGGTCCTGCTCGGGCAGCGCGGCGAGGCGTGCGGCCAGCGCCCGCTGGTCGCCCCCGCCCTGCCGGACCACCCGGCGCGACGGGCGGCCGACGAGGCCGCGCAGCATCGCCGGGACCGGCACGGCGCCGGACCGCAGCGCCCGCAGGTCGAGCCGCGCCGGAAGCGTCACCGGGCGGCCGAGGGCCAGCGCCCGGTCGAACAGGGCCGTCCCGCCCTCCGGGGAGATGGCCCGCAGGCCCGTCCGCTCGACCTGGTCGGCGGCCCCGGCCTGCATGCCGCCTTCCGTGGCCCACAGGCCCCAGCCGAGGGAGAGGGCGGGCAGGCCGTGGGCGTGGCGGTGCCGCGCGAGGGCGTCGAGGAAGTGGTTGGCGGCCGTGTAGCCCGCCTGGCCCGCGTTGCCCAGGGTGCCCGCGAGGGACGAGAAGAGGGCGAAGAGGGCGAGGGGTTTGTCGCGGGTGAGTTCGTGGAGGTGCCAGGCGGCGTCGGCCTTGGGTCGCAGGACGGCCGAGACGCGTTCGGGGGTGAGGGCGGTGATGATGCCGTCGTCGATGACGCCGGCGGTGTGGACGACCCCGGTGAGGGGGTGTTCGGCGGGGATGGCGTCCAGGACGGCCTGGAGCGCGTCGCGGTCGGCGGCGTCACAGGCCTGGACGCGTACGCGCGCGCCGAGCGCGGTCAGCTCCGCCTCCAGCTCCCGTGCCCCGGGGGCCTCGGGGCCCCGGCGGCTGGTGAGGACCAGGTGCCGGACGCCGTAGGCGGTGACCAGATGCCGGGCGAACAGCGCGCCCAGCGCACCGGTACCACCCGTGACAAGCACCGTCCCCTCCGGGGAGAGGTCCGGCGCGGCGGCGTCCGTCGCGGCCTGCGGAGCCAGGCGGGGCGCGGTCACCGTACCGGCGCGCACCGCGACCTGGTCGTGGCCCGCCGCGAGCACCGCGGGCAGGGCCGTGAGCGAGGCCGGGTCGTCGTCGACGTCCGCGAGCACGATCCGGTCGGGGTGTTCCGCCTGCGCGGACCGCAGCAGGCCCCACACGGCGGCGCCCGCCAGGTCGGGCGCGGCGTCGTCCTGGCCGTCGCGCACGGCGCCGCGGGTCACCACGACGAGGCGGCCCGACAGGAACCGCTCGTCGGTCAGCCACTCCCGCACCAGGTCGAGGGTCGCGGCGGCCGCGCCGTGGACCGAGGCGACGACGTCGGTGTCCGCCTGCCCGGCGGGGGCGAACAGGAGCACGTCGGCCCCGGCCGCGTCCTCCAGCGTCGCGCAGCGGTCGACCGGCAGCGCCTCGCCGAACGCCACGGCGGAGGTGCCGAGCAGGGCCCAGCGGCC
This sequence comes from Streptomyces sp. NPDC045778, assembly GCF_056431945.1. Taxonomy (NCBI): domain Bacteria; kingdom Bacillati; phylum Actinomycetota; class Actinomycetes; order Kitasatosporales; family Streptomycetaceae; genus Streptomyces; species Streptomyces sp. NPDC045778. The sequence goes on from NZ_JBWKJZ010000006.1 coordinate 112,359, forward strand.
CGCCGGTTCGGCCGGGGCCGCGTCGACGGCCGCCCAGTCCACGCCGTAGAGCGAACCGGCACTCTCGTCCCGCCCGGCCGGCTGGTCGGCCGACACCGGGCGTGCCTCCACCGAGCGCACCTCGGCGACCGGCTGCCCCGCCTCGTCGGCGAGCTGCACCTGGCAGGACGTCTTGCCGTCGGTCCCCGCGTCGATGACCACACGCACCCGCAGGGCGGACGCGCCGGTGGCGTAGAGGTGGATCCCGTTCCACACGAACGGCAGCTGGAGCGTGAAGTCCTCGCCCGCGTCGGCGATCGCGGCGACCACGCGCGGGTGGATCGCCGCGTCGAACAGGGCCGGGTGGATGCCGAAACGGCCCGTGTCCGTGCCCTCCGGCAGCGCGACATCGGCGAAGTACTCGGCGCCCGCGGCGCTGTCCTTGCGCCACAGCGTGCGCAGGCCGCGGAAGAGCGGGCCGTAGACGTAGCCGCTCTCCGCGAGCCGGTCGTAGAACCCGTCCGTGGCCATGGCCTCGGCGCCCGCGGGCGGCCACTGGCTCAGCTCGAACGCGGGCTCCGGGGCCTCGGCGGCCAGCACGCCGGTGGCGTGGCAGGTCCACTCCTCCTCGGCGTCCCGGCCGTCGTGGCCCGCCTCCGGGCAGGAGTAGATCGCGAAGGGCCGGTGGCCGGTGTCCCTCGGCTCGCCCGCCACGAGCTGGACCCGTACGCCACCCGAATCGGGGACGCGCAGCGGCGCGGTGATCACCATCTCGTCCACACCGGCGCAGCCGACCTCGTCGCCCGCCGCGACGGCCATGTCGATCAGCGCGGTGCCCGGCACCAGGGCGCGCCCGCCCAGCTCGTGCTCGGCCACCCAGGCGTGGGTCCGCGCCGAGAGGCGCCCGGTGAACACGACCTCGTCGGCACCGGCGACCCGCACCACCGCGTCCAGCATCGGATGGTCCGCGGCCACCTGCCCCGCCGACACGACATCGCCGGACGACGGGCCCGCCATCCAGTAGTCCTGGTGCTGGAAGGGGTAGGTCGGCAGGTCCACCAGGGCCGCGGGGGTGCCGGTGAACAGCCGCGCCCACTCCACCTCATGCCCGGCCGCGTGCACCTGCGCCAGACCGGCCAGCACGGTGCGCACCTGGGGCTGCTCACGGCGCTGCAACGCGATGAACGACGCCTCCACACTCTGCGCGCCCATCGCCGTGAGGACGCCATCGGGACCGATCTCCACGAACCGGGTCACGCCCTGCTCCCGAAGGCGTACGACGTGATCGGCGAAACGCACCGCACGCCGGATGTGATCCACCCAGTACCCGGGCGAACACACTTCCTCCACGTCGGCTGCCATCGCAATGACCGGCGCCTGGAAGGTCACACCCTCGACGACCGCCGCGAACTCCTCCAGCACCGGATCCATCAACGGCGAATGGAAGGCATGACTGACCGTGAGCCGGCTGGTCTTACGGCCCCGCTCCCGCAGCACCTCCGCGATACCCGTGACCACGTCTTCGGCTCCGGATATCACCAGGGAGGTAGGGCCGTTGACCGCCGCGATACCGGCCTGGTCCTCATGCCCCGCAAGGAGTTCCAGGACCTCGGCCTCACCGGCCTGCACCGCCACCATCGCGCCACCCGCAGGCAGAGCCTGCATCAGACGGCCCCGGGCGGCCACCACCCGGCACGCATCCGCCAGCGACAGCACCCCCGCCACATGCGCCGCCGCCAGCTCACCGATCGAATGCCCCGTCACGAAGTCCGGCACCACACCCAAGGACTCCACCAGACGGAACAACGCCACCTCGACCGCGAACAACCCCGGCTGCGTCCACCCCGTCTCATCCAGCCCGACACCGTCGAAGACCACCTCCTTCAACGACCCCGGCAACAACCCCTCGAACCCCGCACACACCTCGTCGAAAGCCGCCGCGAACACCGGAAACGTTCCGTACAACTCCCGGCCCATACCCGAACGTTGAGCACCCTGCCCCGTGAACAAGAACGCGGTACGGCCCTCACCCGCCACCCCGCACACCACACCCGGCCCCGACTCACCCCGAGCCAACGCCCCCAAACCAGTGACCAGTTCCTCGCTGTCAGCCGCCAGTACCACCGCCCGGTGCTCGAAGGCCACCGCACGCGAACGCACCGCCGACACACCCACATCCAGCAGCGACAACCCCTCACCCACCGCGGACGCCAACCGCCCCGCCTGCGCCCGCAACGCCCCCGCACCCCGAGCCGACACCACCACCGGCACCACCGGCAGCGAGCCCCTCGGCGCCTCCGCCGTGGGCTCCTCCGCCGGAGCCTGCTCAAGGATGACGTGGGCATTCGTGCCGCTGATCCCGAACGAAGAGACCGCCGCGCGGCGCGGGCGTCCTGTCGTCGGCCAGGGGCGTTCCTCCGTGACCAGCTCGACCGCGCCGGCCGTCCAGTCCACGGCAGGCGTGGGCTCGTCGACATGGAGGGTCCTGGGAACCATCCCGTGGCGCATCGCCATGACCATCTTGATGACACCCGCGACACCCGCCGCGGCCTGCGTGTGACCGATGTTCGACTTCAACGAGCCCAGCAGCAAAGGCTGGTCGTCCAAGTCCTCCGTACGCGCCTGTCCGTACGTGGCGAGCAGTGCCTGGACCTCGATCGGGTCGCCCAGCTTGGTGCCGGTGCCGTGCGCCTCCACCACGTCGACCTCGGCGGGTGACAGGTCGGCGTCGGCGAGGGCCTGGCGGATGACGCGCTGCTGGGAGGGGCCGTTGGGCGCGGTGAGGCCGTTGGAGGCGCCGTCGGAGTTCACCGCGCTGCCCCGGACCAGGGCGAGTACGGGGAGGCCGCGCTCGCGGGCCACCGAGAGGCGCGCGAGGACGAGGACGCCGACGCCCTCGGAGAAGCCGGTGCCGTCGGCGGCGGCAGAGAACGCCTTGCAGCGGCCGTCGGGCGCGAGGCCGCGCTGCCGTGCGAACTCCACGAACACGCTGGGCCCCGACATCACGGTGGCGCCGCCCGCGAGGGCGATGTCGCACTCCCCGTCGCGCAGGGCCTGCTCCGCCAGGTGCATCGACACCAGCGACGACGAGCAGGCCGTGTCGAGGGTCATCGTCGGGCCCAGCAGGCCGAGCACGTAGGAGATCCGGCCCGAGGCGACGCTCGTGGTGCCGCCGGTGAGCACGAAGCCCTCCAGCTCCTCGGGCGTCTCGCCCGCGCGCGGCATGTACTCCTGCGGGATCACGCCCACGAACACGCCGCCCGAGGTGCCGCGCAGCGACGCCGGGTCGATGCGGGCGTTCTCCAGGGCCTCCCACGACGCTTCGAGCAGGACGCGCTGCTGCGGGTCCATGGCCTGGGCCTCGCGCGGCGAGATGCCGAAGAACTCGGCGTCGAACCCGGCCGCGTCGGCCAGGAAGCCGCCCTTGGTGAGGTACGTGGTGCCCGGCGTCCCCGGGTCCGGTGCGGAGAGCCGGTCGAGGTCCCAGCCGCGGTCGTCCGGGAACTCCGTGAGCGTGTCCCGGCCGTCGCGGAGCAGCTCCCACAGCTCCTCGGGGGTGCGGGCACCGCCCGGGAAGCGGCCGGCCATGCCGACGATCGCGATCGGCTCGCGGGCGGCGGCCCGCACGTCGTGCAGCTCACGACGTGCCCGCTGAAGGTCCGTCGTGACCCGCCGCAGATACTCTCGAAGCTTCTGCTCGGTGGACATCCCGGGCAGCCCCCTTTCGTTCGGAACAGGCGAGATCACGCGATGTCGAGTTCGCCGTCGATGAAGTCGAAGATTTCGTCGTCGGAGGCCTCGGTGAAGTCCCGCTCGTCGCCGCCCGCCTCGGCCTGCGCCGTGAGGCGGCGCAGCACCTCCTGGAGTCCCTTGGCGAGCAGGCCCCGTTCGTCCTCGTCCAGGTCCGCGACGGCGAGCCGGTCGAGTTCCGTCACCAGCGACCCCACGGTCGTCTCCGCCGCGGGCACGAGCAGCCCGTCCAGGAACGCGGCGAGCCCGGCCGGTGTCGGATGGTCGAAGACGACCGTCGGCGGGAGCCGCAGCGCCGTGGCGTTGCCGAGGCGGTTGCGCAGCTCCACCGCCGTCAGCGAGTCGAAGCCCAGCTCCTTGAACGCGCTGTCCTCGTCGACCGCTTCGGCCGTGCCGTGCCCGAGGACGACCGCGGCGGACTCCCGTACGAGCTCCAGGAGTTCCTTGCGGCGCTGCCGCTCGGGCAGTTCGACGAGCCGGTCCGCCTGGGTGGTGGCCGCGGCCTGTGCCACGACCCGCCGCCGGACCGAGGCGGCCGGGTCGAGGGCCGAGAGGAGTTCCGGCACCGGCTGTCCGCTCTCGCGCAGCCGGGCCACGTCGACGGGTACCGCCACCGCGAGGGGGCGGTGCAGGGCGAGCGCCGCGTCGAACAGGGCGAGGCCCTGCTCGTCGTCGATCGCGCCGAGGCCCATCCGGGCCAGGCGGTCCTTGTCGCCCTCGCCGAGGTGGCCGGTCATGGCGCTCTCCCGCGCCCACAGGCCCCACGCGATCGACGTGCCGGGCAGACCGAGGCCGCGCCGGTGCTCCACGAGGCCGTCGAGGTAGGCGTTGGCCGCCGCGTACCCGCCCTGGCCCGCGCTGCCGAGCACCCCGGCGACCGAGGAGAACAGCGCGAACAGGGCCAGGTCGTGGTCCTGCGTCAGTTCGTGCAGGTGCCACGCCGAGCGTGCCTTCGCCCGCAGCACGGCGTTCAGGTCGTCCCGCGTCAGGGCCTCCAGGACCCCGTCGGACAGGACGCCCGCCGCGTGCACGACGCCGGTGAGCCGGTGCGCGGAGGCGACGAGCTGCGCGACGGCCTCGCGGTCGGACACGTCGCACGCCACCACGGACACCTCGGCGCCCGCGGCCCGCAGGTCCGCTACCAGGTCGTCCACGCCGTCGGCCGCCGGGCCGCGCCTGCTGGTCAACAGCAGCCGCCGCACGCCGTGTCCGGCGGCCAGGTGCCGGGCGACGAGGCCGCCGAGCACCCCGGTGCCGCCGGTGACGAGGACCGTGCCCTCGGGGTCGAGCGGCGCGGGCAGGGTGAGGACGATCTTGCCGACGTGCCGTGCCTGGCTGAGGTACCGGAAGGCCTCCGGCGCGCGGTGCACGGGGTAGGTGGTGAGCGGCATCGGCCGCAGCGCGCCCTCGTCGAACAGGACGCGGATCTCCTCAAGCATCTCGGCGATGCGGTCGAAGCCGGCCTCCATCACGTCGAACGCCCGGTAGCGCACGCCCGGATGAGCCGCCGCGATCTCCTCGGCGTCGCGGATGTCGGTCTTGCCCATCTCGATGAACCGGCCGCCGCGCGGCAGCAGGGCGAGGGACTCCTCGACGTGCTCGTGCGCGAGGGAGTTGAGCACCACGTCGACGCCGCGGCCGCCGGTGGCCTTCGTGAAGTGCTCGGCGTAGCCGAGGCTGCGCGAGTCGGCGAGGTGGTCGTCGTCGAAGCCCCAGGCGCGCAGCACGTCCCGTTTGCCGGCGCTCGCGGTGCCGAAGACCTCGGCACCCCAGTGCCGGGCGAGCTGGAGGGAGGCGAAGCCCATGCCGCCGGTCGCCGCGTGCAGGAGCAGCGACTCACCCGCGGTGAGTCCGGCCAGGTCCGCCAGGCCGTAGTACGCCGTCAGGTACACCACCGGCACCCCGGCGGCCTGCGCGAACGTCAGGCGCTTCGGCATCGGCGCGACGAGCCTGCGGTCGGTGACGGTGACCGTGCCGAGGCCGCCGGTGAACAAGCCCATCACCCGGTCGCCGGGGGCGAGCCCGGTGACGCCGGCGCCGGTCTCCAGGACGATGCCCGCGCCTTCGCCGAGCGAGGACCACTCGTCCCGGGCCACCATGCCGAGTTCCAGGAGCACGGCCTTGAAGTTCAGGCCGCCCGCGCGCACGGCGATCCGGACCTCGCCCGGCTCCAGCGGGCGCAGCACCTCCGGGCACGGGGTGAGGGACAGGCTGTCGAGGTCGCCGCGGTAGGTCAGGCCCAGGCGCCACGGCCGCTCCGCCGGCTCCGGCAGGGCCGGGGACGCGGACGCGCGGGTGAGCCGGGGCACCGCCGCCGCACCGCCGCGGAGGGTCAGCTCCGGGTGGTCGGAGGCGAGGGCGGCGGGCAGGGCCTCGCGGGCGAGCGGGTGGTCGTCGATGTCGATGTGGCGCAGCCGGCCGGGGTGTTCGGCGCGCGCGGTGCGCAGCAGCCCGGTCACCGCGCGGTGGGCGAGGTCGTCGGCCCGGGTGAGGACGACGAGGGGGACGTCGGTGAGGTGCGGCTCGGCGAGCCACTCCCGTACGACGTGCAGCGTCAGGTCGACGACGTCCTCGACCTCACCGCCGGGGCACGTCCACAGCGCGGCCGTCGCCGCCCCCGGCTCGGCCGGGTGGCCTCGGCCGTCGGCGGCGAGCGTGACCCAGGTCGGCTCGGCGGGCGGCTCCGGCAGGTCGACCGGCACCAGGTCGAGGGCGAACAGGGCCGAGGTGTCCACGCGCCGGTGCCCGAGCGCGCCCACGTCCACCGGGCGGAGCGCTAGCTCGCCCACCGAGGCGACGGCCTGCCCGGCCTCGTCGGTGACGAGCACGGCGACCGCGTCGGGGCCCGCCGGGGTGAGCCGGACCCGGGCGGCCCGCGCCCCGGTGGCGTACAGGCGCACGTCGCTCCAGCTGAACGGGGCCCGGACGCCGTCGGTGGCGGCCAGGCCCGCCGCGTGCAGGGCCGCGTCGAGGAGCGCGGGGTGCAGGCCGAAGCCGGTGACGTCCTGCTCGGCGGGCAGCGCCACCGACGCGTAGAGCACGGTGCCGTCCTGCCACGCGGCCCGCAGGCCCTGGAAGGCGGGGCCGTAGGCGTAGCCGCGCGCGGCGAGGGACTCGTAGAAGCCGTCGAGGGGGACGGCGGTGGCGCCGGGCGGCGGCCAGGCGGTGAGGTCGCCGGGCGCCGCGGGGCTCTGGTTCGTCAGCAGGCCCGTGGCGTTGCGGGCCCAGTCGTCGGTCCCCGCGGGAGCGGTGTGCACGCTCACGGGGCGCCCGTCGTCGCTCTCGGCGCCGATGAGGACCTGGAGGTCGAGGTCTGCGTCGAGGACGACCGGGGCGTGCAGGGTCAGCTCGGCGAGGTGCCCGCAGCCGACCCGGTCCCCGGCGTGCAGGGCCAGTTCGACCAGGGCCGTCCCGGGCAGCAGCACCGCGGTGCCGAGGCCGTGCTCCGCGAGCCACGGCTGCGCGGTGCGGGAGAGCCGTCCGGTGAGGACGAGGGTGTCCGCGTCGGCGGTCCGCAGGGCCGCGCCGAGCAGCGGGTGGTCCGCCGGGCGCAGGCCGAGGGCCGAGGTGTCGCCGACCGGGGCGGGCTCCTCCAGCCAGTAGCGCCTGCGCTGGAAGGGGTAGGTGGGCAGCTCCGTGGCGGCCGCCGCGCCGGGCGGGATCTTCCAGTCGACGTCGACGCCGTGGACGTACGCCTTGGCGAGCGCGGTGTGGAAGCGGGCCCGTCCGCCGTCGTCGCGGCGCAGCGACTCCAGGACGACCGCGTCGGCGGCCTCCGCCTCCTCGACGGTCTCCCCGATGGCGTTGACGAGGACGGGGTGCGCGCTGACCTCGACGAACACGCCGTGGCCCTGGTCGAGCAGGGCGCGGGTGCCCTGGGCGAAGCCGACGGTCCTGCGCAGATTGCCGTACCAGTACGCGGCGTCCAGCTCGGGCCCGGCCACGACCTCGCCGGTGACGGTGGAGTGGAAGGGGACCCGGGACGGCTTCGGCGCGATGCCGGAGAGCGCGGTGAGGATCTCCTCGCGCAGCGCTTCGACGTGGGCCGAGTGCGAGGCGTAGTCCACCGGGACGAGGCGGGCGCGGACGCCGTCGGCCTCGCAGGCCGCGACGAGGTCGGCCAGGTCCTCGGGTGTGCCCGAGACGACCGTGCTGCCGGGCCCGTTGACGGCGGCGATCTCCACGGATCCGCCGTACGTCGCGATCCGCCGGGCCGTCTCGTCCCGCGGGAGCTGTACGGAGGCCATGCCGCCGGTGCCCGCGAGCCGGGTGATGGCCTTGCTGCGCAGGGCGACGACGGCCGCGGAGTCCTCCAGGGACAGCGCTCCGGCGACGTACGCGGCGGCGATCTCGCCCTGCGAGTGGCCGAGGACCGCGTCGGGGGTCACGCCGTGGTGGCGCCACAGCGCGGCGACCGAGATCATCACGGCCCACAGGGCGGGCTGGACCACGTCGACCCGGTCGAGGGGCCCGGCGAGCGCGTCGAGGAGGTCCCAGTCGACGTACGGCTCCAAGGCGGCGGCACAGGCGTCGAGTTGGGCGCGGAAGACGTCCGAGTCGCGGTACAGGTCCAGCGCCATGCCGGACCACTGCGAGCCCTGGCCGGGGAAGACGAACACCGTCTTGCCGCGCGGGCGCGCGGCACCGGTCAGGACGTCACGCGAGGGCCGCCCCTCGGCGAGGGCCAGCAGCCCCGCGAGCGGGCCGTCGCCGGTCACGGCCGCCCGCTGGGACAGCAGCGGCGCGCGCGTGGCGAGCGCGGCGGCCACGGGCACGCCCGGCTCCGCCGCGACGAGGGCGCGCACCTGCTCCGCCCTGGCCGCGAGCGCCGCCGCCGACGAGGCGGACAGGAGCAGCGGCAGGTCCGCGTCCCCGGATTCCGGCGCGGGCACGGGCTCCGCCTCCGGCGCCTGCTCGATGATCAGGTGGGCGTTGGTGCCGCTGATGCCGAACGCGGACACCGCGGCGCGGCGCGGCCGGTCGCTCCCGGGCCAGTCGCGCGCCTCGGTGAGCAGCTCCACCGCGCCCGACTCCCAGTCCACGGCGGGCGAGGGCTCGTCGGCGTGCAGGGTGCGCGGCAGGACGCCGTGCCACAGCGCGAGGGTCATCTTGATGACGCCGCCGACTCCGGCGGCGGCCTGGGTGTGCCCGATGTTGGACTTCAGGGAGCCGAGCCACAGGGGCCGCTCCCGGGGGCGCTCCTGGCCGTAGGTGGCGAGAAGGGCCTGAGCCTCGATCGGGTCGCCGAGGCGGGTTCCGGTGCCGTGCGCGTCGACCACGTCCACGTCGGCGGGGGTCAGGCCCGCGTCGGCGAGGGCCTGGCGGATGACGCGCTGCTGGGAGGGGCCGTTGGGCGCGGTCAGGCCGTTGGAGGCGCCGTCGGAGTTCACCGCGCTGCCCCGGATCACCGCGAGCACCGGGTGCCCGAGCCGCCGGGCGTCGGAGAGCCGCTCCAGGACGACCATGCCCGCGCCCTCGGACCAGCCCGTGCCGTCGGCGGCGGCGGAGAACGCCTTGCAGCGGCCGTCTTCGGCGAGGCCGCGCTGGCGGCTGAACTCGACGAACGTGTCCAGGGTCGCCATCACCGCCGCCCCGCCGGCCAGGGCGAGGGAGCACTCGCCGCCGCGCAGCGCCCGGGCGGCCAGGTGCATCGTCACGAGCGAGGACGAGCACGCCGTGTCGACGGTGAGCGCGGGACCCTCCAGGCCGAGGAGGTAGGCGATCCGGCCGGAGGCGACGCTGGCCGCGCTGCCGGTCCCGCCGAACCCCTCGCCGCCCTGCCCTGACTCCTCCGCGCCGAGCCCGTACCGCTGGCCGCCGTGGCCCATGAGGCCCACGAACACGCCGGTGTCACTGCCCCGCAGCGCCTGCGGGTCGACGCCCGTGCGCTCCAGGGCCTCCCACGACGTCTCCAGGAGGAGCCGCTGCTGGGGGTCCATCGCGAGGGCTTCCCTGGGGGATATCCCGAAGAACTCGGCGTCGAACTCGGCCGCCTCGTACAGGAATCCGCCGCCACGGGCGTAATAGGTGCCCGGCACGCCGGGGTTCGGGTCGTAACGGCCCTCGACGTCCCAGCCGCGGTCGGCGGGGAAGGCGCCGATGGCGTCCCGGCCCTCGGTCACCAGGTCCCACAGGCCGTCCGGCGAGACGACGCCTCCGGGGAAGCGGCAGGCCATGCCGACGATCGCGATCGGCTCGCGGGCCGCCCGCTCCAGCTCGTGCAGGCGCTCGCGCGTGTCCTGCAACTCGCCGACGGCCTGCTTGAGGTAGTTCCGCAGCCTGCCCTCGTTCTCCATCGTCTCGTCACTCCTCCGGCCGGGGTACTCAGCTCGGCCAGTCAACATTGCGGGGGTGGTGGGCAGCCGGGTTCGAGAACACCGGACCGGGCGGCGAATTTGGCCCCCGGGACCAACCGGCGGGCGCGTTCTCAACTGGCGACATGGCAGAGCCTCGCCAGCTGGGGAGCCCGGGGTGCCTCGGCGCGCGGTTCGGCCGCCACCGGTTCGAGGGTCATGCGGCTGGCGTGCCGCTGGCCCGCGCCCCAGCCGGGGCGCCTGCGGAAGAGTTCCGGGCGGGCCGCGGCGACCACGAGGACCGGCAGCGGCTGCGGCGCGCCGAGGAGTTCCTCGACGAAGGCGAGGACCGCGTCGCCCGCCCGGTGCAGATCGTCGGCGAACACCACCAGCGGGCCGTGCTCGGCGAGCTTCGCCACGTGCGGCGCGCTCACGGGCCCGCCAGGGGTGAGCCGCAGCGTCGCCGCGTTCTCCACGCGCCGCTCGAACGCCGCGAGCAGGGGCGACTTGCCGATCCCCGGGGCGCCGGTGACCAGCACGAGGTGGGGCCGCGCGCGGCGGCGGACCCGCTCCAGGAGGCTGCCGAGGACGCCGAGTTCGGGCTCGCGGTCGAAGACCTCCGCCCGGGCGGAGGAGTCGCGGTAGCGCCCCTTGACGGTCCAGCGCGGCCGGGGTCCGCCCTCACGTCCGTACGCGATCGCGGCGCCGGTCAGTCTCCTGGTACGGCCGCACACCACGATCTCGGTGTCCTCGGCGGCCTGGAGCAGGGACTCGCTGTCGACGAGCAGCGCCCCGTTGACGGGCAGCGACTCCCCGACAGGCCCGCCGGGTCCGCCGGGCCGCGCCCGCGTCTCACCGGTCGCCACCGCGACGCGCAGCGCGGGCCGTTCGCCGTCCGGCACGTCGAAGCAGATCCGCTGGCGCAGCGCCATCGCGGCCCGGACCGCGCGCTCGGCGGCCTGCTGCGCGCCCTCGGCGCGCGGTGAGGCGGAGCGGAACAGGGCGAGGGTGACCGACCCGGTCGACCCGGCGACCACGCCGCCGAGCCGTCCCACCTCCTCGTGCACGACCCTCGCGGTGCGCTCCAGGGCCCTGCCGACGTCCCCGGTCCGCCGTCCGGTGGCGTAGTCGGCGCGGATCAGTACGGTGCTGACGCCGCCGCGGGCGACGGAGCGCTGGGCCGGGACGAGCTGGACCGGCCGGGCGACGGGCCGCTCGCGGGGCTCCGGCTCCTGCCCGGCGCGGGAGATCACCACCGGCCGCGGGGGCGCGTAGGGCGCCGCGATGGACGGGTCGTGCACGAGGATCGCGTGTTGCAGCAGGCGCAGCTCACGGCCGGGTTCGAGCCCGAACTGCTCGGCGAGGCGCACCCGCACCCGCCGGTAGGCGGCGAGGGCGTCGGCCTGCCGTCCGCCGCGGTAGAGCGCGAGCATCAGCTGGTGGCACGCTCGCTCCCGCAGCGGCTCGGCCTCGACCATGGCCTCGATGTCGCCGAGGACGGCCTGGTGGCGGCCGTTGGCCAGCTCGGCCTCGTAGTAGTCCTCCCGCACGTCGAGGCGCGCGTTCTCCAGGGCGGTCAGCTCCGCCCAGGAGTGCCCGGACTCGACGAGGTCGGCGAGCGCGCGGCCGCGCCACAGGGCGAGCGCGTCGCGCAGGGTGGCCGCGGCGGCGCCGGGGCGTGCGGCGGCCAGCTGCGCGCGGCCCGCCTGCGCGAGGCGGTGGAAGCGGAACATGTCGACCTGCTCGGGGTCGACTTGCAGCTGGTAGCCGTGCGCGCAGGTCAGCAGGGCGGGCGGCCGTGCGTCGCCGCGCGCGTGCTCGGCGAAGGTGACGCGCAGCCCGCGTACGGCGTTCTGAAGGACCTTGCGCGCCGTGACGGGCGTCTCGTCGGTGCCCCAGAGCCCGTCGAGGAGCTTGCTGGTCGCCACCTCCCGGTTGGCGTTGAGCAGCAGCAGGCCGAGCGTCGCCCGCCGGCGGTCGCCGCCGAGCGCGATCGGCTTTTCTTCGTCCATCAGTTGCAACGGGCCCAGAACCAAGAACTGCAAGACATCCCCCGTAGATCGTGCGTGTTCAGCGTCAGCCGTGCGTGAGGTGCCCGCCTACCGCCACTCCGCCTCGCGCCCGCCGACGAGCGGCTCGGGGGCGAGGACGCGCAGGGTGGTCGGCGGGTCCTGGCGGACCGGCTCCAGATGCAGGCACTCGGTTCCCTCGGGCGGGGAGAACGAGGCGAGGCAGGCGCACTCGGCGGCGGCGAAGCCCGCGAACCGGTAGGCGACCTCCATCATCCGGTTGCGTTCGGTACGCCTGAAGTCGGCGACGAGGTGCACACCGGCGCGCGCGGCGGCGTCGGTGAGCCAGCGCAGGAGCACCGCGCCCGCGCCGAACGACACGACCCGGCACGAGGTGGCGAGGAGCTTGACGCGCCAGGCGCCCGGGGCCTTCTCGATCAGCATGACCCCGACCGCGCCGTGCGGCCCGAAGCGGTCGGCCATGGAGACCACGAGCACCTCGTGGCCGGCGTCGGTCAGCAGGGAGCGGAGCGCCGCGTCCGAATAGTGCACGCCGGTCGCGTTCATCTGGCTGGTCCGCAGGGTCAGCTCCTCGACCCGGGTGATCTCCTCGTCCCTGGCCTTGCCGATCCGCATCACCAGGTCGAGCGAGCGCAGGAACTCCTCGTCGGCGCCCTGGTACTCCTCGCGCTGGAGGTCACGCTGGAACCCGGCCTGGTACATCTCGCGGCGCCTGCGCGCGTCGACGGTGACCACCGGCGGGCTGAACTCGGGCAGGTCGAGCAGCTGGGCCGCCTGCTCGGCCGGGTAGCACCGCACCTCGGGCAGGTGGTAGGCGACCTCGGCGCGCTCGGTGGGCAGGTCGTCGATGAACGCGACCGTCTTCAGCGCGAAGTTGAGGCGCTCGGCGATGCTGCGTACGGACTCCGACTTCGGGCCCCAGCCGATGTGCGGAAGGACGAAGTACTCGGCGAGGCCCAGCTCCTCCAGCTTGGCCCACGCCTCGTCGTGGTCGTTGCGGCTCGACACGGCCTGGAGGACGCCCCGGGCGTCCAGCTCCGTGACGACCTTGCGGAGGGTGTCGTCGACCTCGACGTGGCCGTCCTCGACGAGTGTGCCCTGCCACAGGGTGTTGTCGAGATCCCAGACCAGGCACTTCACGATCGGTTGTGCTTCTGACATGTTCGCTCCCCCGTTCCGTGGGACCGCTCAGGCCGCCGCCGCGGCGGCGTGCTCGGCGAGTATCAGCTGGCAGATCTCGTTGCTGCCCTCGATGACTTCCATCAACTTCGCGTCCCGGAAGGCCCGTTCCACGACGTGTCCGCCCACCGCCCCCGCGGAGGCGAGCACCTGCACGGCGGAGGCCGCGCCACGGGCCGCGTTCGTGGCCGCGACGTGCTTGGCGAGGACCGCTGCGGGCACCTGCTCCGGCGAGCCGCTGTCCCAGCCGGCGCTCGCCCGCTCGCAGGCAAGGGTCGCCGTCCGCTCGGCGGCGTACAGCTCGGCCAGGTGCCGGGCGACGAGCTGGTGCTGGAGCAGGGGCTTGCCGAACTGCTCGCGGCTCTTGACGTGCCGGGCGACGGCCGTGAGGCAGGCGCGCAGGATGCCGACGCAGCCCCAGGCCACCGAGAGCCTGCCGTAGGTGAGCGCGATGGTGGTCAGCATGACGACCGGCTGGCCCGCCACCGCGAGCAGGTGCTCGGCGGGCAGCCGTACGTCGTCGAGCTGGACGGTGGCGTGACCGGCCGCGCGGCAGCCGAGGGGCTCGGGCACCCGCGTGACGGTGACGCCGGGGGCCGTGGCGGGCACGACGGCGACGGCGCCGCCGCCCTCGTGGCGGCCGAAGACGAGGATCCAGTCGGCGTACCCGGCGACCGTGATCCACGTCTTGGTGCCACTGACGACGATGTCGTCGCCCTCGCGGCGGATCCCGGTGCTCATCGCGGCGAGGTCGCTGCCCGCGCCCGGCTCGCTGAACGCGACCGCGGCCAGCTCGCCGCCGGTGAGGCGGCCGATGTACTCCGCGCGCTGCGCCTTGTCACCGAACCGCTGGAGCGTCCAGGCGGCCATGCCCTGCGAGGTCATCACGGACCGCAGGGAGCTGCACAGCGCCCCGGTGTGCGCGGTGAGCGCGGCGTTGTCCAGGCCGGTCAGGCCGAGGCCGCCGAACTGCGGCTTCGCCTCTGCGCACAGCACGCCCTTGGCGCCGAGTCCGCGCAGCACGCCGAGCGGGATCTCACCCGTGACGTCCCATTCGCTCGCGGCGTCGCCGACCGTCTCGGTCACCAGCGCCGTCAGGGCGTCAAGCACCGGCGCCACCGCCCCGCAGCCGGGTCACGAGCGCGCTCATGGTCCGCAGGGTGCGGAAGTTGTCCAGGGCGAGGTCGGGGCCCTCCACCTCGACGTCGAAGGTGCTCTCCACGAACACCACGAGTTCCATGGCGAAGAGCGAGGAGACCGCGCCCGAGGCGAACAGGTCCACCTCCGGCTCCCAGGTCGTCTTGGTCTTGGCCTCAAGGAACGCGCCGATCTGCTGCTCGATGGCGGCGACAGGCAGTTCCGTGGTCGAGTCCGTCATGGGAAGTCCCTTTCTCACTGCGCCTTGTTCTTGCGTGCCAAGGTGATGCCGTCGGCCATGGGGAGCAGCGAGAGCTGCACCCGGCTGTCGGCGTGGAGGGCGGTGTTGAGCGCGCGGATGGCCTCGGTGTCGGCGTCGTGCGCCTCGGGGTCCGCGACCCGCCCGAAGTAGAGGGTGTTGTCGAGCACGACGAGGCCGCCGGGCCGCAGCTGGGTCAGGGCCTCTTCGTAGTAGCGGGCGTAGCCGGTCTTGTCGGCGTCGATGAAGACCAGGTCGAAGGTCTCGGGGCCGTGCTCGGCGAGCAGGGCCGCCATGCTCTCGGCGCCGTCGCCGAGCCGCAGCTCGATCCGGTCGGCGACCCCGGCGCGCTCCCAGTACCGCCGGGCGATCTTCGTCCAGCGCGCGCTGATGTCGCAGGTGACGATGGACCCGCCGGCGGGCAGCGCGCGCGCCATGCACAGCGTGCTGTAGCCGGTGAACGTGCCGATCTCCAGGACCCGGGACGCGCCGGTGAGGCCGACGAGGAGGGCGAGCAGCTGCCCTTCCTCGGGCATGGTCACCATGGCGTTCAGGGACGGCATGAACGCCGTCTCGTTCACCAGGTCGCGCAGGATCTCGTCGTCGCGCAGGGACACCGAGCGCACGTAGTCGAGGACGCCCTCGTCCAGCTGTACCTGACCGGCCATCAGCGCACCTCGTACTCGTAGAAGCCGCGCCCGGTCTTGCGGCCGTGGTGGCCTTCGGCGACCTTGCGCAGGAGTAGCTCGCTGGGGCGGCAGCCCTCGTCCCCGGTGCGCTCGTGCAGCACCCACAGGGAGTCGACGAGGTTGTCGATGCCGATCAGGTCGGCGGTCCGCAGCGGGCCCGTGGGGTGGCCGAGGCAGCCCTCCATCAGGGCGTCGACGTCCTCGGCCGTGGCCCGGCCCTCCTCGACGACGTTCGCCGCGTCGTTGATCATGCGGTGCAGTACGCGGCTGGTGACGAAGCCGGGGCCGTCGCCGACCACGATGCCCTTCCGGCCGAGGACGGCCAGGAGTTCCCGGACGGCCGTCATCGTCCGCTCCGACGTACGCGGCCCGCGCACGACCTCAAGGGTGCCGATGAGGTACGGCGGGTTCATGAAGTGGATGCCCGCCAGGTCCTCGGGGGCGGGAACCTGCCCTGCCAGCTCGTCGACCGGGATGGACGAGGTGTTGGTGACCCGCAGCGTGCCGGGGGCGACCGCGCCGGCGATCTCCCGGTGCACCTTGGTCTTCAGCTCGGCGACCTCGGTGATGGCCTCGATCACCCAGGTGGCGTCCGCCGCGGCGGCCACGGAGTCCGCGAGCTGTAGCTCACCGGCCGGGCCGCTCCTCGGCAGGGCGCCCATCATCTGGGCGAGCCGCAGCTCGTCGCGGAGCCGGCGCCGGGCCGTGCCCAGGCGCTCCTGGTCCACGTCCACCAGCGTCACCGGTACGCCGCGGCCGACGGCCAGCGTCGCGATGCCGATGCCCATCACGCCCGCGCCGAAGACCGCGAGCCGCCGCTCTCCCCCGTCACCGGTCATCGGGCGACCACACCCGTCCGTTCCCGAGCGGCCGGGGGGTTTCCCGGCCCCCGGCCGGCGTCACACACGACAGACCCGCTCATTGAGCACACCTCAGCTTTACGTCCGAGAAGGAATTTCCGGAAGACAACGTCCGAATTCAGAGAACCGCGCTTGATGTATGCGGACACGAAAATGGATCGCCGGATCGGCAGGGCCGCAGCTGGCGCGGCGCCGACCATAAAGCACTCACCAGTGAGGACTTTACAACACTCGACCCAAAGGCAATAACCAAGAAGTATAAATCATTCACATGGTGTTCGCGTGGGTCGCGGGCCGCGGAACTCGCGTGCGCCGCCCTACGCGCAGATTACCCCGGCGCAGTGACTTCGGAAGCACAACAGGTACTGCTCCGACATGTCTGCGAAACGAGGAATGAAGAGATGAACGCGGCCCCCTTGGTGTTCAGTGAACAACTCCGCGATTGCACTGTTGCAACGGCCCATAGTGTCTGACAGAACACCCGGCGGCTCCACCCCGTAGCCCGCTCATCAAGCTGCACTTCCACTTGAGGAAGCTCTCCCGACCCCCGCCCGACCTGGGCACACGGCTGCCCCGGGGCAGGGCGGCCGGCCGGTGCGGCGGTGCGGGCCAGGCCCCGGGGCAGCGCGTGGCCGCGCGGCGCCCGGCCGTGTTGCGCAAGGCCGGGCGCCGCAACGGCGTCCTTGGGTCGCGCGTTACACGTCCTCTTCCAGGTTCGCCTCCTTCACCAGGTAGCCGAACTGGAAGCGGCTCGTCGCGCCGAACATCTGCATGACCTGACCAATGTGTTTACGACAGGTGCGGACCGATACGCCAAGCCGTCGGGCGATGGCTTCGTCCTTGGCCCCGGAGATCAGCATCTTGACGATCTCCTTCTTCATGTCGCCGCCGATGACATCGATTTCCGCGCGCCGGGTGTCGAACTCCTTCGCGGTCGCCCAGACATGCTCGAAACAGGAGTGGAGGAAGTCGATGAGCGAGCGCTCCTGCACGACGACGGCGCCGCCGTCATCGCCGCTCGCCGGGATGTACGCGGCAGTGCGGTCGAAGATGACTATCTTGCCGAAGAGCGCGCCCGCCGTACGGATCTCGGCACCGGATTCGATCAGCTTCCCCGCGTGCTCGCGGGTCGGTGTGTCGAACCGGGCGGCGTGCTGGTACAGAACTCGCAGCCGCACCCCCCGCTTGAGCATCTGGAAGTCCCGGGTCTGCGCCTCGACCAGTTCATCGGCGGGCCAGCCGCTGCCGGGCTGCATGCAGACGACTTCCTGGGAACTGTTCGCCGCCGCTTCCGAGAGGAGCAATCTGACCGTCTCGGGGACTTTCACAATGTCGAACGAGTTTGTATATTGGCTGCCGAACTTGCTCGACCGGAAAAGGAGCGAGAGCCGCGCCAGATCGTTCCTGAGCTGGCCCACCGCCAGTTTTCGTTCGAGCAGATCCAGCTCGCCCTGATTCAGGAGCTGCGAGGAGGCGATGCCCGGGTCCGTCGGGACGAACCAGGCATCCCGGTCCCGGGACGGCTGAATGAGCTGGAGCTCCAGGAGCTTGGCGACGATCTCCTCGCTCTCGGCGGGACGGAAGCCCAGCTCGTGCGTGACGTCGTCGACGGCGAAGCCGTCCCTGTCTAAACTCCATTCATAAACTTCAAAAACCCCAGCAACCGGCTTGGGAAACAAAGGCGCTCCAAGTTCACTTAGTATCCCCTCCAATTCCCCCCGGACGGGATGATCTGCCTGAGCGGTGTTCGATGTTTCTACCAATACGCCAATGTATAGGACTCACCCCCGATGAGCCAGGCACCCCTTGGCCGTGGTTGCTGCCGTTGGTCTGGTTTATTCGCTTCTCCGCCTCGATGGGCGACATGAGGGAAGAAAAACCGTTTCTGCAATGCTCTCCCGTGTGCGTCACGGGGACCGGGTCCTTCGCCAAGGCACGGGCGGGCGCGCCGAACGCAAGCTTCCGCCTTCCCGCTCACACCTCGCTGAACTGGGGAAAGGCGGGCCGTTCGCGGCTCCCGGGGGCCGGGCCCTGACGGCAGGGGCTTCCTCGCCCGCCGCCGGCGGCCGCACCGGCCTCCGCCATGACGGAGTTATCCGGACCTATGAATTCCGGGGATCCGCATTTGTCAGAAGTCCAGAATCTGGACAGCGCATGCCCCGCCCGGTTCCAAGAGCGGACCCGCGGTACGGGACGCGGGGGGCCTGCG
Source organism: Streptomyces sp. NPDC045778 (assembly GCF_056431945.1). Lineage (NCBI taxonomy): Bacteria > Bacillati > Actinomycetota > Actinomycetes > Kitasatosporales > Streptomycetaceae > Streptomyces > Streptomyces sp. NPDC045778. The sequence continues at coordinate 130,744 of NZ_JBWKJZ010000006.1, forward strand.
CCCCTTATCCGTGCGCGTATCCGTACGCGTATCCCCGCGCGTATCCATACGCGCCCGCGGCCGCCGCCGGTACGCGCGTACTGCCACCGGTCGCCTGCCGGGGCAGCGTGGCCGCCGCGGCGAGCGGTTCGGCGGCCTCGCGGAGCGACCCGAACTTCCCGCGGTGGAACACCAGCGGAGCAGGCTCGTCCGGGTTTACCCGCAGCGCGGTCACCCTGGCGACGATGATGACGTGATCCCCCGCCTCGTGCTCGACCTCGATGGCGCACGACATCCAGGCGACGGCATCGCTCAATTCAGGGCCGACGGCCGAATCGGTCCACGGAACACCGGCGAACCGGTCGATGTCCTTGATCGAGAACTGGCGGCACAGTTCTCCCTGGCCGCTGCCGAGGATATTGACGCAGAACCCGCCGCTCCGCCGGAGGTCGACGAGGGTCGCCGACGCGTGCCCGGCACAGATCATGACCAACGGCGGATTCAAGGAGACCGACATGAAGGAATTGCACGCCATTCCCACCGGCTCGCCGAACTCCCCGGTGGTGGTGATGACCGTGACCCCGGTCGGCAGATAGCCGAGGGTCCGCCGAAACTCCGTCGCGTCGAACGGGGCAACCATAACCGACTCCTCGACTAGCCGACTCCTCGATATATCGAAAGTATATGGAGCCCCCGGATTCCCATGTTGGGACGAGTCACCAAGGCAGCCCCCCGGTTTTGGCCCCGGAGCACAGCCACGCCGGAGGCACCCACGGGCCTCGCGCGCCGGGCTGCGCCTACTTCGCCGACGGGCCGCGGCTCTTCGGCTATGGGCGCAGACGCTCTGTGTGCCGGTGGTGGCGTGCGCGCGGGCATCCGGGCCCACCGCGTCCGCCGTCAGTTGACGGCAGGTCAACCGTACGACTGACGACAGGAGTCGGGCGCGGGCCTACCATCCCCCGATGCAGGTGAGATCAGTGCGGTCCGTGCCCGTTCAGCGGATCGTCTACGCCGCGCTCGCCGCCGGGGTCGCGGTGAGCGGCAGCGTCGCGGGGCACGTGTACCACCCGGAGGGGTGGGAGCCGTTCGACGCGTGGGCGTACCTGCTCACCGTCCTGGTCGCCCTGCCCCTGGCGTGGTGCCGCTCGGCCCCCGCGGTGGCCCTCGTCGTCTCCTGCGCGGCGTACACCGGATATCTCGCGCTCGGCTACCAGCCGTCCCTGAACTGGTGGGCGCCGATGATCGCCCTGGTGAGCGTGGCCGCGACCCGCGCGCCCCGCGTGTCACTCGCCTCAGCCGCGCTGACCGGCGCGGTGATCCTCTACAACGGGGTGTGCGGGCGCCTCCCCGCGATCCTCGTCCTCGCCCAGGGGGTCCTCATCCCGGCGATCGCCCTGGCCTTCGGGCACGCGATGCGCCTCGTCACGGAGCGCAATCGCGAACTGCGGCGGCTGAGCGCCCAGTTGGCGAACGAGCAGGCCGCGCACGCGCGCAACGCCGTCCTCGGCGAGCGGGTCCGCATCGCCCGCGAACTGCACGACGTCGTCGCCCACCACCTGTCGGCGATCTCCGTGCAGGCCGGCCTGGCCGCGTACGTCTTCCACTCCGACGGCGCGACGGCGCGGTCGGCCCTGTCCGCCGTGGCGGACTCCAGCCGGGAGGCACTGGACGAGCTGCGGCGCCTGTTGTCGATGCTGCGCGTGGACGACGTCTGTGACGAGCAGGGGGGCGGCGCGCCGCGGCACGCCCCGCCCGGCCTCGCCCGGGTCGGCGAGCTGGCCGAACGGCTCCAGGCGGCCAACGTCCGCGTCACCGTCCGGACTCAAGGCACCGCCCGCAAGCTCGCCTTGGGCCCGGACCTGTGCGCGTACCGCGTCGTCCAGGAGGCCCTGACCAACGTGGTCAAGCACGCCGCGCCCACCAGCGCGTACGTGCACATCAGCTATGAGCAGGACCAGGTGACGGTCGTCGTACGCGACGACGGAAGGACGTCCGGTGACGGCCACGAACCGGCCATTTCGGCGCCGGAGAGCGGGTACGGCTTGATCGGCATGCAGGAGCGGGCGAACCTCTGTGGGGGTTCGCTGTCCGCCGGGCCGCGGCGCGCAGGGGGGTACGAAGTGCGGCTCACCCTGCCGACCAGCGCCGCGCCGCCGGCACCTGGCGCACCGGACGGCGGGGAACCATGAGCCGGACGGCGGGGAACCACGCGCCGGACGGCGGGGAACCACGCGCCGGACGGCGGGGAACCATAAGGGGGAGTTCGTACATGACCAGTGTTCTCGTTGTCGACGATCAGGACCTGATCCGGGCGGGGGTGGCCGCGCTGGTGCGCGCCACGCCCGGATTCACGTCCGTCACGGAGGCCGCGGACGGCGAGGAGGCCGTCCGCCTGGCCGAGCGGCACCGGCCCGACGTCGTCCTCATGGACGTCCGCCTGCCCGGGATCAGCGGCCTCACCGCTGCGGAGCGCATCCTCGCCCTGGACCTCGCCCCGCCACCGCGCGTCGTCGTCCTCACCACGTTCGACGTGGACGAGTACGTGTACGACGCGCTGCGCATCGGCGCCTGCGGCTACCTCCTCAAGGACACCCCGCCGCAGCGGCTGCTCGGCGCCATCGCCACCATCGCCGGGGGCGACGCGCTGTTCGCGCCGACGGTCCTGCGCCGCCTCATCGAGGCGTACACGCCACGTCCGGGCGGCGCGCTGCGCAGGCCCGAGCAGCTGGCCGAACTGACCGCGCGGGAACTCGACGTGCTCACCCTGGTGGCGCGCGGCCTCACCAACGACGAGATCGCCGGCCGGCTCTTCCTCAGCGAGGGCACGGTGAAGACGCATCTGCACCGGGTCATGTCCAAGCTGGACCTCAAGAGCCGCGCCCAGGCCGTGGTCGTCGCCTACGAGAGCGGGCTCGTGGTGCCGGGCTCCGCGTCGGGCCCGCCCGGCCGCCCGTCGCCTGACCGCTGAGCTGCGACCCTGGTTTACCCCCGGTGCACGCTCGGTTGACGAGCAACATCTAACGAGCGCATGACGCGCACCATGCCGCCCGCCGCCTAGGTTCTCGTCTCGACCGCACAACCGGCAAGCGAAAGAGGGGGAATCACCGTGCGCACATCACACGCGTTGACGGGCCTTGCCATGGGGGCCACGCTCGCACTCGGAGGCGCGGCCGTGACGGCCCAGGCGGCCACGGGCACCGAGAGCCGCGGCGCGGCCGTGGCCGTGTCGGACCCGGGCACGACCTACCAGAGCGGCGGATGGTGCCACTACAGCAACTGGGGCGGCAGCTTCTACTGCAACAGCCAGGTCAAGCACAAGCTGCCCAACGGCCAGTGGCAGGTCTTCGTCATCGGCACGAACAAGCAGGCCTACACGAAGTGGGGCTCCGGCAGCGGCACGAGCGGCTGGACCTCCCTCGGGGGACAGTGCACCCAGCCCGGCAACGGCTCGATCGACATGGCCTGGGTCAACGGCTGGAACTTCGCCATCACTTGTAAGGGGACGGACGGGAGGGCCTGGTACAAGGAGCGCTTCAACGGGGGCAGCACGGGGGGTGCCCCCGGACACTGGAGCAACTGGCGCCTGAACAAGTACTGAGGCCTGGCAGCGCGGCTTCCACCGGGCCTAGCACCCCGCCCGGCACACGGAACCCCAAGGCTCCGGCCTCCACGAAATCAGGAACCCGGAAGCCGCATCCCTGCCGCCCGCGGTAGCCACCACACCACCGCGGCGCCTCCCTCCCAGCACACCGCAGTGAACCTGCCAGCGAGCCCGGCCGCCACGAGGCGACCGGGCTCGCGCTGCGGGGCGCCGCGCTCGCTCCCGAGGGGTAGGGGGATGCTCCTGCCGACGACATATCGGCGCGGGCGAACCCGGGCGGGAGCCACGAAGAGCCGCTCGCGCCGGCATGCTCCCCTCCCCGGCCGTGCCCCCGGCCCGCAAAGCCAACCCGACGGCCCGAAACGGCAACAGCCCCGGCCGGATCGAGTGTGCCTCGCCGCGTGGCAGGCCACTCCTCACCTGCGCCGCGCCGCAGGGCGGGACTCGAACCTAAACCGGTGACGCACCAAGTCCCGTCGATGGCCGCCCAAGGAGGGTGCCGTGCGCCGTAGCACGCCGCTGCACACATACGACGCGCTGGCGACGAACACCCTCCGACGGGGGACCACCTCCGCCCCAGGGGCACCATTCAGCTCTATCGACAACACCCAACCAAGCCTCCCGCCGATGCGTCTGTACAGTCGCGGCTTCCACGTGGGTTCGCCGCGAGGCTGCTGCGATTGGAGAGAGATTTTGCGGCACATTGCAGGGATTCAGGCAGATGAAGATGTAATGCCGATATCTCAAGAAGCAAGCAAAAACCCACTGCCGACCACATAGACCCGCAGGCCACGGCCTGCGGTCCCCGCGCGTGCGGGGGTGGTCCCACCAGCTCTGCGGTAAGCGAGGCGACCACCGCGCGGTCCCCGCGCGTGCGGGGGTGGTCCCCCATCTCTGAACCTCCCGGTCGTGCCGTGAGGGCGGTCCCCGCGCGTGCGGGGGTGGTCCCGCGCCCTCGAAGCCCTCGGACTGGTCGACTCGGCGGTCCCCGCGCGTGCGGGGGTGGTCCCGCCGCGGCGGTGGGGCCGGAGCGCTGCCGAGCGCGGTCCCCGCGCGTGCGGGGGTGGTCCCGGCCGATGATCCCGAAGCTGAACGCGGCGGGGGCGGTCCCCGCGCGTGCGGGGGTGGTCCCGGTGAGGACCAGCCGACCATTACGCCTGTCTCGCGGTCCCCGCGCGTGCGGGGGTGGTCCCGTAGAGCGCTGGTTCATGGACTCCAGGCGGCCGCGGTCCCCGCGCGTGCGGGGGTGGTCCCGCGTGGATCCACCGCCGCCGCGGAGGCGGACGGCGGTCCCCGCGCGTGGGGGGGTGGTCCCGAGCCGTCGGCGTAGGGCAGGATCGCCCTGGCGTGGTCCCCGCGCGTGCGGGGGTGGCCCCTGGGACGCTCAGTTGGCAACGTGCTCCCCGCCTATGCGGGGTTACGCCTGACCGAGGCGGCTGTCACCCTGCGACGGGCTGGCGCATCCGTGAACTCCATGAGCCGGCGCCCGACCCCCGCCGACGAGCAGAAGGTGCCCACCGGCGCTGCGCCAGGCAGCCAACAGCTCACCCCGGCAACGGAAATCCCACTGTCGCGCTCGCGCCCCCTCGAAGCAGCTCGCGCGCCGAGCACGGCAGAGGTGGGCGGGGTGAGCCGGGGCTGCCGACTGCGCTTCCCAGTTTGAACTGGGAAGCTCATTTTGCTGGAGAGATCAATCAACAGAACTCATGACGCAGCACCCTACGAACGCTACGCTCAACTCCGCACCCATCACACGGACTTGGCCCCAACAGACCAGACCCCCTGACCGCAGCTCGTCGGATCGAGAGGCCAGGGGGTCCGGAAGGCCGCAGGAGCCGAGCTCCGACGACACGACAGGATGGTATATCCGTGGACGATCGAAGTGCGCCCGCATCCCCGTCCGAGCCTCCGTTACCAGCTCAAGCTCAACCCGCCGCGCACGCCCTGCTCATGGCACTGATCGCGGTATGCCCCTCGACACCCTCCCCGTACGCACCCTGGGTGTGGGGCGCCGTGATCGTGATCGTCGTACTGGTCTATGCGGGCGTGTTCCGCCCGCGCTCGGCCTGACGGTCACGGCGGGACACCCTGGTGCCGGCCCGTGCGTCGGCGCCAGGGGTTCCCCGGGCCCGCACCGGGTCCCGTCATGCCCGTATAACACCTTGCCGAGCCCGATCAGCGCGTTTCTCGTAGTCGCGCACTCAGGACATAGCAGGCATGTTCCCTGAATCCATGACCCCAGACATCCCGGACACCCCAGTGCCCTTCGCCGCATTGTCTCCGGCCGCCCGCCAGGTGTGGGCTAAGCACGAGCGCTCGTCGGTCACTTCACTGCCCCTGTGGCGGCACCTGGCGGACAGCGCTGCCACAGCCGGGCGGTTGTGGGAGCACTGGGTGCCTCCGAGGGTCGTGGAGTTGGTGGCCGCGGCGCTGCCCGGCGCGGAGGACGACGCCCTTCGGCTGGTCCGCTTCCTGGGGGCCGCCCACGACGTCGGAAAGGCGACACCCGCCTTCGCCTGTCAAGTCGAGCCGCTGGCGGGCCTCATGCGGGACGCCGGGCTCGACATGCTTCTCCTCAAGGAGTACGGGCAGGACAGGCGACTCGCACCGCACGGACTCGCCGGGCAGCTGCTGCTGCAGGAGTGGCTGTCCGAGCGGTTCAGGCTGGGCAATCGGGTAGCAGGGCAGTTCGCTGTGGTGGCAGGCGGGCACCACGGGGTTCCCCCCGATCACCAGCAGATCCATGACCTTCAGCTACGGCCGCATCTGTTGCGGCATCCCGGTGCCAGTGAGGCGGCGTGGCGCCGCGTTCAATACGAACTGATGGACGCCTGCGCCGAGTTGGCAGGTGTGACCGAGCGGCTTCCGGAGTGGCGCGATGTGCGGTTGCCTCAGCCCGCGCAGGTGGCGCTGACCGCCGTGGTGATCCTCGCCGACTGGATCGCCAGCTCACCGGAGCTCTTTCCGTACGACCCCGACTCGTGGCGCCCGGAAGGCCCTGTCGGTGAGCGGCGGCGGTTCCGGGCAGCGTGGGAGGGGCTCGCGCTGCCCGGGCCGTGGGCACCCGAGGATCCACCTGGCTCGCCCGCGGAGTTGTTCACGCGGCGGTTTCCCCAGCTGTCCGGGGCGGAGATCCGGCCCGTGCAGAGCGCCGCCGTTCAAATGGCCCGGACGATGCCGACGCCCGGCCTGGTGGTGATCGAGGCCCCGATGGGTGAAGGGAAGACGGAGGCGGCGCTCGCGGCGGCGGAGATCCTCGCCGCTCGCGCGGGAGCGGGCGGCGTCCTGGTCGCCCTGCCGACACGCGCCACGAGCGATGCCATGTTCTCCCGGGTGACAGCATGGCTGAGCCGCCTTCCAGAGGCCGAGGGGGCAAAGACGCCGCGGTCTGTGGTCCTCGCGCATGCCAAGGCCGCACTCAACAACGAATGGGCCGGCCTGCTCGCCCAAGGGCAGCGGACCATCGCCGCCGTGGACCTCGACGGCGAGGAGTCCATGGCGCCGGCCGCGCACCGACCAGCCGGGCTGCACGCACATCAGTGGCTGCGCGGGCGGAAGAAGCAGCTCCTCGCCTCCTTCGCGGTGACGACCATCGACCAGGTGCTGTTCGCGGGGCTGAAGAGCCGACACCTGGCGCTGCGGCACCTCGCGGTCGCGGGGAAGGTCGTCATCATCGACGAGGTGCACGCGTACGACGCCTACATGGGACGGTACTTGGACCGCGTGCTCGAGTGGCTGGCGGCCTACCGCGTCCCGGTCGTCCTGCTTTCGGCGACGCTTCCCGCGGCTCGCAGGAAGGCACTCATCGCCGCCTATTCCGGTGGGAATGACGACGGGAGCCGCGTCTCCGACACGGCGTACCCACTCCTCACGGCGGCCGCTCCCGGGCACACGGCAATCACCGCGACGCCTCCTGCCGCCTCAGGCCGCCGTACCGACGTACGGATCGAACGCATCGACGACGACCTCGCCGTCCTCGCCGATCGCTTGGAGAACGAACTGGCCGCCGGTGGTTGCGCCTTGGTCGTCCGCAACACCGTCGACCGAGTGCTGGAAGCAGCTGACGCGCTGCGGGCCCGGCTCGGGGCGGACGCCGTGACCGTGGCGCACTCGCGGTTCCTGGCCGCGGACCGCGCCGCCAAGGACGCGACCATGCTGCGGATGTTCGGGCCGGACGGCGCAGATCGGCCACACCGGCACGTCGTAGTGGCCAGCCAAGTTCTCGAACAGTCACTCGATGTCGACTTCGACTTCCTCGTCACGGACGCGGCGCCGGTGGACCTGGTGCTACAGCGCATGGGGCGGCTGCATCGGCATGTGAGGCCGCGGCCTGCGCGCCTGGCCCGGCCGCGTTGCCTGATCACGGGTGTGGACTGGGGAGCCGAGCCGCCCCAGCCCGTTCCCGGGACGCTGGCCGTCTACCGGAGCGCGTACACGCTGTTGCGTACCCTGGCCGTGCTCGGCCCCTTCATGGACGGCGAGGCCTTGGTGCTTCCCGACGGGATCAGCCCACTCGTCCAGGCCGTGTACGGCGACGAGCCGGTCGGCCCCGCATCCTGGGCCGACCCGATGGCCGAGGCACGGGTCGAGCACGACCGCTTGCTCGGGCAGAAGCGGGAACGGGCCGGGAGCTTCCTGCTCAGTCCGGTACAGCGGCCGGGGAGGCCGGTGTACGGCTGGCTGAACGCGCACGCCGGCGACGCGGACGACGGCCCTGCCGGGCGCGCCCAAGTCCGCGACACCGAAGAGACGCTGGAGGTGCTGGTCGTACAGCAGCAAGCCGACAGGCGACTCACGACCGTCCCGTGGCTGGACGACGGGGCGGAGGACGGGCGCGGCGGGCTTGAGCTGCCCGTCGACTTCCCACCGTCGCGCCGCGCGGCCGAGGCGGTGGCGGCGAGCGCCCTCACGCTCCCCGGACGCTTCAGCACTCGGTGGATGGTCGACCGGACCATCGGTGAGCTGGAGCGCTTCCTGATTCCCGCTTGGCAGGTCAAGGAGTGCCCCTGGCTCGCCGGCGAGCTGATTCTCGTCCTGGACTCCGATTGTCAGACCCGTCTGGCAGGCTTCCTTCTCACCTACAGCCGGACCGACGGGCTGCGGGTGACGGCTCCCGGCATGCCCGCGGAGGGTTTTGCTGGTCCAGAAGGAACGGCAGTGGAAGCGGCAGAGAAGGGAAGCCCAAGTGAGCACGGTGTCAGGGGACTTGTCGAAACGCGGGGCACCCCCGACGTCCCTCCCCCTGCTGGCGGACGTGCGCAGGAGTCGGAGGCCGCGATGAGCGTACGGGCCGCCGAACCCCCCTCCTTCGACCTGGTGTCCTCGCCGTGGCTCCCCGTCCAGCGTGCCGACGGCACGGTGGACGAGGTCTCTTTGCTCGGTCTCTTCGAAGAGGCTCACCACCTGCGGCGGCTCGTGGGCGACATCCCCACGCAGGAGCTGGCCCTGCTGAGGCTGCTGCTCGCCATCCTGTACGACGCGCTGGAGGGGCCCGCCGAGCTGGAGGCGTGGGAGGACCTCTGGCTCGCGGACGACCCGTTCTCCGCTGTCGCGGCTTACCTGAAGCGTCATCGCGACCGCTTCGACCTCTTCCACCCCGACGACCCGTTCTACCAGGTCGCGGAGCTCCGCACGGCCAAGGACGAGCTGGCCCCGCTCAGCCGCATCGTCGCGGATGTCCCCGTGGGGGAGCCTTTCTTCGCCATGCGGCGCCCGGGAGTCGATCAGTTGTCGTACGCGGAGGCGGCGCGCTGGCTCGTGCACGCCCATGCCTACGACACCTCGGGGATCAAGTCCGCCATGGTCGGCGACACGCGCGCAAAGGCGGGAAAGGTCTATCCACTGGGTGTGGGCTCCTTGGGAGACCTCGGCGGGATCTTCGCCGAGGGCGACACGCTGCGGGAAACGCTGCTGCTCAACCTGATCGCCTTCGAGGAGGCGTACCAACGGCACGCGGTACCGAGCGCGGACGATGACCGGCCCGTGTGGCGGCGCCCGCGGGTCGGGGCCGAGGAACGTGATGATGCCTCCGGCGGCCCCCGGGGCCTGCGGGACCTGTACACCTGGCAGAGCCGCAGGGTCCGGCTGCACGCGCGAGGCGGTGTCGTCACCGGCGTGGTCCTCGGCTACGGCGACCGGCTCGCCATGTCCTCCCCCTGGACGCTGGAGCCGATGTCCAGCTGGCGCCGCAGCCCCACCCAGGAGAAGAAGCAGAAACGCCCGCTGGTCTACATGCCCCAACGGCACGACCCCAGCAAGGCTGCCTGGCGGGGGCTCGCCTCCCTGCTGCCCGCCCGGCAGCAGGCGTCGGACGTGGCCAGGCGCGGAGAGGCCGCGGTGACCTTGCGCTCCGGCATCACCGACTGGATCACCCAAGTGATCACCAATGGGGAAATCCTCCCCAGCAAACTGGTGCGGCTGCGGCTGATCGGTGCCAAGTACGGGACCCAGCAGTCCGTGATCGACGAGATCGCCGACGACTCCGTCGTCTTGCCCGTCATCACCCTCCACGAGAAGGACCCGGTCTACGGCGCCGCCGCCCTGGACGCCGTCAGCGAAGCCGATCTGGCCGTGACCGCGCTCGGGCAGCTCGCCGCGAACCTCGCCCGCGCTGCGGGCGCCGCCCCCACCGCGCCCGACGACACCGCGCGTGACCTCGGATTCGGGACGCTCGACGGCCCGTACCGAGCGTGGCTGAAGGACCTGCTCACCTTTCCCGATCTGCACACGGCTCGGCAGGAGTGGCGGGCCACAGTGCGGCGGCACATGACGAGGCTCGGCACGCAGCTCCTCCGTTCCGCAGGACCCGCCGCCGACGAGGGGCGCCTCGTGGACATCCCGAAGCTCGGGGTGCGGCTGCTGGACACGGGCCGCGCCGAGAGCTGGTTCCGCGCCCGGCTCGACAAGGTCCTCGGGCCACCCGCTGCCGGAACGCCGGCGCCGCGCTTCCCCGAATCCCGGGCCGCCACTGACATCCGTACGGAGGTAACACCGTGACCTCAGCCAGCAACGGCACCACACGTTCCCTCGCCGGGCAAGCGGCTGCGGAGACCGTCGGGCGGCTGCAGGCCGGGTACCGACGCGACCTCGCGTCCTCGGTCGCGGCAGTGGCCAGGCTGCGCCGCGAGGTCGGGCGGGATCCCCACAGTTCGCCCACCAGTTGGGGTCTCGATGATCTGGAGGCGTTGACGAGGCTCCGCGAGCAGGCGGCGCGGGAGCGAGAGGCCAGCACGCCGGAGCCGTTGTCGTATCCGGAAAAGATGTGGCGTGAAGAGCGGGAGGCCCGCGAGGACCGCGCGGTCCACTTGGCTGTGACGCTGTGGGCTCTGCACCAGCAGTCGCTGCGCGAGGAGGCGATGCACGTCCCCCGCTGGGCTCTGGGCCGTGCCACGCGGCGCCTGGCCGAGGGCAAGGCAGGCACGAAGGACCGTGACGGCGAAAAGAGCCCGGGCCCAGGCGATGCCCAGGATGAGACAGAGCGGCCCAGGATGGTCCCGGACACGGAACTCAACCCTGCCGTGCGCAAGCGTTTCGTACGCATCGGCAGCTCGACCGACTTCGAGACACTGGCCGTCCGCCTCCGCGAGATGGTGCTGCTGCTGCGCTCCGCCCGCATCCCCCTGGACTACGGCCTCCTCGCCGACCACATCGACCGCTGGCAGCAGCCGAGGTTCCAAGCCGACGTGAGGCGGGAGTGGGGGCGGGGCTTCCACCGCGTGTACGACCCGTCGGTGACGGCCGAGGACGCGCGGCATGCGCCCGACTCCCCAGCCGAGGGCTTGGACCTGACAGCCGCGGACGCGGGCGAATAGCCCCCCACGCGGAGCCGCACCACAGTACGCACCTGGCCACCTACCTGCGCGCGGGCCGAACGCCGCGGGCCGATCCGAGAAGAACGGAACCACCGTGACCCGGACCATCCTCGACATCCACATCCTGCAGACCGTCCCGCCGAGCAACATCAACCGTGACGACACCGGGATGCCCAAGTCAGCGATCTTCGGCGGAGTACGGCGTGCCCGCGTCTCCAGCCAGGCGTGGAAGAGCGCCACGCGGAAGGCGTTCAACGGCTTCCTGCCCGCCGACGCACTCGGCGTCCGGACGAAGAGGGTCGCCCAGGCCCTGGCCGAGCGGATCACCGCCAAGGACGCCTCTCTGAAGGAGTCGGCGCCACAACTGGCCGCCGTGGCCCTCGAAGCGGCCACTGGCTCCAAGATCGAGCCGCCGAAGCGCAAGCTGAAGAGCGGTGAGGGCGAGACCGCCGCACCCGAAGCCCCGTATCTGATGTTCCTGGGCAGAGCGCAGCTGGACGCCCTCGCCGAGTTCGTGGTCGAGGGCAGCGGGCCCCACGGCGATGTGAAGGTGCTCAAGGAGCACCTCAAAACCAAGGAGAACAAGGCGAGGGCCAAGCAGGCCGTGGACACCCGGCACTCGGTGGACATCGCGTTGTTCGGACGGATGGTCGCGGACTCCGCGGACCTCAGGGTGGAGGCGGCAGTCCAGGTGGCGCACGCCATTGGCGTGCACAAGTCGGAGGTCGAATCCGACTACTACACAGCGGTCGACGACCTGAGCCCGGACGACGAGTCCGGCGCCGGGATGATCGGAACCGTCGACTTCAACTCCGCCACGCTCTACCGCTACGCCGCCGTCGACGTGGACGAGTTGCAGCGCAACCTCGGGGCCGGGCTCAAGGAAGGGGAACCGCCGAGCGCTCCGGTGGAGAAGGCCGTCAGCGCGTTCTTGGAGGCGTTCATCACCTCCCTGCCCACCGGAAAGATCAACACCTTCGGCAACCACACCCTGCCCGCCGCCGTCATCGTCAAGCTCCGCGACCGCCGCCCGGTCAGCTTCGTCGGGGCCTTCGAGGAGCCCGTGCCGCAAGGGGACGGCGGCGGTTTCCTGCGCGGGAGCTGCTCCCGCCTCGCCGAGTACGTACCAGAATTGGAGCGCCAGTACGGCATCGCCTCCGACAAACACAGCTGGGTGTTCCGCGTCGGTCAGGACACACAGGCGCTGGCGCCGCTCGGCGCAGGTGTCACGCTGGAGGTCCTGCTGCGGGATGTGACAGCGGCGGTGGCGCGGCGGGTGGGGTCCTGGGCATGACGGTGCTGCTGCTGCGGCTCGCCGGCCCCTTGCAGTCCTGGGGGGCGGCTGCCCGCTTCGCCCGCCGCAGCACCGAGAACGCGCCGACCAAGAGCGGCGTGCTCGGACTGCTCGCCGCCGCCGAGGGGCGCCCGCGCGATGCGGACCTCTCCGACCTGGTGGCGCTGCGATTCGGCGTGCGGGTCGATCAACCCGGCTCCAGACTACGGGACTTCCATACCGCCCACCATGCCGACTCGGGCAAGGCCATGCCCCTGTCCGAGCGGTTCTACCTCAGCGACGCCGTCTTCGTCGCCGGAGTCGAGGGCGACGAGGGTCTGGTGCACCGCCTGTACGAGGCGGTGCGCGCCCCGCGCTTCCTTCCTTACCTCGGCCGTCGCTCCTGCCCGCCGTCCCGCCCGCTCGACATGGGGCCGCCGCAGCAGGGCGTCACCTTGGAGGAGGCTCTGCGGGGCGCCCCCTGGCAGGCGTCCCCCTGGTATGCGCGGCAGGCGAAGCGTGGCGGGAGCCCAGCCGCTCCCGACCAGCTGGACCTGCTCGTGGACTGTCCACCTGGCGAGAACCCCCACCTGTCCTTGAGGGACTCCCCGGTGAGCTACGACCCGCGCCACCGGCAGTACGACCTGCGCGGCGTCCTGACGGGACACGTCGACGCGCCCTCCGCGCATGACCCGACCGTCGGCCTCCGCCGCCTCGACCCCACCGAGCCGGACGCTCCGCCTTCTCCGAGGACTCCCTGATGTATCTGACCCGCTTCCGCATCAACACCGGCCGCCCGCAGGCCCGTCGGCTCCTCGGGTCACCTCATCTCCTCCATGGTGCCGTCAACATGTCCTTCCCCGATCTCCCGCCGCGCGATGGCCAAGGGCCGCGTGTGCTCTGGCGGATCGACCCGGCGGCCGGCGGGCGGACCGACCTGTTCATCGTCAGCCCCGCCCGGCCCGACCTGACACATCTCGTCGAGCAAGCGGGCTGGCCCGCCCTGGAAGAGCAGGGGTGGAGCACGTTCGCGTACGGAGAGTTCCTCAGCGCCCTCGCGGTCGGCGACATCTGGGGTTTCCGTCTCACAGCGAACCCCGTCCACAACATCCGTAAACCAGAGGACGCCCCGAAGTCCCGCACGAAGCGTGCCGCGCACGTCACCCCCGCACATCAGATCAACTGGCTGCTCCAGCGCCAGGAGCGGGCCGGGTTCGAGGTGGTGCGCACCCCTGCTGCGCGCCGGCTCACCGAGCACGGCCACGAGCATGAGGTCATCGTGCGCGACCGCCTTCCCTTGCAGTTCCGCAAGCGGAGCGCGGATGACACGGGCCACCAGGGAGCCAGGAACGGAGGGAGGTCCACGAACCGGCCCGTGGAGTTCACCCGGGTCACCTTCGACGGACGGCTTCGCATCACCGACCTGGAGGCCTTCCGCCACACCCTCACCCATGGTCTGGGGAAGGCGAAGGCGTACGGCTGCGGCCTGATGACGCTCACCCCGGCCCGGGCGTCATGAGCACCGTCGGCGCCCGAGGCGCCTCCGCCCCGCGCGAACTGACCCGAGTCGGTGATCGTGTCTCCTGCATCTACCTGGAGCGGTGCACCGTCCACCGCGAGGACAACGCGATCACCGCGAGCGACGCGGACGGAGTGACACACATCCCGTCTGCCCCCATCGGCACCCTTCTTCTCGGCCCCGGCACGCGCGTGACCCATCAGGCGATGTCCGTACTCGGCGAATGCGGCGCCGGGGTCGCCTGGGTCGGCGAACGAGGCGTGCGCTTCTACGCGGGCGGACGGGCCCTGACCCGCTCCTCCAGGCTCGTCGAAGCACAGGCCACAGCATGGGCCAACCTCCGCACACGCCTCCAGGTGGCACGAGCCATGTACCACCTGCGCTTTCCCCAGGACGACCCCTCGACCCGGACGCGCCAGGACTTGCTGAACATGGAGGGCCGCCGGGTCAAGGAGTGCTACCGCCGCGAGTCGGCCCGCACGGGCGTGCCCTGGCGGCGACGCGAGTACCACCACGGCGACTTCGGCTCCGGAGACACCCCCAACCAAGCCGTCACGGCTGCCGCCCAGTGCATGTACGGCATCGCCCATGCCGTCGTGGTGGCCCTCGGCTGCTCACCCGGCCTCGGCTTCGTCCACTCCGGGCACGAGCGCTCCTTCGTCCTCGACATCGCCGACCTCTACAAGACCGAGATCGGCATCCCCGCCGCCTTCGACGCGGCAGCCCAGGGCGAAGACGACGTCGCCTCCCGCACCCGGCGCGCCCTGCGGGACCGGATCAACACGACGGGGTTGCTCGACCGTTGCGTAACGGACATCAAGCGCCTGCTCGAACCTCACAGCCGTCAGGCGCCGGACGAGACCGCAGACCAGGTGACCTTGCAGTCCGACGGCGACCGTCACATCGAGGGCGGCCGCAACTACGGTCGCTCCGCGGGAGCCGGCAGCCTCCTGGAGGAGCCGATCTGGTGACCGTCATCGTGCTGGCAAACTGCCCCGCCGGCCTCCGCGGCTTCCTCACCCGCTGGCTCCTGGAGATCTCCCCCGGCGTCTTCCTCGGTTCTCCCTCGGCCCGGGTCCGCGACACCCTGTGGGACGAAGTCCGCCAATACCGGGGCAAGGGCCGGGCCCTGCTGGCCTACCAGTCCGACAACGAACAGGGCTTCACCTTCGACACCCACGAACACACCTGGCACCCCACCGACCACGAAGGCCTCGCCCTCCTCAACCGCCCTACGCTCCCCTCGCCTTCGCCCAGCGGCCACCCCGCGACTCCCCCACAGCAAGGCTGGAGCAAGGCAGCGAAACGGCGGCGCTTCGGCGGCCGATGAGAGGAGACCACTATGCGGGCGCTCGCCCCGCCTCTACCGTTTCGAGCGCTAAGCCGGAATCCATGAAAGTACGCGGAAACAGCGCCCGCGCCGTGTGAAACCCCAGGCGGCGGCCTGTGGTCCCCGCGCGTGCGGGGGTGGTCCCAGGCCCATCACGGGCTCCTCTCGCTGGTGGTGGGTGGTCCACGCGCGTGCGGGGGTGGTCCCGATGCTCGCGCCGGTCGACACCTGCCCGGCCTGTGGTCCCCGCGCGTGCGGGGGTGGTCCCCCGCTGTTCGGTCGGCGCCGGACGAAGGACACGTAGTCCCTGCGCGTGCAGGGGTCGTCCCGTCTCAGTCCGCACGTACGCGACCGCACTTTCGTGGTCCCCGCACGTGCCTGGCCGGTCCCGAGCAGGCGGGCGGTGGGCCGGGAGGCTCTCTCGGTGGCCCCTGCATGAGGGGATGCCCTTGGGCCAGCGGAATACAAGCAGACAGCCCCCCGGCCCAAAGGGCGGGCCCAGACTCTGGTGCGGCCCCAAGCCCCCCTCCGCCAGCAGCACGGCCCCTAGACACCGTGCGCCACGGGACCCCAACGGCGCGGCCTTCATCAGCTGGTCGGCCACGGAAGCACCGATCGCCGCGCTTGTCGGCAAGCGACATCGCGCCCTCACCGCCTGAAGCCCAGAGGAAGCTTCCGGACACTTGGACGCAGGCGAGTGCGGCATGGCCAGGGTCAGGGAGGAGGCCCTGGGGCCTGGCCTCCGGTTCAGCGCCGAGCAGCCGCGGTGGGCAGCCCGCGGCAGTCGTCGCTTCGGGCGTGTGCAAGTGGGGAGCTGTCGAGGGCGCCGGGCGTCGGCGCCGGGCGGAGAAGGGTGCTCGGTGATCTGCGGCTGCTCGCCGTCCCACCACGCGGTCGGCCAGGTAGGGCGCGGCGGACGCCGAGGCCGTCGTCTCCCCCTACCCCCAGCGCACCGAGTCCCTCCACAGCCCCCGCCCCAGCCGCGAGTACGACGAGATCGCGGAGCGGAAGCGAAGCGTTCACCGACCACCACCCGGACGTAGCAGTACCGCGAACGCAACCTCCAGCCAGCCGCAGCCCCTCGTTCCGGTGGCTGCGGCGGACCGCACGCGTGCGTACGGGCCGCCCCCCGAGGGCAGCCGCCCCGGCGGCACACGGACACCGGGGCCACCCCCGCTCGCCGGGCGGATCAGTCGTCCTCGTAGAAGCCCTCCCGCGTCACGATCCCGTACGTCCAGTCACCCGTGTCCTCTTGCAGGGTGAGGGACAGGGCTCCCTTCACCCCCTTGAAGCGGATCTTCACGTCCACGTACTTCTGCGGGCTGACGAGGAAGTTCGCGACCATGGGCTTCCGCGCGGCGTCACCCCACTTCGCCACCCATGCGCCGTCCGTCTCCGTGGCGTGCTCGCCGTCGTACGACAGTTCCGCGAGGCCGTCGGCGTCGTGTCGCTGGATGCGGACGAGGGCCTTCTCGACGAGGGCCAGCGTCTTGGGGACCGGCTGCCCCGTCACGGACAGGTCGAGGTCGGCCGTGCCGTCCTTGACGTACGGAGGGGTGTGGTCCGCCGCGGTGCAGGCGCTCAGGAGCAGCGCCGCCGCGGCCAGCGAGCCCGCGACACGTGCTGCCCTCACTTGCGCCTCCCCGGCCTGATGATGCTGACTCCGGTGATCTTCTCGGGCTTGAGCCACTGGTTGAGGGTGGTGTGGTTCTTGCTGCCGTGCTGGGTGATGTTCAGGTTGCCACGCTTGCCGCCGGTGACGACGCCGGCGTGGTTCCACCGCCGGTCCTTCCGGTAGAACGCGAAGATCACGTCGCCCGGCCGCGCGTCGTAGCGGGAGATCTCGCGGCCGCCCCGGTGGTTCTTCAGGTGCTTGCGGAGGTTGGCCGCGGCGGCCCACGTGAAGCTGTCGACCCGCTTCCAGAAGATCTTCCCGCGGTACCAGCTCGACAGGTTCCTGCGCGGTCCCTTGCGGATCTTCATCTTGCCGCCGTGGTGCAGGGCCTTGGAGACGAAGTTGGCGCAGTCGTTGCCGTGGTCCCAACCGATGTTGACGTTGCGCTTGGCCCAGGAGGCGGTGCCGCTGTGGTTCGGCACGGCGTACACGAGGGGCGGCCCGGACGCGGCCGGGTCGTCGGCGAGCATGCCGTCCTCGTCAAGCCCGGTGGGGAGCGCCTCGTCCTCGGGAGGCGCGACCTCCGCCAGGCTGTCCTCGGCGGGCGGCGCGACCGTGGCGGCCTGGACGGCGGCCTGGTCGGTGGGCATCGTGACCTCGACGGCGGCGTCGTCGGCTTCCATGCGCAGGACGCCGTCGGTGAAGACGAACCGGCCGGGGCCCTCGCCCTCCTCGGGCTCCTGCGTGCCGTCCTTGTGGGTGAGGACGGTCCGCTCGGTGCCCCGGCCGCGCACCACGACCGTGCCGTCCGGGCCCGGTCCTGTGAGCAGGTCGTCGAGGGTGGCCTTGACCTCTGAGAAGTGGCGGGCGTGGCGGGCGTGGGCCTCGCGGGCCCGGGTCAGCTCGGGCTCCTGGTCGGCGAGGAGGTCCCGGAACATCGCCCCGTACGGGGACGCGGCCGCGGCCCTCTCCGCGGTGGAGTGCGTGCCTTTGAGGAGCGCGGCGCGGGCCGCGAAGTAGTCCCGTACGGCTTGGACGTAGCGGTCCTGAGAGGTGACGGCCACCGGCTTCGCGGTCTGGGATGCGGCCGTCTTCGACGTGCCGAACTCAGTGGTCGCTGTGACCGTGACCGTGTGGGCGGCTCCGTTGGCGAGGCCGGAGAAGACAGCGCGGGTGTCCTCCACCGTCTGGCGGGCGATCTCGTCCTTTCCTTCGCGCAGGACCACGGTGTACTTCAGGGCGTCGGTCGCCGAGCCCGAGTCCCGCGGGGCGTTCCAGGTGGCGAGGAGTCCGCCGTCGGCCGGGACGGCCTTGACGTCCTGGGGGACGCCGGGCGCGGCCGCGGGGATGTAGGAGATGACGAGCTTCGGGCGCTCCGCCGGGTCGGCGGCGCGCGAGGAGTGGTGGACCACGCCCGGGGCGGCGCCCTTCTCGTCGCCGAGTTGGAGGCTCAGGCCGTGGTTCTCGCCCGTCTCCAGCCAGCCCTCCACCAGCGGGCCGATGTTCAGGTCGCCGAGGGCGAGCGGCAGTCCCTCCTCCGTCTCGAACGCCTCGTCGCTCACGGCGGCCAGGGCTTGGCCGCTCTGTTCGGGGTCCCACGCCTCGGCGAGGTCCCTCAGGGTCCCGGCGGGCTCGGCGCAGTCGTCGTCGGCGGAGCAGTCCGCGCGGTGCAGCTTCAGACGGGCGTCGGTGATCCGCGCTCCGGCGGGGACGGCGGCGAGGTCGGCCTTGAGCCAGGAGCGCCAGGAGACACCGCCGGGCGTGCCCACGCGCAGCGTCTCGTCACGCACGGCGGCACAGTCCTTGCCCGCGCAGTCCTCGGCGCCGACCGGGGCGGTGGCGTCCGTCAGCGCCGCGATCTCCACCGTACGGGTGTCCGGGGCCGGGTCGGCCTTCGGTGCCTTCGCAGTGAACGTGCGCTTGGGGGTCCACGGGGAGCACGCGGTCTCACCGCAGGCGCGCATGGCCCACTGGTACTTGGTGCCGGGGACGAGCGTGTCCTCGGGGATCACCGTGGCCACACGGCTGCCGCTCTCCTCGGTGGAGGGCGGCAGGACGACGCCGGACAGTGCCGTGCCGGAGGCGCCGTAGAGCGCGAACTCGCCGCTCACCCGCGTCCGGTCGGCGGAGGTGACGACACCGGAGAGCAGCGGGGTCGGGGTGTCGGTCGCGCCTTCCTGGAGCGTGGTGGGTACGTCCGGGACGACCAGCGCGGCGGGCTCGGGGCCGACGCCGAACTGGAACGTGCTCGTGCCCGAGAGCAGCCCGGCCGAGTCGACGGTGCGGGCGTGCAGGGTGTGCCTGCCCTTGGCGGCCTTGAGCCTCACGGTCTGCGGCTTGCCGCCGGTGCCCGCCGGGTCGTCGCCGGAGGTGGTGGTGAAGGTGCAGCTCAGCTCGCCGTTCTTGTCGGTCCACTCGTCCTGCGGATATCCGTCGCAACTGATCGTGGGGCGTACGGGCTTGAGCGCGTTCACCCTGAAGGGCGCGTACTCGCTCCACGGGCCGTAGGCGGATCCGTCGTGGGCGCGGACTCGGACGCGGTACGCGAAGGAGCCGAGCTTCTTGTCGGCGGGGAGCGCCACCTTGGCGACGGCGCCTGACGCGACGCCCGTACTGGTGCCGGTCCAGGAGTAGGAGCCCGCGTCACCGGGGCCCGGGTCGGCGGTCACCTCGAACTGTGCCTTGACGGTGCCGCCGTCCGGGTCGGAGGCCTTCGCGGAGAAGGTGGGAGTGGGGGAGGTGGCGTACGTCCGCTTGTTGAAGGTGTTGGACGCCGAGGGGTCGATCTTCACGGCACTCGGCGCGGCGGGCAGGCGGTTGTAGGTCACCGAGACGACGGGCACGCCGTCGGCGGCGTTGCGGGAGTTGAAGCGTTTCCAGGCGTACGGGTCCTGCTCGTCGGCGGCCCGGATGCCCAGGACGTTCTCGTTGTACGGGTTGGTGGCCCACGCCCGCGCCAGGCTCGTGATGTCGGCGCTCACCCAGCCGTCTTCGCAGCCGCTGCCGAAGCCCTTGGTCTGTGTGGAGGTCGCCCACTTGCGGTTCCACTTGGGCTGGCTGCCCCAACGGGTCGCGGTGCTGGCCGAGTTGGTGTCCCATACTTCCCCGGCGCGGGCCTGGCATGACCACGCGTGGTGATTCCAGAGCTTGAGCGTCGCCGACTTGATCTCGGCGTGCTTCACCGGCCGGTTGTCGAACTTCAGGAAGGAGCGGGCGACCTGCCCCGGCCCGTTGTTGCCCAGCTTCAGCTCCTTGGCGGTGGACTGGTCGGTGGTCCAGCCCTCCTGTACGAACGTGGTGAAGGTGGACAGCAGGTTCACGGACGGGTCGACGGTGACCGGGAACCGCGTACCGGAGTCGGCGAGGAACTTCGCGTCCGGAGTGAGCGTCAGGTCGATCATGTCGCCGCGCTGGGCGAAGGCCATCTCGACCGGCGCGCGGTGCGGGTGCTCGCCGGAGCGCGCGTCGACGCGGGCGTCCCACATGACGGGGGCGGGCAGCGTCCCCGCCGTCTTCCCCGTCTCGGTGTCGGTGAAGGCCACGCCGCCGCCCGGGGACGCCTTGGCGGTCAGCCCCTTCGCGGTGAGGGTCATGCGCAGGGTGCCCGCCTCGTCGACGGCCGCGCGGGACTTGAGGGACAGGAACTGCTCGAAGCCCGTACGAGTGGCGTCCACGACGAGATCGGCGTGGGGCAGGGCTTCGCGATAGGTCGCCTTGGTGCCGTCGATCCGGGGCGCGGGCAGGGCTCCCCGCCAGCCGAGTTCGACACGCTGCCCCTCCGGGGACTTCAGGGCCACCAAGGGAGTGGCTGCGGGCACCGGCTCATCGGCTCGAAGCCGACGGGTGGCCGCCGCGTCGGCGCGCTCGGGGGCGGGGCCCGCGAGAGTGAGGCCCAGCGGATGGGCCTTGGCGGCGACACTGCCGTCCGCTCGCTCGGCGAGGTTGATGTCGACGCTTCTCCAGGAGCCGTCCTCCGCACGGAATCGCACCGGTCCGGCCTACTGATCCTCCGTCAGGGTCCCGTCCGGATTCGCCCACAGGGTTCGGGTCTCGGTGCGCCCGCCGACCACCTCGACGCGCTTGCCGTCGAGGCGCGCCTTCAGCACGGCGCCTGAGGCATCGGTCGCGGGCTTCGGCGTACCGGCGGGCGCGCCGCTGTCGGCCTTGCCGGCCCGGGGGGCGGCGGGGGCTCCGGCTGCTCCGACGGCTCCGGCTGCTCCGGCTGCGACGGCCTCGAAGGTGAGCAGCCCGGACAGCGCGAGACAGGTGCTCAGCACCGCCACCCTCCGGAACGAACGCCTCGGCGGACTCTCTGACACGGGTCCCCTCCCGGTTAAAGAAAGTGTCAAGAAGGGGCAAAGGTATCGGCGCTTTCAGGGATGACAGGGGGCCATTGGTCCCAAAACGGGTGGGGCAAAGGTCCGCAAAGCCAGGCCCTTCGCCGCGCGCGACCGCCACCACACCTCCCGGACACCGCCTGCCACCCGGACGCGCAGGCCTCCTGCCGGCGCTCCCGCCGTGATCCGCCTGACGCGGTGGCGCCAAGTACGGCATGGTGGCAACAGGAGCGCACCATCTGCGGCACGGGGGCAGCAGTGCCCCCAGCCGTGCCGGTCGCCCCCCGACCAGGGCTCTCGCCGATGGGCCTCTACGGGCTTGGCTCCAGGGGGAGTTCGTCGCCGGGGTGATGCAAGTAGGGAGGGCTTTTGCGACGTATGACCGCTGTTTACCCGCCTGTGAGGGGAATGCCGGTATCCCAAGAAGTAAGCGAAAACCTACTGCGGCCCTAGTAGAGCCGCAGGTCACGCCGTGTGGTCCCCGCGCGTGCGGGGGTGGTCCCGTCTTCCGCACTCCATAGCTGTAGGGGGTGCAGTGGTCCCCGCGCGTGCGGGGGTGGTCCCAGTCGTGCCTGAGAATCACGATCTTGCGGCATGTGGTCCCCGCGCGTGCGGGGGTGGTCCCGATCCGGGGCTCCTTCCCTGTTCAGCGGCCTCGTGGTCCCCGCGCGTGCGGGGGTGGTCCCACCGAGCTGACGGACCGGGTCGCCCGTCGGGAGTGGTCCCCGCGCGTGCGGGGGTGGTCCCTGCCACGGACCCGGAAGGGGAGCTGGAGGCGGGTGGTCCCCGCGCGTGCGGGGGTGGTCCCAATTCGCCGGCGTTGATGCGGGCCAGGGTTTCGTGGTCCCCGCGCGTGCGGGGGTGGTCCCCGGTGGCCTCCAGCGGGGCGACTCGGAAGACGGGTGGTCCCCGCGCGTGCGGGGGCGGTCCCTGCTCTACCTCAAGTCGCCCAGTGCCGTGCGCGTGGTCCCCGCGCGTGCGGGGGTGGTCCCGATGCGGCGTTGATCGACGCGCTGATCGAGTCGTGGTCCCCGCGCGTGCGGGGGTGGCCCCGAGGGCGTGCTGGTAGTCGTTCGCCGACGCGTGTGGTCCCCGCGCGTGCGGGGGTGGCCCCCGCATGGTGTGCAGCGACCGGTCCCGCAGCCGGTGGTCCCCGCGCGTGCGGGGGTGGCCCCGAGCTGTCCCCGGGCATGACGAAGCGGCCCCGGTGGTCCCCGCGCGTGCGGGGGTGGTCCCGCGGAGTCGGTGAAGAAGGCCGCGGACAACATGTGGTCCCCGCGCGTGCGGGGGTGGTCCCGCAGGAGCAAGGGCGTTCTGCCAAAGCCATTTTTGTGGTCCCCGCGCGTGCGGGGGTGGCTCCCTGGCCAGAGGGCAGGGGACAGCACCGTGTCGGAGGCTAGGTCCCTTTTCGCTGGCTCGGAACAGCATGTAGAGCTGCCGGAAGCCGTGCAGAGCGGCATGGAACGCAGCCGCGATCTCGCGCGCCCTTTCCTCGCTCTTGATCGCCCACAGGGAAATGTAGTCAGGCCCGAAGTTGACCTGCGTCACTGCGTCAGTGAGTACCAATGCTTCAGCCGCGGGCCGAAGGACTGTCACTGCTTCGTCTGGGATGGTGGGCCCGCTGCCAGCCATGGCATCAAGCTCCACCTTCCAACGTCGGCCCTGGCGAGCAACGCAGACAAAGATCGCCATTGCCCTTGGCGCTTCTGTAGGCCGCGGGGTGAGCGTCCAGTTCGGTGCAGTCGGGGACGAGCACAGCCGGGAGAGGCGTTCCAGGCGTCGGCATGCTCACATCGTCGCAGGCGCTCACACTGTTGATCAGGCAGACGCCCATCATCACAGCTGGCCACACATCGCCGGCCAGACCTCTTTGTGACGACTGGGAGATACGACAACCTGGAGGCGAAGGCCGTGCCCGCGGGGCGCCTGGCTGCGGCAGTTACCTGCGCATGAGTCACGACGAGAACGGGCTAGCCACCACTCGGGGCCCTGGTCCCCCTCTCTGCCGCAGCCAGGCTTCTCTCGCTGAGCGGGCCGACACGGTGCGGGTTGCGCTAAGCCGCCTCAAAGACCCAGGAAGTAAGTCCCGCGAGAACAGGTCGAGTTGGCGCTGCGCCCCGTCCACGAGCGCGATGGACGCGCTGTGACGACCGGCGGCGCGGGCGTCAGCCTGGTCAAAGACGCGAGTGACGACTGGCTCGGCCGACTTCATCAGGGAGGCGATCAGCCACCTGGGGCCACCAGCTACCGCTCGCTCAGTGGGTTCCTATCGACACGCTCGACCGCGATCAGATGTCCTGCACAGTCAGGCGCGTACGTCCCGTTCCTGCACGTCTTTGAGCACCGCCGCCACCGTGGCGAAGTCATTGTCCACGTGGAGCACGGTGTGGCCATGATGGACCGCTGTCGCGCACACCAGGAGATCGATGGCACCGGCGGCACGATGCTGCCCTCGCTGGGTGAGCTTGTACTGCGCCGTATCGACCCAGCGCCACGCGTTCTTGGGCACCGGCGAGAACCGGCAGAAGGCATCCAGCTCGTCGGCCAGATCGTCCCGGTGGGCCGGGCTTGTGGCCGAGTAGAGGAACTCCGCCCGCGTGGGCTCACAGATATGGAACACGCCAGCGGCGATGTGCCCCTCCCAGGGCCGCAACGCCCCCGCCGTACGGAAGAGGTGCCACAGGGCGGAAGTGTCGAGAAGGTACGTGATCACTCGAAGGCTGCCCGCCGGGCGCGCTTGGCAGCCGTGTGCGCCGCAGCCGCGGCCTCGAACTCGCCCCGCTCGCCCCGCTCGGCCAGCTTCTCCGCAGCCTCCAGCCGCTTGATCCGCGCCACATAGTCCCGCAGAGCCGCGTTGACGGTCTCCTTCTTCGTTGTGGCACCCATGAGCCGCATCGCCTCGGCCAGCGCCTCATCATCGAGATCGATCTGAGTGACGGACATACCAGCCTCCCCATGAGTCCGTGATGTACGTAATCAATGTACGTCGCCAACATCTCCACCGCAGCCCGTCACATACGAGGCAGATACGACGCGCCCACCGAAGGGGCGCCCGCAGACCGCACACGCAACACTCCGCACCAGACGCCCACACCCCTGACCACTCGATCATTGACCAAGGGCTCAGATCCGCAGCGCAGGCAGACCGGAGAAGCCGCGGGAGCGGCGAACCCTCACACCGGCGGAGAGCCACCCACGGCGCAGGGATGCACCCAGTTCCCTCGATGACGGCCAACCAAGGCTCACGCCGTCGCGTCTCTTACAGACGTGAATCAGCATGAGTTCGTCGCCAGGCTTCCGCGATTGGAGGGTTTGCGGCATATGGCAGGGGTTTGCGCATGTCCAGGTGGAATGCCGGTATCTCAAAAAGTAAGGGGAAAGCCACTGCTGGCCACGTAGAGCCGCAGGTCACGGCCTGTGGTCCCCGCGCGTGCGGGGGTGGTCCCAGTGATCTTCACGTACTCGGTGGAGAGGGCGGGTGGTCCCCGCGCGTGCGGGGGTGGTCCGGGTGCGGGCGAATGCGCCGGGGAGGATCAGGTGTGGTCCCCGCGCGTGCGGGGGCGGCCCCTGGCTGAAGACCCGTCCCGCATAGGCTTTTGGGTGGTCCCCGCGCGTGCGGGGTGGTCCAGGGCGGGGCCGGCCTTGGCTCGCTTACGTCGGGCGGGGCCCGCGCGTGCGGGGAAGCCCTCCCGGCTGCGGCCCTCGCGTCGCGAGCCCGGCCCCCAGACGACAGCGGCCCCAGCCGGGTCGAGGCCGGTGGGGCCGTTGTGCGGGGGCCTTGCTCAGGGGCAGGTGTCACGTTTCTGCACCTGCGCCGTGCAGTGGGGCGGGTGGGACTCGAACCCACGGCCGACGGATTATGAGTCCGCTGCTCTAACCGGCTGAGCTACCGCCCCTAACGGCGCGTCGCGCACATTTGTGCGCGCCGTCTGCCGCAGCATAGCCGCTCATACGATCTCCTGCTCCGGCTGGTCGGCATCGCACGACCATGAGGACCCCGCTGCGGCCCGTGTGGTTCCACCAGGGGCGGAACGAGTTCGTGCGCGCGGGCGCGAAGGGCTTCGTGGAGGGGGCGTCGAGGCCGGGTCGGGGGGCGGCTCCGGCGCGCGCGAAGACCCCTGGGCGCCGTGGTGGTGCCTCAGGGGTCCTCGTCGTACAGCTCTCCCGACTGGACTCGAACCAGTAACCTGCCGGTTAACAGCCGGCTGCTCTGCCAATTGAGCTACAGGAGACCGCGCTCCCCCGACTGGACTCGAACCAGTAACCTGCCGGTTAACAGCCGGCTGCTCTGCCAATTGAGCTACAGGGGAATGACTCCTGGTGACGGAGTCACTGCAACAATGTCACTTACCTGGGGATTCCCGGGCGGCGTGCGCTCGCTGCGACACATACATTAGCGCAAGCAGGGGGGTGCTCCGCCAATCGGTATCCCCAGGCGACCGACGCAGGCAGTCGAGGCAAGGGAAGGGTGGCCGTCATGCGCTACCGGCTCACGTTCGTGGCAGGTCTGGCTCTGGGGTACGTACTCGGGACGCGCGCCGGGCGCGAGCGTTACGAGCAGCTGAAGAAATCCTTCCGCGAGGTCTCTCAGAACCCCGCCGTGCGCAACACCGTCGAGTCCGCCGCCCTCCAGGGGCGCGAGGTCGCGGGCAAGGCGTTCCACACGGTCTCGGAGAAGGTCGGCGACCGCATGCCCGAGTCCGTGGCCGAGCGCGTGCGGTCGCTGCGCGAGCGCGGGCAGGGGGACGTCGAGGACGACTGGGGGACCAGCAACACCTAGCCACACCTGGCAGCACTTAGGCGCCCGAAGGGTCCCTTCGTGCGGTTCGTACGGTGTGCCGCCCCGGGTCGGAGCTTCCGCCCGGGGCGGACGCGTGCCCGGGGCCCCTCCCGGCGCACTTCCCGGACGTATGTGCGGGGCATCCCCCCGGGTGCGGCAGAATCCTTGGCATGGGGATAGTCGCGGGGTTGGACAGTTCGCCCGATTTCACACGCATCGTGGTCTGTGACACCGACACGGGCGCCGTACTCAGGCAGGGGTACGCCCCGCATCCGCTGGAGGGCCCCGAGGGCGCGCGGCCCAGCGACGTCGATCCGCAGGCCTGGCTGCTCTCCCTCGGCGAGGCGGCGGGCGGCGGGCTCCTCGAAGGCGTCCAGGCGATCGGCGTGTGCGCGCAGGAACACGCCCTCGTGCCCCTCGACGCGCAGGGCGCGACGGTGCGGCCCGCGCTCGTCGGCAACAACCCGCGCGCCCAGGTCGCCGCCGCCGACCTCGTCGACGGGCTCGGCAGCCGCCAGGCCTGGGCGCAGGCCGTGGGCTCCGTCCCGCAGGCCGCGCAGCCGGTGGCGAAGCTGCGCTGGCTGGCCAAGCACGAGCCGGAGGCTGCGCTCCGTACGAGCCTGCTCATGCAGGCCCCCGACTGGCTGGTGTGGCAGCTCCTGGGACGGCCCGCGCGGCGCACGACGGACCGGGGCGGCGCGTCCGGCACCGGCTACTGGTCGGCGGCGACCGGCGGGTACCGGCCCGACCTGGTGGAGCTGGCACTCGGGCACCAGGCGATGCTGCCCGAGGTCATCGGGCCCGCGGACGCCGCGGGGACGACGCCCGAGGGGCTGCTGATATCGGCGGGCACGGGCGCGACCATGGCGGCGGCGTTCGGGCTCGGCGTGATGCGGGGTGACGCGGTGGTGTCGCTCGGCGCCTCCGGCTCCGTGATGGCCGTCCACCACGAGGCCCTGGTCGACCCGACCGGCACGATCACCTCGCTCGCCGACGCCACTGGCATGCACCTGCCCGTCGTCCACACGTCGAACGCGGTACGCGCGCTGCGGGGCACCGCCGAGATGCTGGGCGTGCCGGACCTGGAGACACTCTCCGACCTGGCGCTCAAGTCGACCCCCGGCGCCCACGGGCTCGTCCTCCTGCCCTATCTGGAGGGCGAGAAGACGCCGAGCCTGCCGCACGCGGCGGGCACCCTCACCGGGCTGCGGCGGGAGTCCATGAAGCCCGAGCACCTGGCGCGGGCGGCCTTCGAGGGCATGCTCTGCGGGCTCGGCGACGCGCTCGACGTGCTGCGGGCGCGGGGCGTTGAGGTGCGGCGGGTGTTCCTGCTCGGGTCGGCCGCCGATCTGCCGGCCGTGCGGGTCGCCGCGCCGATGCTCTTCGGCACGCAGGTCGTGGTGGTCCAGCCCGCCGACTACGCCGCGATCGGCGCCGCGCGCCAGGCGACTTGGGCGCTGACCGGGCAGCTGCCGCAGTGGCAGGGCGCGGTCACACAGGTCTTCGAGCCGGGCGATGAGCTGGCGGTGGGGCAGGCGGTGCGCCAGCAGTACGTAGCGGTGCGCGAGCAGGCGCACCCGGGCGCGTTCACGCCCTGACCGCCCGAGGCACGCGCCCCACACCTTCCCCGCGCCCCCCCGGCCCCACGCCCCGCGACCTCGCGCCCCCCGGCCCCACGCCCCGCGACCTCACGACCCCACGGCTTCACGACCTCACAGGCTCACGGACTCAGGGGCTCACGGCCCCACGACCCCACGACCCCACGGCCCCACGGCCCCACGGCCCCACGGCCCCACGGCCCCACGGCCCCACGGCCCCACGCTGAGGATCCGCGCCCCGGGGCCCCGCAGCCCCGGGGCCCCGGCGACCCCGCGACCCCGCGTCGGAGATCCGACCCCCGCGCCCCCGCGCCACAAGCCCCCGCCCCCGCTCCGGCCCCGCAGCCCCCGAGCCCGGCTCAGGGCGGGGCTCCACCTCCGCCGGGCCCCGCGCCCCCGGCCCCGGCCCCGGCCCCGGCCCCGAGCACCGAACCCCCGCCCCGACCCAGACACCCGCCCGACCCCAACCCCCCGCCCGGAATATGCCATTCCGCCACGTTCCGTGAGGAAAGCAAAGCATTCAGTGTGCCCAGAACTTGACCAGGGCTGATTTTTGACCCGGTCATGGGTTAATCGGTTGCACGTGCCCGGGGTCGGTGACGCAGGATGGTGGGCGGCTCTCGCCCGCCGCCCCGACTGCGCCGCCCCAACTGCCGAGAACCCGCCGAGAACCCGCCGAGAACCTGCCGAGAGACGAGCGTGCTCATACGACTTCTGCGGACCCATCTGGGACCGTACAAAAAGCCCATCGCCCTGCTGGTGCTCCTGCAGTTCCTGCAGACCTGCGCCTCTCTCTACCTGCCCACCCTGAACGCCGACATCATCGACAACGGTGTCGTGAAGGGGGACACCGGCTACATCCTGTCGTTCGGCGCCGTCATGCTGGCCGTCACCGTGGTCCAGATGGTGTGCAACATCGGTGCGGTCCTCTACGGCGCGCGCACCTCCGCCGAGCTGGGCCGTGACATGCGGGCCGCCGTCTTCGACCGCGTGCAGTCGTTCTCCGCGCGCGAGATGGGCCAGTTCGGCGCGCCCACCCTGATCACGCGGACGACCAACGACGTGCAGCAGGTGCAGACGCTGGTCCTGATGGCGTTCACGCTGATGGTGTCGGCGCCGATCATGTGCGTCGGCGGCATCGTCATGGCGCTCGGCCAGGACGTGCCGCTGTCCGGCGTGCTGCTCGCCGTGGTGCCGGTGCTCGGCATCAGCGTCAGCCTGATCGTGCGCCGGCTGCGTCCGCTGTTCCGCACCATGCAGGTGCGGCTCGACACGGTGAACCGCGTGCTGCGCGAGCAGATCACCGGCAACCGCGTGATCCGCGCCTTCGTCCGCGACGGCTACGAGAAGGAGCGCTTCCGGGGCGCCAACAGCGACCTGACCGACGTCTCGCTCGCCAGCGGCAAGCTGCTCGCGCTGATGTTCCCGGTGGTCATGACGGTGGTGAACCTGTCGTCGATCGCCGTCGTCTGGTTCGGCGCGCACCGCATCGACAGCGGTGCCATGGAGATCGGCGCGCTCACCGCGTTCCTGGCGTATCTGCTCCAGATCGTCATGGCCGTGATGATGGCCACGTTCATGTTCATGATGATCCCGCGGGCCGAGGTGTGCGCCGAGCGCATCCAGGAGGTCCTGGACACCGGGACCAGTGTCGTGCCGCCGGCCGAGCCCGTCCGCGAGCTGCGCGGCCACGGCCACCTGGAGCTGCGCGGCGCCGGGTTCCGCTACCCGGGCGCCGAGGAGCCGGTGCTGAAGGCCATCGACCTGACCGCGCGGCCCGGCGAGACGACCGCCGTGATCGGCTCCACGGGCAGCGGCAAGTCGACGCTCCTGAGCCTCGTACCGCGGCTGATGGACGTCACCGAGGGCGAGGTGCTGGTCAACGGCGTCGCGGTGAGCGCCGTGGAGCCCGCGCTGCTCGCGCGGACCGTGGGCCTCGTACCGCAGAAGCCGTATCTGTTCGCGGGCACCGTCGCCAGCAACCTGCGGTACGGCAACCCGGACGCCACCGACGAGGAGCTGTGGCACGCCCTGGAGGTGGCGCAGGCCAAGGGCTTCGTGGAGTCCCTGGAGGAAGGGCTCGACGCGCCTGTCGCGCAGGGCGGCACGAACGTGTCCGGCGGGCAGCGGCAGCGGCTCTCGATCGCGCGCACGCTGGTGCAGCGCCCGGACATCTACCTGTTCGACGACTCCTTCTCCGCCCTGGACTACGCCACCGACGCGGCGCTGCGGTCCGCGCTCGCGCACGAGACCCGCGAGGCCACGGTCGTGATCGTCGCCCAGCGCGTGTCGACGATCCGCGACGCCGACCGGATCGTCGTCCTGGACGAGGGCCGCGTCGTGGGCACCGGGCGCCACCACGAGCTGATGGCTGACAACGAGACGTACCGGGAGATCGTCCTCTCCCAGCTGACGGAAGCGGAGGCCGCGTAATGCCCCCTGGTGGCATGGGTGGACCCATGATGGGACCCGACTCCCGGTCCATGGACTTCAAGGGCTCCGGCAAGCGGCTGCTCGCGCAGTTCCGGCCGGAGCGGGTCACGATGTACGGGATGCTCGGCGCGGTGATCCTGAGCGTCGCCATGTCCGTGCTCGGCCCGAAGATCCTCGGGCACGCCACCGACCTGGTGTTCGCGGGCATCGTCGGGCGGACCATGCCCGAGGGCGAGACCAAGGGCGAGGCGATCGAGCGGCTGCGCGCGCACGGCGAGGGCGGCATGGCCGACATGCTCACCGGACTCGACTTCACGCCGGGCCAGGGCATCGACTTCGGCGCGGTCGGCGAGGTGCTGCTGCTCGCCACGGCCGTGTTCGCGGCGGCGGGCCTGATGATGACCGTGGGCACGCGCCTGTCGAACCGCGCCATCAACCGCACCGTGTTCCGGCTGCGGGGCGACGTCCAGGCGAAGATGTCGCGCCTGCCGCTGTCGTACTTCGACAAGCGGCAGCGCGGTGAGGTGCTCAGCCGGGCCACGAACGACATCGACAACATCAACCAGACGCTCCAGCAGACGATGGGCCAGCTCATCAGCTCGCTCCTGACGATCGTCGGCGTCCTGGTGATGATGTTCTGGATCTCGCCGCTGCTCGCGCTCGTCGCCCTGGTGACGGTGCCGCTGTCGTTCGTCGTGGCGACGAAGGTCGGCAAGCGCTCGCAGCCGCAGTTCGTGCAGCAGTGGAAGTCCACCGGCCAGCTGAACGCGCACGTGGAGGAGATGTACACCGGGCACGCCCTGGTGAAGGTGTTCGGCCGCCAGGAGGAGTCCGCGAAGGCGTTCGCCACGCACAACGACGCGCTGTACGAGGCGTCGTACAAGGCGCAGTTCAACAGCGGGCTCATGCAGCCGCTGCTGTTCTTCATGTCGAACGTCAACTACGTCCTGGTGGCCGTGGTCGGCGGGCTGCGGGTGGCCTCCGGGGCGCTGTCGATCGGTGACGTCCAGGCCTTCATCCAGTACTCGCGGCAGTTCTCGATGCCCCTCACGCAGGTCGCGTCGATGGCGAACCTCGTGCAGTCCGGCGTCGCGTCGGCCGAGCGGATCTTCGAGCTGCTCGACGCCGAGGAGCAGGAGCCCGACCCCGTCCCCGGCGAGCGCCCCGCCGAGCTGCGCGGCCGCGTGGAGATGGAGCACGTGTCGTTCCGGTACGCCGAGGACAAGCCGCTCATCGAGGACCTGTCGCTCGTCGTGAAGCCGGGCCACACCGTCGCCATCGTCGGCCCCACCGGCGCGGGCAAGACCACGCTGGTGAACCTGCTCATGCGGTTCTACGAGGTCACGGGCGGCCGCATCGCGCTGGACGGCACGGACGTCACGAGGATGACGCGGGACGAGCTGCGCGGCTCCATCGGCATGGTGCTCCAGGACACCTGGCTGTTCGGCGGCACCATCGCGGCCAACATCGCGTACGGCGCCTCCGGGGAGGTCACGCGCGAGCAGATCGAGGAGGCCGCGCGGGCCGCGCACGCCGACCGGTTCATCCGCACCCTTCCCGACGGGTACGACACCGTCATCGACGACGAGGGCACGGGCGTCAGCGCGGGCGAGAAGCAGCTCATCACCATCGCGCGGGCGTTCCTGTCCGACCCGGTGATCCTCGTCCTCGACGAGGCGACCAGCTCGGTCGACACCCGCACCGAGGTCCTCATCCAGAAGGCCATGGCGCGGCTCGCGCACGGGCGCACGTCGTTCGTGATCGCGCACCGCCTGTCCACCATCCGCGACGCCGACACCATCCTGGTGATGGAGGACGGGGCGATCGTGGAGCAGGGCACGCACGACGCGCTGCTCGCCGTGGGCGGGGCGTATTCCCGCCTGTACGCGGCGCAGTTCGCCCAGGCGGTGGCGGAGGTCGGCTGACCTCAGTCCAGATAGCCGCGCAGCTGGTCCGCGAAGGCGTGGTCCCGCAGCTTGTTGAGGGTCTTGGACTCGATCTGGCGGATGCGTTCGCGCGTCACGCCGAAGATCCGGCCGATCTCCTCCAGGGTGCGGGGCCTGCCGTCCGCGAGGCCGTAGCGCAGCTGGACGACCTTGCGCTCGCGCTCGCCGAGCGTGGAGAGCACGGCCTCCAGGTGCTCGCGCAGGAGCAGGAAGGCGGCCGACTCCACCGGGCTCGCCGCGTCGCCGTCCTCGATGAGGTCGCCGAGCGCCACGTCGTCCTCCTCGCCCACGGGCGCGTGCAGCGACACCGGCTCCTGCGCCAGGCGCAGCACCTCGCTGACACGCTCGTGCGGCAGGTCGAGGTGGGCGGCGACCTCCTCGGGCGTCGGCTCGTACCCGCGCTCCTGGAGCATGCGGCGCTGCACCCGCACCACCCGGTTGATCAGCTCGACGACGTGCACCGGCACGCGGATGGTGCGGGCCTGGTCGGCGAGCGCCCGGGACATGGCCTGGCGGATCCACCAGGTCGCGTACGTGGAGAACTTGTAGCCGCGCGCGTAGTCGAATTTCTCGACCGCCCGGATGAGGCCCAGGTTGCCCTCCTGGACGAGGTCGAGCATCGTCAGGCCGCGCCCCACGTACCGCTTCGCCACGGACACCACGAGGCGGAGGTTCGCCTCGATGAGGCGGCGCTTGGCCATGCGGCCCATGACGACCAGCTTGTCCAGGTCGAGGGCCAGCTGGGAGTCCGGGTCGGGGGCGTGGGCCAGCTTCTCCTCGGCGAAGAGCCCGGCCTCGACGGCGCGCGCGAGTTCGACCTCCTCGGCGGCGGTGAGCAGCGGTATGCGGCCGATCTCGCGCAGGTACTGGCGGAACAGGTCGGAGGAGGGCCCGCCGGTGTCGGCCCGGCCGCGCGGGGTCGGCACCTCGATCGCCTCGACCGCGATCTCGGTGGTCTCGGTGGTCTCGGTGGTCTCAGCGGTCTCAGGGGGCTCGGCGGCCTCGGCGGCCTCAGGGGGTTCGGCGGGCTCGGCCCCGGGCGCGGAGGGGCCTGCCAGGCGGTCGTCCGGCGCCAGCTCCGGGTGCCGGGTGCCACGGCCCTGCTGCGGCACGGTCGTGATGACGTCGGCTTCCGCCTCCACGTCCGCGCCCGGCGCGGTGTCGGTCTGGGTGAGGGTCTGGGTCTGCACGGGGGCGACCTCCAGGGTGATCGCTGCTGAGGCGTGTGGCAGCGGTACAACGGGACCGGCATTGACGGCCTCGCCGCTGTCCGTCCCGAACACGATGTGTGGAACCGCGGAAGTGTCGGACTCGCCTCCGCTGTCTGCGGTCCGGCCGCGCTCCGAGGACTCAGGCACCGCACCCCAGTGTGGAGTACGACACACGGCCGCCACGAGGGGCGTGCGGTGACTTTTTGAGTCCGGTCCGTAACCACCCGGTTACCCCTCGCGGGCCGCTCCAGGCCCCCGAGTGTCAGAGGGCCGCCGCGCCCCGTTCGCGCAGTGCGCGGGCGTACTGCTGGAGGACCCACAACTCGTTCTGCACGGCGGTGAGTTGCTGGGGGTCGCCGTGGCCGCCGCCGAGGCGGGTGAAGGTGCCCTGGACGTCGCGGATGCGGCGGTCGACGGCCCGCAGCCGCACGGTGACCAGCTGCTCCCCCGCGTACGCCTCGTCGACCGTGCGCCGCATGATCGCCTCCACGGCCAGCTCGGTGACCATGGCGCGGACCGCGTCGTCGGGCGCGGCGTCCCGGACGCGTACGAGGTACTCCTGCGGGTCCTGGGTGCCGAACTCGGCGCCCCCGGCCTCCAGGATCGCCTGGCGCACGGCCGCGTAGGGCGGGGCCGTGAACTCGTCCACGCCGTACGCGTCGAAGGCCGGGGAGACCAGTTCCGGGCGCTGGAGGGCGAGCTTGAGCAGCTCGCGCTCGGTGGCGTAGACGGGGTTGCGGAGGTTCAGCGCGGGCCCGGAGGGGAGCGCGGGCGCGGCCTGGGCGACCCCCTGGGGGCCGCGCTGCGGGGCCGGGCCCTTGCCGCCGCGGTCCCGTGCCCAGCGGGCGAGCTGCGCGACCCGCTTGACGACGAACTGCGTGTCGAGGATGCCGAGCATGCCCGCGAGCTGCACGGCGACCTCGTGCTGCGCGCCGCTGTTCTTGATGCGGGCGACGACGGGCGCGGCCTCGTCGAGGGCGGCGGCGCGGCCCGCCGGGGTCTCCAGGTCGTAGCGCGCGACGATCTGGCGGAGCGCGAACTCGAAGAGCGGGGTGCGGGGTTCGACCAGGTCGGTGACCGCGGAGTCGCCCTTGGCCAGGCGCAGGTCGCAGGGGTCCATGCCGTCGGGCGCGATGGCGATGTACGTCTCGGCGGCGAACTTCTGGTCGTCCTCGAAGGCACGCAGGGCCGCCTTCTGGCCCGCCGCGTCGCCGTCGAACGTGAAGATCACGCGCGCCGAGCCGTTGTCCATCAGCAGGCGCCGGAGGATCTTGATGTGGTCGCCGCCGAAGGCGGTGCCGCAGGTCGCGATGGCCGTGGGCACCCCGGCGAGGTGGCAGGCCATGACGTCGGTGTAGCCCTCGACGACGACGGCCCTGCTGGACTTGGCGATCTCTTTCTTGGCGAGGTCGATGCCGTACAGGACCTGGGACTTCTTGTAGATCGGGGTCTCTGGCGTGTTCAGGTACTTCGGGCCGTTGTCGTCGTCGCGGAGCTTGCGGGCGCCGAAGCCGACGACCTCGCCTCCGATGTCCCGGATCGGCCACATGAGCCGGCCCCGGAAGCGGTCGATGGGGCCGCGCCTGCCCTCCTGGGAGAGGCCGGAGAGGGTCAGCTCCTTGTCGGTGAAGCCCTTGCCGCGCAGGAAGCGGGTGAGGTGGTCCCAGCCGGCCGGGCTGTAGCCGACGCCGAAGTGTGCGGCGGCGGCCTGGTCGAAGCCGCGCTCGGCGAGGAACTTGCGGCCGATCTCGGCCTCGGCGCTCTCCAGCTGGGCGGCGTAGAAGTCGGCGGCCGCCTTGTGCGCCTCGATCAGGCGGATGCGCTCGCCGCGCTGGTGGGAGGGGTTGTACCCGCCCTCCTCGTAGCGCAGGGTGATGCCCGCCTTGGCGGCGAGGCGCTCGACGGCCTCGGAGAAGGTCAGGTGGTCGACCTTCATCACGAAGGTGAGGGTGTCGCCGCCCTCCTGGCAGCCGAAGCAGTGGAAGAGGCCCTTGCTGGGGCTGACCTGGAACGACGGGGACTTCTCGTCGTGGAAGGGGCACAGGCCCTTGAGGTTCCCGCCGCCCGCGTTGCGCAGCTGGAGGTACTCGGACACCACGGCGTCGATCGGGACCGCGTCCCGAACCGCCTTCACATCCTCGTCATTGATCCGCCCAGCCACGCGGGAATTCTACGGCCCCCGGCGTGCGCGCCCGAGCGGAGTGCCGGACGGGACGCGGGCCCGCGTCCCGTCCGGCGGCGGTCAGCCGAGCAGCTCCGGCAGCGGCCGGGACGGGTCCGCCAGGGCGTCGGGGTCGGGGCGGGCGCCCGCGCGGATGAGCTTTTGAATGGTCTCCGTGACGTCCCACACATTCACGTTCATCCCGGCGAGGACCTGGCCCTCGCTCAGCCAGAAGGCGATGAACTCGCGCTTGCCCGCGTCGCCGCGGATCACCACCTGGTCGTACGTGCCCGGGGGCGCCCAGCCCGAGTACTCCAGGCCGACGTCGTACTGGTCGGAGAAGAAGTACGGCACGCGGTCGTAGGTGACGTCCTTGCCGAGCATGGCGCGGGCGGCGGCCGGGCCGCCGTTCAGGGCGTTCGCCCAGTGCTCCACGCGCAGGCGGGTGTCGAAGAGCGGGTGGCGCACGGCGGCCACGTCCCCCGCGGCGTAGACGTCCGGGTCGGAGGTGCGCAGGCTGATGTCCACGGCGATGCCGCCGCCGTCCGCGCGGTCGACGAGGGCGAGGCCCGCGGACTCCGCGAGGGCGGTGCGCGGGGCGGCGCCGATCGCGGCGAGCACGTCGTGCGCCGGGTGCTCCTCGCCGTCGTCCGTGCGGGCGGCGAGGACCATGCCGTCCTGCCCGGTGATCTCGGTGAGGCGGGCCCCGAAGTGGAAGCGGACGCCGTGCTCGGCGTGCAGGTCGGCGAACATCTGGCCGACCTCGGGGCCGAGGACGGAGTGCAGCGGGGTCGGCTCGGGTTCGACGACCGTGACCTCCGCGCCGTACTCCCGTGCCGCGGCGGCGACTTCGAGGCCGATCCAGCCGGCGCCTGCGATCACCAGGTGGCCGTTGTCGCGGCCGAGCGCGGCCAGGACGTGGCGGAGGCGGTCGGC
Organism: Streptomyces sp. NPDC045778; assembly: GCF_056431945.1. Classification (NCBI taxonomy): domain Bacteria; kingdom Bacillati; phylum Actinomycetota; class Actinomycetes; order Kitasatosporales; family Streptomycetaceae; genus Streptomyces; species Streptomyces sp. NPDC045778. Next base: position 167,274 of record NZ_JBWKJZ010000006.1, read on the forward strand.
GTGGGCGAGGCGGCGCAGGTGGTGCACGCCCGCGAGGCCGGTGCCGGGCACGTCGAGGCGGCGGGGCTCGGCGCCGGTGGCCAGGAGCAGCTTGTCGTAGCGGATGACGGTGCCGTCGCCGAGCCGGACGGTGTGCGCGGCGCGGTCTATGGCGACGACGGTCTGGCCGAGGTGCAGCTCGACGTCCGCCTGCGCGTACCACGCGGGCTCGTGGACGAAGACGCTGTCACGGTCCTCCTTGCCGAGGAGGTAGCCCTTGGAGAGCGGTGGGCGTTCGTACGGGTGGTCGCGCTCGTCCCCGATGAGGATCACCCGGCCGGTGAAGCCCTCGGCGCGGAGCGTCTCCGCCGCTTTCGCACCCGCGAGACCTCCTCCGACGATGACGAACGTCTGATCCGCGTCGACCACTTGATGCCTCCTCGAAACCTTTGAGTCCACTGGGAGAGTCCCGCACGCAGCGTGATGACGGAAGGGGCTGTACCCCAATCCGGCCACTTTCCGTCACATCCTGTGCTCATTCACATGGTCACTCACCGCTGTGCGTATTCCGGTGGGGTGCGGTGAGCCGTGCGTGCAGGGAACGGGCGGCGGCGTCCGTGAGGGACGCGATCTGGTCGATGACCACGCGCTTGGCGGCGCGGTCGTCGGGCGCCGCGTCGTACAGGGCGCGGAACTGGGGGTCGAGGCCCTCGGGGGCGCGCGCGGTGAGCGCGTCGGCCAGCTCGGCGACGCAGACGCGCTGGTCGGCGCGGAGCCGGGTCTGGGCGGGGCGCTGCATCACGTAGCGGTCGGCGACGGCCTTGAGGACGGCGCACTCCAGGCGCGCGTCGCGCGGGACGACCAGCTCGGCGGCGTAGCGCGTGAGGGGGCCCGTGCCGTACCGCGCGCGGGTCGCGGCCTCGGCGGCGAGGCAGAAGCGGCCGATGAGCTGGCTGGTGGCGTCCTTCAGGCGGGCCTGGGCGACGGCGGAACCGTCGTAGCCGTGCGGCCACCACTCCTGGTCCTGGAGGCGGTCGAGGGCCGCGGCCAGCTCCTCGGGGTCGGTGTCGGCGGGGACGTAGCGGCCGATGGCGACCGCGAACACGTCCTGGCGCTCGGGTTCGGCGTGCAGCGCGTTCGGGTCGATGTGGCCCGCGTGCAGGCCGTCCTCGACGTCGTGCACGGAGTACGCGACGTCGTCCGACCAGTCCATGATCTGTGCCTCGAAGCAGGTGCGGTGGCCGGGGGCGCCCTTGCGGACCCAGTCGAAGACGGGCCGGTCGTCCTCGTAGACGCCGAACTTCACGGAGTCCGGGTCGGTGGGGTGGGCACCGCGTGGCCAGGGGTACTTGGTGGCGGCGTCAAGGGCGGCGCGGGTGAGGTTCAGGCCCACGCTGACCAGGTCGTCGGTGTCCGGGCCCGGCACGAAGCGCTTGGGCTCGATGCGGGTGAGCAGGCGCAGGGACTGGGCGTTGCCCTCGAAGCCGCCGCAGTCCTGGGCGAGGTCGTTCAGGGCCTGTTCGCCGTTGTGCCCGAAGGGCGGGTGGCCGAGGTCGTGGGAGAGGCAGGCGGTCTCCACCAGGTCCGGGTCGCAGCCGAGGGCGGCGCCCAGCTCGCGGCCGACCTGGGCGCACTCCAGGGAGTGGGTGAGGCGGGTGCGGGCGCTGGCGTCCCAGGCCTGGCTCCGGGTGCCGGGCGTGACGACCTGGGTCTTGCCCGCGAGGCGGCGCAGCGCGGCGGAGTGCAGGACGCGGGCGCGGTCGCGCTGGAAGGCGGTGCGCCCCGGCCGTTTGTCGGGCTCGGCGGCGAAGCGCTCGGTGGCGGCGGCGTCATACGGGGAGGAGTGCGCCGGGTGCTCGGTCTGCGCGTGCGGTGCGGTGCCTGCCATGCCCCGACAGTAGACGCAGGTGTCGCCGGGGCGCGCCGCGGCCCCGTCAGGCGGGCGCCGGGCAGCGCGCGTCCGCCGGGGCGGGGGCGGTGGAACGCGCCTGGTCGTAGCGGTGCAGCAGGAGCGCGGCGAGGGCCGGGTGCGCGCCGAGCGGGGCGGCGGCGAGCCACGGCGTGGCGGCGGCGGCCTCGGTGGCGAAGCGGCCGGGCGCGGTGAAGTAGGAGGCGACGGCGACGCGGCGGACCCCGGCGGCGGTCAGGGCGCGCACGGCGGCGGGCACGCCGGTGGGTGTCGCGGCGGTGGGCGCGGCGTAGCCGGGTGTGACGGGGACGCCGAGGCGGCGGGCGAGCAGGGCGGCGGCGCGGCGGGTGTCGGCGGCGTACGCGGGGTCGCGGGAGCCCGCGGCGGCGAGGACCACGCCGTGGCCTTCGGGGGCGGCGGGCCAGCCCGCTTCGGTGAGGCGGGCGTGCAGGACCTCGGTGAGCAGCGGGTGCGGGCCGAGCGGGGCGGCGACGCGCGTGCCCGCACCCGGGTGCGCGGCGGCCGTGGCGGGGATGTCGCGCTTGGCGTGGTGGCCGTGGCTGAGGAGCAGCGGCACGAGCACGGCGGGCCGGGCGCGGTGGCTCAGGGCGTGGAGGGTGTGGTCGAGCAGGGGTTCGTTCAGCTCGATGTGGCCGAGGCGGACGTCGAGGCCGGGGCGCAGGGCGCGGACGGCGTCGAGGAGCGCGGTGACCGTGGCCCGGGCGCGGGGGTCGCGGCTGCCGTGCGCCACGACGACCAGGGTGGGGGCGGGGTGCAGGTCGCCGGGCCTGGGGTGCGGGGGCGGTGTCATGGAGTTGAGCGTGGCGTGGGCACGTTGCCTGGCCGTTGCGGCGCGGTCACGGCTGGTTTCGTCCGCCTCACGGGGCCGGGGCGGGACGGCGGCGGGGTCCGCGTCGGCCTGGGCGGTCCGTCGGCAGCGGCGGCAGGGGCCTCACAAGGGGCCGGGGCGGGCGCGGAGGTCCGCGTACCGCGGGCGTAACCCGGCGGGGGCGAGGGGGAAACACAGGCGTCGGAGGGTGGGCGCATGCAGCCCTTCCACCCCGCCGAGGCCGCCGCGCGAGGCGCCGTCACGCCCGCCGTCACGCCCACCCACTGCCCGTACTGCGCGCTCCAGTGCGGCATGGGGCTTGCGCGCGAGGGCGAAGGCGTGAAGGTTGTGGAGCGGCCCGCCTTCCCCGTCAACGGGGGCGCGCTGTGCGGCAAGGGCCGTACGGCGCCCGAGGTGCTCTCCTCCCGGGTGCGCCTGACCGAGCCCCTCGTCCGATCTCACGCCACGGGCAGGCTCGTACCGGCCACCTGGGAGGAGGCCCTGGACCGCGTGGCCGAGGGGCTCGCCCGCACCCGCGCGGCGCACGGCGCGGACGCGTGCGGGGTGTTCGGCGGCGGCGGGCTCACGAACGAGAAGGCGTACGCGCTCGGCAAGTTCGCGCGGGTGGTGCTGGGGACGTCGCAGATCGACTACAACGGGCGGTTCTGCATGTCGTCCGCCGCGGCGGCGGGGCAGCGGGCCTTCGGGGTGGACCGGGGGCTGCCGTTCCCGCTGGCGGACGTCGCCCGCACCGGCTGCGTGATCCTCGTCGGCTCGAACCTGGCGGAGACGATGCCGCCCGCGCTTCGCTATCTGACAGAGATGCGGGACAACGGCGGCACGCTGGTCGTCGTCGACCCGCGCCGCACCCGCACCGCCGAGCAGGCCGACCTGCACCTGGCGCCGCGCCCCGGCACGGACCTGGCGCTCGCGCTCGGCCTGCTGCACCTGGTGGTGGCCGAGGGGCACGTGGACGAGGAGTACGTCGCCGCGCGCACCAGCGGCTGGGCCGAGGCGCGGGCGGCGGCGATGGCGCACTGGCCGGAGTACGTGGAGCGGATCACGGGCGTTCCGGTGCCTCAACTGCGGGAGACCGTACGGCGGTTCTGTGCGGCCGAGCACGCCATGGTGCTGACCGCGCGCGGCCCCGAGCAGCAGTCGAAGGGCACGGACACGGTGGGCGCCTGGATCAACCTGTGCCTGGCGACGGGCAGGCCGGGGCGGCCCCTGTCCGGATACGGCTGCCTCACCGGGCAGGGCAACGGACAGGGCGGCCGTGAGCACGGCCAGAAGGCCGACCAGCTGCCGGGCTACCGCAAGTTGACCGACCCGGCGGCGCGGGCGCACGTGGCGGCGGTGTGGGGCGTGGACCCGGACTCCCTTCCGGGGCCCGGGCGTTCGGCGTACGAGCTGCTCGACGCACTCGGTCAGGACGTGCGGGCGCTGCTGCTCATGGGCTCCAACCCGGTGGTGTCGGCGCCCCGGGCGGCGCACGTGGAGGAGCGGATCAGGTCCCTGGACTTCCTGGCGGTCGCGGACGTGGTGCTCTCGGAGACCGCCGCGCTCGCCGACGTGGTCCTGCCGGTGACGCAGTGGGCCGAGGAGACGGGCACGGTGACGAACCTGGAGGGCCGGGTGCTGCTGCGCCGCAAGGCGGTGGACCCCCCGGCCGGGGTGCGGAGCGACCTCGGCGTGCTCCACGGCCTCGCGGACCGGCTCGGCCACGGCAAGGGGTTCCCGGCCGAGCCGGAGGAGGTCTTCGAGGAACTGCGCCGGGCCAGCGCGGGCGGGATCGCGGACTACGCGGGGATCACGTACGCGCGCCTCGCGGAAGGCGACGGCGAGGGGGTGTTCTGGCCCTGCCCGAAGGACCCTGACGGGCCAGGTGGGCCGGACGGGCCGGGCGCAGGCAAGGCTTCGGGCGCGGGCGGGGCTGCGGAGGCCGGGACGCCCCGGCTGTTCCTGGAGCGGTTCGCCACCGAGGACGGGCGGGCCCGGTTCGTGGCGGTGGCGCACCGCGACGCCGCCGAGGAGCCGGACGCGGAGTACCCCGTGATCCTCACCACGGGCCGGGTGCTCGCCCAGTACCAGTCGGGGGCGCAGACGCGGCGCGTGGCCGAGCTGAACGCCGCGGCGCCGGGGCCTTTCGTGGAGCTGCACCCGCGGCTCGCCGCGCGGATCGGGGTGGCCGACGGGGACCCGGTCGCCGTGGTGTCGCGCCGCGGCCGGGCCACCGTCCCGGCGCGGGTCACGCCGGGCATCAGGCCGGACACGGTGTTCATGCCGTTCCACTGGCCCGGCGAGGGGCGGGCCAACGTGCTGACCCACCCCGCGCTCGACCCGGTGTCGCGGATGCCGGAGTTCAAGGTGTGCGCGGTCCGCCTTGAGCGCGCCTGACGACGTCCGGCGCCGCCCCCCTTCACGACACCAACAGGGCGGCGCTGTCAGCCAGTTCAGGGCCCGGGAGGGGTGGCCCCTTCGGCATCCTCTCGTTCGCAGAACCGGGCGCCATGGACGTGGTGTTCACGCAGCTTCCGTTCTCCGAGGTCTGGCACGAGGGCGAAGAGGGCGGACACCTCTCCCACTGACGGAATCGCGCCACCGCTGCCCCAACCGCGTTGCGTCTGCAACCGCGTTAGCGAGAGTATGTTCGGTGCGCTACGCATGCGCTGCGCACAGGGATCAGCAGGGGGTTCGGCGTGACGGGGTGGGACATCTCGCCGTCCGGGGTGAGTTCGGTGGTGTCGCTGGTGAAGCTGGCGATGGACGACATGGCCAAGGACGTCAAGGCGTACGGGAAGGACGTGAAGAGCGCCGCGACCTGGGCCGGGACGATCGGTCCCGAGGTCTGTGCGCCCGGCCCGCCCGGGCCGGTCGGCACCGCGCTGGCGCTGTTCGTCGAGAGGACCACGGGCGACGTGCTCCATCTCGGGGCACGGGCGGCGAAGTCGGTGAACGGGGCGATCGAGGCGACGAACGCGTACATCGCCGGAGACCTGGAGCAGGCCTCGAACGCCCAGCGCAAGGCGGAGCAGGCCATCGACGTCAAAGCCCTGCTTGACGCCGCCCGCAAGAAGACCGGGCCCGAGAAGCAGTGATCGACCCCGACGGCATACCTCAGTACTCCGGCAGCTTCGAGCAGTTGGAGAAGGACGTCTCGGCGCTGCGGAGCGACGCCACCGGCATCCGTAACGGCGGGTCGGACGTGCACGCGCGCTTCCAGGCGCTGGGCGCCTACTACGTGGCGCCGGAGGCCGACGACCTGTTCGCCAGCACGCGCCCGGTGATGGACAAGGCCGACGCGTTCGCGGCCAAACTGGAGACGGTGGCCGACGCGCTGGAGACGTACGCGGCCGAGGCACGGCCGCTCGCGCTGCGCCTGGCGAAACTGAAGGAGCGGGCCGTCGCCTTCGCCGCCGACGTCGAGGGCGACGACGACTGGGAGGAGGACGGCGAGAAGACCCGCCGGAGCAACGAGCTGCGTGACGCGGTGTCCGAGGCGGAGAGCGCGTTCAAGGCCGCGGAGCGCCGAGCCGCGACCAAGATCTCCGGGCTCGTGGGCGGCCCCCGGTTCGTCGAGGACGACGGCAGCGGCCGTAAGGCGACCAAGAAGGTCGTGCCGTACGGCTATGACGCGGGCCTGCTGAAGAAGGCCAAGGAGCTGCCCTGGGGCACCCCGGCACAGGAATCCCTCCAGTTCTGGGAGGTCCACCGGATCGCCAAGCGCTACGTCTGGGACGGTTTCGTCATCGACGGCGGCCTCACGGCGCTGAAGGGCCTGGGACACCTGGTCGGTATCGGAGGCTCGGCCAAGGACGCCTGGAGCGGGCTGGGCGACGTCGCCGGGGGCATCGGCCAGTACACCCTGAAGCCGTACGACTGGGTGCTGGACAAGACCATCGCGGCGGACCAGGACAGCGCGGGGGAACGGCGGCAGAAGACGGCCGCCCGCGAGTTCGCCAAGGGCGTGGTCGCCTGGGACCAGTGGAAGGAGAATCCCTTCCGCGCGGCGGGCGCGACGACCTTCAACGCCCTCACCTTGGGGGCGGGGCCGCTCGCGGTCGTCTCCAAGGGCGGTGGTGCCGTGGCCAAGGCCGCGGGCGTCGGAGCGAAGGTCGGCACGTACGCCGACCCGCTCTCGGCGGGGATCACACTGGGCGGCAAGGCCGTCGGCAAACTGCCGAAGGTCTCCGACCTGGCCACCCGTGTCCGCCTCGGCGCCACAGTCGGCGGGCCGGGCGTCCACACCGTCCTTGAGTTCAAGGGCATCTCCAAAGTCCGCGTCGAGGACGGCCAGTTCACCGTCACCAGGAACGGCGCCGGCCAGACCGGCCCCGTCCCGCACGAACGTCCGGCCTCCGCGCGTGCCGCCGCGGCTGAGCATCCCCGGAGATACGAACTCGCCGGGGCGGGGGCGCGAGGGCCCGAGCGGGCTGTCGGTGGGGGTGACGGGGTGGCTCCCCATGCCAGCCACGACCTGCCCGGCGAGCCGACGCGTCACGGTGATGTCACACCGAGCGGGCGCGGGGACGCCTCAACCGGTGAGCACGCGTCCGGCGGGCTCTCCCGCGCGGACGACGCTACGCCGACGTCCGGGCACGGCGACGGGCCAACTGGCGGTGCCGGTGGCGGACATGGAGGTGGACGTCACGATGAACCCCCGGCTGGCCCGCGCAGTCCAGAGGACCACGGCGAGTTCGGGAACGAGAACTGGGGCACGCACGAAGGCGAACTCGTACATTACGCGGACCGGCCTGATTTGGATGCCGTGAAACAGTACGACCGCATCCGAGCCAACACTGAGGACGTCGCCAGGATCGCCGAGAACACGGGATTCCCACCGGGAGTAGTCGAGAAGGCCAAGCAGAACCTCTTCCTCAAGCGGCACGACGTTCAGATCGGCCCCGACCAGGTGCGGCACAACGTTTACTTCACTGCCTACGATGAGATCGCGGATCTCTGGAAGAAGGCGGAGCAAGGCCGCCTCAAGCCGATTGATGAGGGAAGTTTCAAGGGGCTCATCGCGCATGAGTACGTGGAGCACGCGCTTATGGAGGCGGGCCTCCCCTACCGCTCATCTCATCCGGACGCGTGGAGCGGTAGCCCTTCCACCGTGCCCCGTCATCTGTTGGGTGCGCACGACGTGGCGCCGATTTCCCTCCGCGGCGGCCCGATCACGGTTGACGGAACACTCAAGCTCTGGTCGACCTGGGGGCTCACGCCCCCAAGCGTTAGGGTGGCCGATGACTTGTCCAATCTGGACGAAGTAGTCAACGCGGCGAAGAAGGGGCTTGGGCTATGACGGATACGACGCTGGTCGAATCCACGGTGGATCGCCTGAAGTCCATCGACTGGACGGACTGGGACGCTGCTGACAGCCATGCGGCATCGCGCGCCGCGCTGCTCCGTGAGTACCTTCGGCGTGCGGCGCTGTGGGCCCAGGAAACCGGTGCCACAGATGAGTGGCCCTTCTTCGACATCGCCCTGCGCGTCGAGGCGTCGGTGCGTGCGCCCGCTGACCTGGTCGAGGATTTGGACGAGTTCACGTCCGACCATGTTCCCGGGCTCCGGACGAGGCGACTGTGTACCGCGATTGCGCACTGGGCGGCCCTTCACTTGACGATGCCGGAACGAGCCGGGCTGCACCCGGATCCGTTCGAGCCGTTGTTGCTGCTGTTTGAACGAGGTGGCGGATTCTCAGTGGAGAACGGCGTAGTGGATTTCGGGCCGCTCCGCGTACCGCTCGCAACTCACGAGGCGTACGCGGCTTCGGAACCGCTGCGGCACCTGGATGAGGCAGCACTGGACGCCATCGACGCGCACCTGTAACGGCTGGGGCTCCGCATTGGACAGGGCAGGAGGAGCGTGCACTCGGCGTGGACGGATTGGTCGCGCTCGGGCCGCTCGCCATCGCATGCGTGGCCTACGACGTCGGCTTCCCCGTCGAGGTTGACTCCGAGTACTTGCCCAAGGCGTTCTTGAGCGCTCCTGGGTCGGTGAATTTGATACGTAACATCTGTGTCGCCGCAATGCCGCACGTCACCGCATTCCGCACACCACAGAAAACGAAGTACGCATGACCAGAGACGTCATAGCCCTCACCCCCACCATGCCCGACCCCGCGGCCGTGCTGGCCGGGCTGCTCGCCGGCGGTCCTGACCTGGAGGTCCGGACTCTGGCTGACGGTGCGGTGGTGCAGTTGTGCGCGCCTGACGGGCGGGGGCTGGTGTCCGTCGAGGTGCCCGTGCTCGTGCACACGGCAGGTGAGGCCGAGCGGCTGCTCGGTGCGGGCGTGGCTGTCCCTGATGTGCCGTTCTGGTGGACCGAGGCCCGCGCCTCTGTCGCCGTGGCGGAAGCCGAGAGGCTCGCTGGTTCGTTCGCGGGGCGCCTCGTCGCCATTCTGGGCGGCACCGTGTGGCCGTCGGACGTCGCGCACACCGATGTCGTGGCCGTCGCCGCCGAGGAGGCCGACGCGGTCGCCGATGTTCCTCCGGCCGTCGACGCCCTCACCGACACGGCCGCCGTCGTCATTCAGGACCGGCCGGTCATCGCCATGAGCAGTTGGCTGTCCGACGCGCTGCGCGAGGCCACCGCCGCCGGCCGGGCGTTGCAGATCGTCACCCCGCCCGACGCCGGGTTCACGCTGCCCGCGCGCGTCGCCCTGCACGGCCACCCGAACCGCTGGGTCGTCCAGGGCCCCGGCGACGGCTACTACGACGGCCTCTCCGGCGTCGAACTCCACTGGCGGGACGGGACGTTCGCGCCGGTACGCGATGCGGACGGCGTGGCTCGGGGTGCCGACGCCTTCCGGCCCGCCCCGGACCGGCGGGAGCGGCAACTCGTCCTGTCCCTCCACACCCGGCACGACGCCGACGAGGGCCTCGTCATCGGCGGCGCCCTGGAGACCGCGTTCCGCGTGCTCACCGGTGCCCCACCGGCGGGCTGGGGCACCGCCGAGCCCGTCAGCCTCCCGTGGTCCACCCGGCAGTTGACCGGCCTGGCCCGCAGCCGTGCCCCGCGGCCCACGTGGCTGATCGCCGTCGGCCACGCCGACCGCCCGGCCTTGGCGACGGTCAGCGTCCTGCGGACCACCGCGGGTGTGGAGGAGGACATCACCCTCACGCTCGGCTACGGCGGCCCTCACGACGGCATGCCCCTGGAGTCCGTACCGGCCCTGGCCACGGCCCTGGCCGCCGAGCACGGCCTGATGTCACTGCTCGTCTCGGTCCGCGCCGCACGGCGTGACCTGCTCGTCCCCCCGCGCTTCGAAGCCCCGCCCGTCCCGGCGTCCTTCACCCTCGGCCCGGACGCCGTACGCGGCATCGGCCTCACTCACGCCCGGCGCCCGCCGCTCGGCGTCGTTCCCGTGCCGCTCGGCTCCGCCGCGCACCCCGCTCTGCACTATCCGCTGGGCGACGGCAGCGACGCCGCCGCATGGGAAACGCTGGAGGCCCTCACCCGCCACCTCCAAGCCGTGTGAGTCGGCGAAGGCCCCCCCCGGCGCCCCGCTCACGCGCGCGTCTCCTGCTCCACCCATTCCAGATACGCCGCGCTCCCCCGTACGACGGCGGTCGCGATGATCTCCGGCGTGTCGTAGTCGTGGGCCGCGCGCAGCCAGGACTCCAGCGCCTCGTACCGCCGGTCGGTGGTCTTCAGGAGCACCTGCCACTCGCGGGCCTCCTCGATGGCGCCCTCCCAGCGGTAGACGGAGGTGACGGGGCCGTTGATCTGGGCGCAGGCCGCGAGGCGGGCCTCGACCGCGGCGCGTGCCAGGGTGTCCGCCTTGTCGGCGGTGTCGGTGGTGGTCAGGACCAGCAGGAAGGCGGGGGTGCTCGATTCCGTCACGGCGTGGGTTCCTTTCGTACGGGTAGCCCCGCGCGCGGGGAGGGGCCTGTGCGCTGGGGAGGCTACCGGCCTGGCCGAAGGTCCCGAGCTGGGGTTTTCCCCAGCTTTGGTGATGTCTGTTACACAACCTCCCGGTTTCTGTGATGCGCCCTTCCTAGCGTCGACGCCGGGTGGCCGGTCCCGTGCCGCACTCCCGGTGCTTGCCCGGGCCGGCCGCCGCCCAGCCTCCGTCGTCCATCGGTCCCCTCATGACTCTGCGTCTCCGCTTCCTCCTGGGCGTGCCCCTGGCCGTCCTGACCGTCGCCGTGCTCTGCGCCTGCGGGGCGAGTGGCGGCCTCGACGCGGGTGAGCCCGCGCCGCCGGTGTCGGTCCAGCCGAGCCCGAAGCCGCTGTGGCCCGGCTGGTCCGGTACGACGCCGTCGGCGCCGGGCGCCGAGACCGCGACGAGGCTGCCGCCGCCCGAGCCGCTCGACGGCCTCGGGGCGCTCGGCCCCGGCGGCCTCGCCAAGCTCGACGTGCGGGAGCTGTTGCGCGCGGACCCGCGCCTGAGGACGCTCGCGGACCGGCCGATGATCGAGAAGCCGGGGCGCTCCGGCATCCGGCCGCCGGTGCTCGTCGACCTGTCCGGGGACGGCAGGCCCGAACTCCTGCTCGCGATCGACCTGGAGAGCGGGCGCAGCGCGGTCGTCGCCTACGCCGAGCGCGGCGGCAAGGTCTACCCGGTGCTCTTCACCGCGGGCAAGCGGATCTCCGTGGAGGTGCTCGGCACCGACCTCCTGGTCCGCAGCCCGTGCGCCGACGGCGGCGAGCAGGCCGTGCGCTACCACTGGGACGGCAAGCGGATGTCCACGGTCAGCGACACCAAGAACTACCGGGGGCCGGACCGCTCCCCCGGCCACGGCGGCGGCTCCCCGTCGTCCGAGCCGTCGTCCGAGCCGTCGTCCGAGCCGTCGCCCGGGCCGTCGTCCACGCCACCGCCCACGCCGTCGGCCACGCCCTCCGCCCACCCGGGACCCCGCTCGTGACGCCCGGCCAGGCCAAGGGCACGGAGAGCGGCGCCGCTGCCGGGAACCTCGCCGCCGAGAAGGGCCACACCCGCGCCCGGTGGCTCGTGCGGGCCCCGCGCCGCGTGCTCGCCGTGCTCAACACGCTCGGCCTGCGCTGGAAGATCGCCGCCCTGCTCGCCGCGGGCTGCGCGGTCGTGGCCGTTGCGATCGGTCTCCTCATCCACCACGCGCGGCTCGACCAGGTCGGCGCGGGCGCGCGCTCCGGGGCGACCGCGCAGCTGGTGCGGGTGCGGCAGCTGTACGAGCTGACGGGCCAGGTCGACCAGGACGGCACCCGGGACGGCACGCACGCCGCCCTCGACGCGCCCGGCCTGCCGGAGCCGCTGCGCGCGGCCGCGCTCGCCGGGCGGCGCGGCACGTACCTCGACATGGGATCCGCCGATCCGGCGGTGTGGGCGGCGCGCCCGGTCGGCGACCGGGTCCTCTCCGTACGGCTCCCGCTGAGGGAACAGGCCCGCGAGATGGCCGAGTTCGACCAGCAGCTCCTGGTGTCGGGTGCCGTCGTCGTCGCGCTCGCCGCGCTCGGGGGCGCCGGGCTCGCCAGCCGGCTCAGCCGCGACCTGCGGGCCGCCGCCGCCATCGCCCGCCGCATCAGCCAGGGCGACCTGGACGCCCGCATCGGCCATCCGCTGCCGCCCGGCTTCCGGCACGGCCGGAACGAGGTCGCCGACCTGGCGACGGCCGTCGACACGATGGCCGCCTCGCTCCAGCGGCGCCTGGAGGCCGAGCAGCGGTTCACCGCGGACGTGGCGCACGAGCTGCGCACCCCGCTGACCGGCCTGCACACCGCCGCCGAACTCCTGCCGCCGAGCCGCCCGACGGAGCTGGTGCGCGACCGGGTGCGCGCGCTGCGCACGCTCACCGAGGACCTGCTGGAGGTGGCGCGCCTGGACGCGGACGCCGAGCGGCCCGACCTGGACGCGCACCCGCTCGGCACACTGGTCGAGGGGATGGTCCAACGGGGGCTCTTCGCGGGGCAGTCGACGGGACGGGGCGTGCGGTTCAGCCGCGCGTCGGAGCGTGTCGTACGTACGGACGCCCGTCGCCTGGAGCGGATCCTGGCGAACCTCGTCGGCAACGCCCGCAGGCACGGCGGCGACCCCGTCGACCTCTGCGTCGACGGGGCCGTGGTGACCGTGCGCGACCACGGGCCCGGCTTCCCCGAGCACCTGCTGCGCGAGGGCCCGCAGCGGTTCAAGACCGGCGCCCGCGAGCGCGGCCAGGGCACGGGCCTCGGCCTGACCATCGCGCTCGGCCAGGCGGCGGTGGTCGGCGCCCGCGTGGAGCTGGCCAACGCGCCGGACGGCGGCGCGGTCGCGGTCGTCCGGCTGCCGCAGGCCTGAGCCCCGGCGCGAGCCGCACACGGGATCAACTCCCGTACGGGCGGACCTCCTTGGCGGCGCGCAGGGCCCACGCCCACCACGCGAGCTGGTCCAGCATCGTCTTCGCGGCGGCGTCGGCGGCCGCGGGCTCCTTGTGGTTGCCGTCGGCGTCGAAGAGGGAGCCCGCGTTGTGGAAGGAGACGGTCTCGCGGACGGTGACGGCGTGCAGCTCGGCGAAGACCGGGCGCAGGTGCTCGACCGAGCGCAGGCCGCCGGAGAGCCCGCCGTAGGAGACGAACGCGACGGGCTTGGCCTCCCACTCGGGGCGGTGCCAGTCGATCAGGCTCTTCAGGGACGCGGGGTAGGAGTGGTTGTACTCGGGGGTGAGGACGACGAACGCGTCGGCGGCGGCCAGCTTCGGGGAGACCTTGTCGAGTTCGGCGCGGGTCCCGGCGTCCGGCCGGTACGACAGGGACGTGGGCAGGTCGACGTCGGCGAGGTCGATGACGTCGACCTCGAAGCCCTGGTGCTCGCGCACGTGGCGCAGCAGCCACTCGGCGACGACCGGGCCGAAGCGGCCCTCGCGGTTGCTGCCGATGACGACGGCGACCTTCACGGGCTGCGCGGCCGTGGCGGACAGGACGGCGGCGACATCGGTGGCGGTGGACGGGGTGGCGTCAGTGGTGGTGTTCATGCGGCAAGCCTCTTAGTTAAACCTTGGTTCAGGTCAAGCGGCTTCCGCGACTAATCTGTCGTCATGACCTCGCACCTCGCGCCGGACGCCAAGGAAGCCACCGTCGGCGAACTCGCCGAGCGCAGCGGAGTGGCACCTTCCGCCTTGCGCTTCTACGAGCGGGAAGGGCTCATCAGCAGCCGCCGCACCACCGGCAACCAGCGCCGCTACAGCCGGGACACGCTGCGCCGCGTCGCCTTCATCCGCACCTCGCAGCGGCTCGGCATCCCGCTGGCCACGATCCGCGAGGTGCTCGCCCTGCTCCCGGAGGACCGCACGCCGACCCGCGCGGACTGGGCCCGGATATCCGAGTGCTGGCGGGAGGACCTGGACCAGCGCATCCGCACCCTGGAGCGGCTGCGCGACAACCTCACGGACTGCATCGGCTGCGGCTGCCTCTCGCTCGACCGGTGCGCCCTGTCGAACCCGTGGGACGAGCTGGCCGCGCACGGCCCCGGCCCGCGCCGGCTGATCGAGGACTGACCGCGCACCGCCCGCCCGGGCCGGTGATCACGTACGTACGGTGTCCCCCATGACGACATCGAACCCCGCCGCCCCCGACCGCCTGGAGATCGACGGGGCCCCCGCCACCCCGGAGCAGCTGCGCGCACGCGCTCTGGACAGCTTCGGGCACTTCACCGCGATGCAGGTCAGGGGCGGTGGGGTGCGCGGCCTCGCGCTCCACCTGGAGCGGCTCGACGCGGCGAGCCGGGAGCTGTTCGACCAGGGCCTGGACGGCGACCGGGTCCGCGCGGCGATCCGGCACGTGCTCGCCGGGGACGGTGGGGCGCCGCCGCTCCAGGACGCCGCGGTGCGCGTCTACGTGCACGCCCCCGACGGCGAGCCGTCCCTGATGGTCACCGTCCGCCCGCCCGTCGAGCTGCCCGCGGCCATGGCCGAGCGGGCCCAGTCCCTGAAGTCCGTCCCGTACGTACGTCCCGTCGCGCACCTCAAGCACCTGGGCGGCTTCGGGCAGGCGTACCACCGCCGCGAGGCGGGGCGTCTCGGCCACGACGAGGCGCTGCTCACCGGCCCGGACGGCGCGGTCAGCGAGGGCGCGGTGACGAACGTGGCCTTCTTCGACGGGCGCGAGATCGTCTGGCCCGAGGCCCCGCACCTGCGCGGCATCACCATGGCGCTGCTCGAACCGCGGCTCGCGGACGCCGGGCTCCCCACCCGCAGGGGGCCGGTGTTCCTGCGGGACCTGCCCTCCTACCGGGCCGCCTTCGTCACGAACTCCTGGGGCGTCTCCCCCGTCCGGCGCGTCGACGGCCAGGACTTCCCCGTGGACGAGCAGCTCATGGCGACGGTCGCCGGCCTGTACGAGGCGGTGCCCCGGGACGTGATCTGAGGCCGGGTCACCCATTCACAGGTGCCGCGCCGCGCCTTCGGGGTCTTTCCGCCCGTACGCCGGTGACCTGCTGGAACGCTGTCCTCGTGGCGCCGGGGAGTGGACCGGGACGGCATTTCTGATGAGGCATCAGCAGGCGTGCGGGCCGGAGTGCACGTTACCTCGGAGGTGTGTCCCGTACGCGGCCCGACAGGAGCACGCCCCATGCGCACCGCCCGCCAGCTGACGACCACCGCCGCGCTCGCCGTCACCTGGGCGGGCCTGCTCGCAGGGCCCGCGGCGGCGGCGGGCGGCCTCGACATCACGCCGACGCCGGTGACGCCCGGCACCACGGTCACGGTCCGCACGGCGGCCTGCGGAGCGGACGGCACCGCCGCGGGCGACGCGAGCGCGGTGGGCGCGGGCACCTTCGCCCTGGCCTCCGCGACCGGCGCGGCCGAGGCCTCCGGGCGGTTCAAGGTGCCGCCTTCGGCGCAGCCCGGGACGTACGAGATCGTGGCCCGCTGCTCCGGTTCCGCCGCCCGGGGCCGGCAGGTGGCGGGTGACCTGACGGTGACGCTCACCTCCACGGCGGCCGCGCGCGAGCGGGAGCCCGTGCATCCCAGGGGGCACGTGAAGACGGGGGTCGGCGGCGCGCTCGGTCCCGACCCCGCGCGGACCGCGGCGGGCGTGGCTGCTCTCGCCGTCGCCGCCGCGGGCGGTACCTGGCTCCTGCATCGCCGGGCGAGAGGCGACAGGATCTGACGGACACCCTCCGCTGTCCGCAGGTACCACCGACCCCTCCCCCCGCCGGGCCGCCGTGTCCCTCGCGGCCGCGGCGGCGGGGAGGGGCCCCGAACCGACGAGGGGACGCCATGGCTGACCGCCCGCGCGCGGCCCGCGGCAAGGCCGGGTCCGCGCTCATAGCGACCGTCAGCGCGCTCGCCCTGTGCTGCGGCGCCTGGCTCCTGACCAGCGGCACGGCGGAGCGTCCGCCGCCGCAGCCGTCGGCCGCGCAGGCCGCGTCGCCCGGGGCGCGGTCCGCGCCCGCCGCCGCGCCCCTGCCGCCGTCGCCGCCCGACCGCGTCCGGGTCCCCGCCATCGGCGTGGACGCGCCGCTCATGGGGCTCGGCCTGACCCGCCAGGGCAGCCTGGACGTGCCGCCGCCGCGGCACGACAACCTCGCCGGGTGGTACGAGGCGGGCACCACGCCCGGCGAGCGCGGGACGGCGATCGTCGCGGGCCACGTCGACACCGCGGACGGGCCCGCCGTCTTCTACCGCCTCGGAGCCCTCAAGAAGGGGCAGGTCATCGAGGTGGAGCGGCGCGACGGCACGGTCGCGCTCTTCGCGGTGGACGCGGTGGAGGTCTACGACGCGAAGTCCTTCCCCGACGAGAAGGTGTACGGGGCCGCCGCGCGGGCCGAGCTGCGGGTGATCACCTGCGGCGGGGCGTACTCGAAGCGCACGGGCTACCAGGGCAACGTAGTGGTCTTCGCCCACTTGACGGGCTCCCGCCCATAGCGGGCCCTGCCCGCGCGGCCCTTCCCCGCCGCGGAGCGCTCTCCCGCCGTCCGCTGCCGCTGTGGGCAATCGTCCCGCAGGGCGGGACGGGTGGGCACAGCCCGGAGCTGCCCCCCACCTCACAGCGCCCCGCGCCGGGGCCGGAGGTCACCGTTCCCCGGGGGAAACACCGTGGTGGCCGTCGGGTAACACCCGGCCCGCAGGCTGCGGGGCATGACCAGTCACTGCGGGAAGGGCCCGGCGCCCCGGGTCGTCGTGGTGGGGGCCGGGCTCGCGGGAGCCCGGCTCGCCGCGCGGCTCGGCGCGGACGCGCTGCTGATCGGGGAGGAACCGCACGCCCCGTACAACCGCGTCCTGCTCACGGACGTGCTCGCGGGACGGCTCGCCCCCGAGGTGATCACCCTGCCCGCCCCGGCCGCGCACCTGCGCACCCGGGCGGTGCGGATCGACCGCGCGGACCGCCTGGTCCTGTGCGCGGACGGCTCCCGCGTGCCGTACGAGACCCTGGTGCTCGCCACCGGCGCGAACCCGGTGCTGCCCCCGCTGCGCGGCCTGTTCCCGCCGGGCGCCACGGAGCTGCCCGGCGGCGTGCACGCGTTCCGGACCCTGGACGACTGCCTGGCGCTCTCGGCCGCCGTGACGCCCGGCTGCCGTGCCGTGGTCATCGGCGGCGGCCTGCTCGGCGTCTGCGCGGCCCGTGCGCTCGCCGACCGGGGCGCCCGGGTCGTGCTCGCCCAGCAGGGCGACCGGCTGATGGAGCGCCAGCTCGACCCGGCCGCCTCCGGCCTGGTGCGCGAGCATCTGACGCGGCTCGGCGTGGAGGTGCACACCGAGTGCCGGGTGCGGGGCGTGCGCCGCGACGAGGGCACGGTGACAGCCGTCGAGCTGGCGGACGGGTACGTCCTGGACACCGACCTGACCGTCCTCGCCTGCGGTGTCCGGCCCCGCGTCGGGCTTGCCCGCGCCGCGGGCCTCGACGTCCGCCGGGGCGTCGTCGTCGACGACGCCCTGCGCACCGGCGACCCGCGCGTCCACGCCGTCGGCGACTGCGCCGAGCACGCGGGCCGCGCCGCCTGCCTGGCCGCGCCCGCGCTCGACCAGGCCGACGCGCTCGCCGCGGCACTGACCGCGCCGGAGTCGGCCCGGCCGTACGCGGGCACCCGTTCGCTGACCCGGCTGACGCTCCCGGACGCCGAACGCCCCCTGGACCTCGCCGCGTTCGGGGAGCCCGAGGCCCGCCCCGACGACGACGTGCTGCGGCTCGCGGACGCCACGCGCGGCACGTACCGCAAGGTCGTCGTGCGCGGCGACCGGCTCGTCGGCGGCGTCCTGCTCGGCGACCTCGCGGCGGTGGGCACCCTGGCCCGCGCCTGGGAGGCGGACGAGCCCCTGCCCGACGACGGCGCGCCGCCGCTGCATCTGCTCACCCACGACGGAGGTCACTGACATGCCCACCCTTGTCCTCGTCGGCCATGGCATGGTCGGCCAGCGCTTCCTGGAGGAGCTGGCCGAGCGCGGGGTCACCGCCACGCACCGCGTGGTCGTCCTGTGCGAGGAGCCGCGCCCCGCCTACGACCGCGTCCGGCTCACCTCGTACTTCGACGGCCGCACCCCGGACGAACTCTCCCTCACCGACGCCGGGTTCATCGCCCGGAACGGCATCGAGCTGCGTGTGGGCGACCCGGCCGAGCACGTCGACCGGCAGGCGCGCACGGTCACCGCGCGCTCCGGGTTCACGGTGGCGTACGACACGCTCGTGCTGGCCACCGGCTCGTACCCCTTCGTGCCGCCGGTGCCCGGCAGGGACGCCACCGGCTGTTTCGTCTACCGCACCGTCGAGGATGTCCTCGCCATCGAGGAGTACGCGACGAAGCACGCCACGACGGGCGCGGTGGTCGGCGGCGGCCTGCTCGGCCTGGAGGCGGCGGGCGCGCTCCAGGGCCTCGGACTCGCCACGCACATCGTGGAGTTCGCGCCCCGCCTGATGCCCGCGCAGGTGGACGAGGGCGGCGGCGCGGCCCTCCTGCGCACCCTGACCGGGCGTGGCCTGAGCGTGCACACGGGCGTCGGCACCCAGGAGATCGTCGCCTCGGACGAGGGCGCGGTGGCGGCGATGCGCCTGTCCGACGGCTCGGAGGTCGCCACCGACATGGTGGTGTTCTCCGCCGGTGTCCGGCCCCGCGACCAGCTGGCCCGCGACTGCGGCCTGCCGGTGGGCGAGCGCGGCGGGATCACCGTCGACGGCCTGTGCCGCACCGGCGACCCGGCGGTGTACGCGATCGGCGAGTGCGCGCAGGCCGCCGACGGGCGCGTGTACGGCCTGGTCGCGCCCGGCTACGAGATGGCGCGCACGGCCGCCGACGCCATCGCCTCCGGCACGGGGCAGGCCTTCACCGGCGCCGACCTGTCCACGAAGCTGAAGCTGCTCGGCGTGGACGTCGCGTCGTTCGGCGACGCGCACGGCGCGGCCGACGGCTGCCTCGACGTCGTCTACTCCGACTCGCGCTCGGGCACGTACAAGAAGCTGGTCGTCGGCGCGGACGGCGAGCTGCTCGGCGGCGTCCTCGTGGGCGACGCCGAGGCGTACGGCACGCTGCGCGCGCTCACCGGGCAGGTGCCGCCGGTCCCCGCAGAGCAGCTGGTCCTTCCCGCGGGCGCGGGCGCGGCGAAGGCGCTCGGCCCCGAGGCGCTGCCCGGCGACGCGGTGATCTGCACCTGCCACAACGTCACGAAGGCCGCGGTCCAGGCCTGCGCGACGCTGCCCGAGGTGAAGAAGTGCACCAAGGCCGGTACGGGCTGCGGCAGTTGCGTGAAGCTCATCGGGCAGCTGCTCCCGGACGCCGGCGACCAGGGGCTGTGCGACTGCTTCCCGCACACCCGCGCCGAGCTGTACGAGATCGTCCGGGTCCGTCGCGTCACGTCGTACGCGGAGCTGCTCGACACCCACGGGCGAAAGGGCGCGCGCGGCGGCGAGGGCTGCGAGACGTGCAAGCCCGCCGTCGGCTCGATCATCGCCTCTCTCGCGCCCGCGATCGGCGTGGACGGCTACGTGCTCGACGGCGAGCAGGCGGCACTCCAGGACACCAACGACCACTTCCTCGCCAACCTCCAGAAGAACGGCTCCTACTCGGTGGTGCCGCGCGTGCCCGGCGGCGAGATCACCCCGGAGAAACTCATCGTGATCGGCGAGGTGGCGCGGGACTTCGGGCTCTACACGAAGATCACGGGCGGGCAGCGCATCGACATGTTCGGGGCGCGGGTCGAGCAGCTCCCGCTGATCTGGGCCCGGCTCGTGGACGCGGGCTTCGAGTCCGGGCACGCGTACGGCAAGGCGCTGCGCACGGTGAAGTCCTGCGTCGGCTGGACCTGGTGCCGCTACGGCGTGCAGGACTCGGTGCGCATGGCCATCGACCTGGAGCTGCGCTACCGGGGTCTGCGCGCGCCGCACAAGCTGAAGTCGGCCGTCTCGGGCTGCGCGCGGGAGTGCGCGGAGGCCCGCTCGAAGGACTTCGGCGTCATCGCCACGTCGGGCGGCTGGAACCTGTACGTCGGCGGGAACGGCGGCGCGACCCCGCGCCACGGCGACCTCCTCGCACAGGACCTGGACGACGCGGGGCTCGTGCGTCTGATCGACCGGTTCCTGATGTTCTACATCCGTACGGCGGACCGCCTGGAGCGCACCTCGACGTGGCTGGAGCGGATCGACGGCGGCGTCGAGCACGTGCGGGACGTCGTCGTGCACGACTCGCTGGGCCTCGGCGCGGAACTGGAGGCGCTGATGGCCGAGCACGTGACGCACTACCGCGACGAGTGGGCGGCGACCCTCGACGACCCCGAACGCCTCGCGCGCTTCGTGTCGTTCGTGAACGCCCCCGGGGCCCCCGACCCGATGGTGGCCTTCGTGCCCGAGCGCGAGCAGATCAAGCCGGACCTGCCCCTGCTGGCCATCGGCTCCCGCCGGGCCGCCGACCTGGAAGGAACCTCCGCGTGACGACGGTGACCGACACGACGGGTATGACTGGTACGACCGGTACGAGTGTGCAGCTGCGGCTCGACGGGGGCTGGCTGACCGTGTGCGCCGCCTCCCGGCTCACGCCGGGGCGCGGGGTGGCCGTGCTGCTGCCCGACGGGCGGCGGCAGGCGGCCGTGTTCCTCGACCGTTCGCGGCGCCTGTACGCGATCGACAACCGCGACCCGTTCTCCGGCGCGACCGTGCTCTCGCGCGGCCTGCTCGGCTCGGCGGACGGCCGTGTGTTCGTGGCCTCGCCCCTGCTGAAGCAGCGCTTCGACCTGGCGACGGGGCAGTGCCTGGACGACGACGAGGTGCGGGTGGGGGTGTACGCGGCGCGGCTCGGAGCCTAGTATTGGATCGCTCGGTCCAGAATGGGGCCGGGCCCGCCGCGTCCGCCTTCCGTAGGAGTCCGCCATGCCCGTCGCCGCCCGCAACCGCTTCACCGGCCGCACCGCCCTCGTCACCGGCGGCGGCTCGGGACTCGGCCGCGCCGTCGCGCTCGCCCTGGCCGCCGAGGGCGCGGCCGTCGTCGTCGCCGGGCGCTCGGAAGCCCCGCTCAAGGAGACGGTCGCGCTGATCGAGGAGGCGGGCGGCACGGGGCTCGCGCACGTCGCCGACGTCACCAGCCCCGCCGAGGTCCAGGCGCTCGTGCGGGCCGCCGTCGACCGCTTCGGCTCGCTCGACGTGGCCGTGAACAACGCGGGCGTCTTCAAGGGCGGCGCGCCCGTCGCCGACCTCTCCGAGGACGACTGGCGCACCCTGCTCGACGTCAACGTCAGCGGCGTGCTGTTCGCCCTCCAGGCCCAGGTGCGCCAGATGCGCGAGCAGCCGGGCGGCGGCGCCATCGTGAACATCGCCTCCAACCTGGGCGCCCACAAGCGCCGTCCGGGCATCGCCGGGTACGTGGCCTCCAAGGCCGCGGTGTCCGCGCTGACGCGCGCGGCCGCCCTCGACCACATCCAGGACGGCGTGCGCATCAACGCCGTCTCCCCCGGCGCGTCCGCCACCTCCATGTCGCTGCGGCCCGGCGAGAGCGAGGAGGACCGCGCTGCGCGCATGCTGAACGAATCGCCCCTCGGCCGCGTCGTGGACTCCGCCGAGATCGCCGCCGCGGTGCTGTACCTGGCCTCGGACGACGCCGCCTCGGTGGTCGGCACCGACCTCGTCGTCGACGGCGGGGCTTCTTCCTGACGGGGGCTTCTTCCTGACGGGGGCGTCTTGCGCGGGCAATCGGCCTCCGGCCTCGTCCTCAAACGCCGGACGGGCTTGAAACCGCCACGCACGTGCGCACGAAGTCACTCCTCGGCCGCCGCCGTGCTCCACCTCGCCTCGGACGACTTGAAACCGCCGCTCGTCCGCCCTTCCGTTCCGGCGTACGCTCGGCCGCATGGGATGGACCAGCGCCGACATGCCCGACCTGAGCGGACGCCACGCCGTGGTCACGGGGGCCAACAGCGGGATCGGGTACTGCACGGCACGGGAGTTGGCCCGCCGGGGCGCACGCGTGGTGCTCGCCTGCCGCAGCGAGTCGCGCGGCGCCACGGCCCTGACCCGGCTCACCGCCGAGGTGCCCGGCGCCGACGCGGCGGTGTGGCGGCTCGACCTCGGAGACCTCGGCTCCGTACGGGAGTTCGCGGAGCGCCACGGCCGCGAGCACGGCGAGCGGCTCGACCTGCTCGTCAACAATGCGGGCGTGATGGCCCTGCCCCGCCGCCGCACCGCCGACGGCTTCGAGACCCAGTTCGGCGTCAACCACCTCGGGCACTTCGCGCTCACCGGGCTGCTCCTGCCGCACCTCCTGCGCACCCCGGGCGCCCGCGTCGTCACCGTGTCCAGCATGCTCCACCTGCTGTCCACCGTGGACATGCGCGACCTCAACAGCGAGCACCGCTACCGCCGCTGGCTCGTCTACGGACGCTCCAAGTCCGCGAACCTGCTGTTCACGCACGAGCTGGCGCGCCGCGTCGCGGCCGCCGGGTCGGACCTCGTCGCCGCCGCCGCGCACCCCGGCTACGCCTCGACGAACCTCCAGGCGGCCGGGGCCAAGATGGAGGGCCGCAAGGCGGCGGAGGCGGCGGCCGCCCTCGGCAACCGCCTGATCGCCCAGCCCGCGGAGGCCGGGGCGCTCCCCGTCCTGTACGCGGCCACGGCGCCCGGGGTGCGCCCGGACTCCTTCATCGGACCCCGCTTCCTCAACTGGCGCGGCGCCCCCGCCCCGTCCCTGCGCGCGAAGTGGACCCTCGACGACCGGGCCGCCGTACGCCTGTGGAAGGCGTCGGAGGAACTGACCGGCGTACGGTACGAGGCCCTCAAGGCCTGACCGCGCCGCCGCCTCAGCTCAGGCCCGACGCCTCGAAGACCGCCTTCGCGCGCTTGCCGTCCACGCGTGCCGTGAGCCGGGCGAGTTCAGCGACCCCGCAGCGCAGCAGCCCCGACGCCCGGGCGACGCGGGCGCCCGCGTCCAGGCGGTGCAGCAGCAGCGGGTTCTCGGCCAGGACCCTGGGGTCGAACTCGACGCGGTGGCCGAGCGAATCGCACAGGACGAGCCGGGCGGCGACGGTCTCGCTCACGTGGACGCTGGTCAGCAGGTTCGTGCACACGTGCCGCTGCCGCAGCGGGCCGCGCACCGCGAGCCAGCCGGGGCCCGCCGTGACCCGCACCGGGTGCAGGATCACGTACAGGAGCACCGCGAGCGCCACCCACAGCGCCACCCGGAGCGCGCTCAGCGTGCCCGCCGCCAGGTCCACGAGGACGATCAGGGCGAGCAGGGCGAGCGAACAGAAGACGGCGGCCCGCAGGTCGGCGCCCCAGCGCCGGTCGCTCACCACCTCGTCCCGCGTCGGCATCCGGTGCTCACGCGTCGTCCCGCGGTGCGCCGCGGCCCGCGCCCTCCAGTCGAGTCCCATGGCCCGCACGGTAGAGCGGCCCCTGGGGCCCGGACGCGCTGTTGACGTACCGCATACACATCCATGCCACACCTTGACGCGGAGCTGACAGTCGCCCTCAACAAGACGTCAAGAAGCAGCTCAGGCGCGCCAAGGAGCCGCCAAGAAGGGGCGCGGGTCCCCCTCCGCCCGCCGACGCTGAGGTCAGCCGCGTGCGCGGCCGCTTCCGTTCGAAAGGCACACACCATGACGACCGTCTCCGAGCGCCCCGGCGCCCCGGCCATCGAGGAGCCCCCCGATACCGGCTCCGGCGTCCCGGACCCGGGTGACCGTCATCGCCTCACCGCGCTCCAGGGCCTCGCCGCCCTCTCCCTGGACGCCATGGCCTCCGTCGCCTACGGGCCCGAGGCCATCGTGCTCGTCCTCGCCGCCGCCGGCGGCCACGGCCTCGGCTTCACGCTGCCCGTGACGCTCGCGATCGCCGGTCTGCTCGCCGTCCTCGTCGCCTCCTACCGCCAGGTCATCGCCGCCTTCCCCGACGGCGGCGGCTCCTACGCGGCCGCGAAGACGCACCTGGGCCGCCGCTCCGGCCTGGTGGCCGCCGCCTCCCTCGTCCTCGACTACGTCCTGAACGTGGCCGTCGCCGTGACCGCGGGCGTTGCCGCCCTGACCTCTGCCTTCCCCGGCCTGTACGGCGACCGGCTGTGGCTTTGCCTGGGCGTGCTCGTGCTGATCACCGCGGTGAACCTGCGCGGCATCGTCGAGTCGGCGCGGGTGTTCATCGTGCCGACCGCCGTGTTCGTGGGCGCGATCCTCACCATGGTCACCGCCGGTCTGTTCCGCGAAGGGCCTGTCTCCACCGAGGCCGCCGCGGGCCACGCCTCCGCCCTGGCCGACAACGCCACCACGGTCGGCGCGCTGCTGCTGCTCAAGGCCTTCGCGTCCGGCTGCTCCGCGCTCACCGGCGTGGAGGCGATAGCCAACGCGGTGCCGTCCTTCCGCTCCCCGCGCGTCAAGCGGGCCCAGCACGCGGAGGTCGCGCTCGGTGCGCTGCTCGGCGTCATGCTGATCGGCCTGTCCGTCCTGATCTCCCGCTTCGGGCTCCAGCCCGTGGAGGGCGTCACCGTGCTCGCGCAGCTCACGGACGCCTCGCTCGGCCACAACTGGGCTTTCTACGTGGTGCAGTTCGCCACGATGATCCTGCTCGCCCTGTCCGCGAACACCTCCTTCGGCGGCCTGCCCGTCCTGATGAGCCTGCTGGCCCGGGACAACTACCTGCCGCACGTGTTCGCCCTGAAGGCCGACCGGCAGGTCCACCGCCACGGCGTGCTCGCGCTCGCCGTGGCGGGCGCGGCCCTCCTGGTGTTCTCCGGCGGCGACACCAACACCCTGGTCCCGCTCTTCGCCATCGGCGTCTTCGTCGGCTTCACGCTCTGCCAGACCGGCATGGTCATCCATTGGCGGGCGGCGGGCAAGCCCGCGAAGGCCCTCCTGAACGGCTTCGGCGCGGTCCTCACCGGCGTCTCCGCGGTCGTCGTCACGGCCACCAAGTTCACCGAGGGCGCCTGGCTGATCGTGCTCGCGCTGCCCGCGATCGTGTGCGGCTTCGAGGTCGTGCACCGGGCGTACGGGCGCATCGGCGAGGACCTCGGCCTCGGCCGCGTCCCCGAGCCGCCGCACCGCGACCACTCCCTGGTGATCGTGCCGGTGTCCGGCCTCTCCCGGCTCACCTGCGAGGCCCTCAACGCGGCGGTGTCCCTGGGCGACGAGGTCCGCGCCGTCACCGTCACGCACGACGACCCCGAGGACCGCGCGGCCACGGCGGCGCTGCGGCGCGACTGGGAGCTGTGGAACCCCGGCGTCGACCTGGTGGAACTCCCCTCCGCGGCGCGCACGGTCGGCCGGCCCGTCGCCGGTTACGTCCGCAAGGTGTACCGGTACCACCCCGGCACCCGCGTCACCGTCCTCATCCCCGAGGTCGAGCCCGCGCACCTGTGGCAGCGGCTGCTCCAGAACCAGCGCGGCGCCGTCCTCGCCCACGCGGTCCGCCGCGACACGGACGCGGTCATCTGCCGCCTCCGCTTCCGCCTGGCCGCGAGGCGCTGACCGGGTGCCGGACGGGCTTTCCCGCACCTGCGCCCCAGGCAAACACACGGCCGCAATACGCCTGTCGTAATCCCCCTGCATGGTTGATCGTTGGGCCCGACACGTACCCGTCGATCCACGCAGGGGGACACGTCATGACCATCAGTCGCAGGACACTGCTCGGCGCGGGCGCGGCGCTCGGCCTGCTCAGCGCGTGCGGGTCCAACACCGGCCGCGGCGGCGGCGGTTCGGGCGGCAAGGGGCCGAAGCTTTCGCACTGGTACCACCAGTACGGGGAGACCGGCACCGAGCAGGCGGTCAAGCGGTACGCGGCCGCGTACCGCGAGGCGGACGTCGCGGTGCAGTGGCGTCCGGGCAACTACGACGAGCAGACCGCCGCCGCGCTGCTCACCAAGTCGGGGCCCGACGTCTTCGAGGTCAACGGGCCGAGCCTGGACCAGATCAGGGGCGGCCAGGTCGTGGACCTCACGGACCTGTTCGACGGGGTGAAGGACGACTTCAACCCGGTGGCGCTCGCGCCCAAGACGTACGACGGCCGGATCTGGGCGGTCCCGCAGGTCGTCGACATGCAGCTGCTGTACTACCGCAAGAGCCTCCTGGCCGACGCGGGCGTCGAGCCGCCGCGCACCCTCGACGCGCTCGTCGACGCGGCGAAGGAGCTGACCGACAAGAAGGTCAAAGGGCTCTTCCTCGGTAACGACGGCGGCGCGGGCGTCCTCGGCGGCACTCCCCTGTACGCGGCAGGCCTCACCCTCGTGACCGACGACGGCAAGGTCGGCTTCGACGACCCGGCCGCCGCCCGCGCGCTCGCCAAGGTGCGTGAGCTGTACGCGGCGAAGGCGCTGCTGCTCGGGGCGCCGTCCGACTGGTCCGACCCGTCGGCGTTCGTGCAGGGGCTCACGGCCATGCAGTGGTCGGGCCTGTGGGCGCTGCCCGCCGTGAAGAAGGCGTTCGGCGACGACTTCGGGGTGCTCGCGTTCCCGGCGGACGGGCCCGACGGCAGGCCCGCCGTGCCGGTGGGCGCGTACGGGGCGGCCGTCAGCGCCCGTACGCGGCACAAGGACGCGGCCAAGGAGTACGTGAAGTGGCTGTGGATCGACAAGACCGAGTACCAGCGGGACTTCGCGCTCGGCTACGGCTTCCACATCCCCGCCCGGCTCTCCCTGGCGAAGAAGGCCGACGCCCTCACCGAGGGTCCGGCCGCCGACGCCGTGCGCTTCTCCACCGAGAACGGCCACGCCGAGCCGCTCCTGTGGACGCCCGCGAGCCGCGTCGCCTACCAGGACGCGCTCAGCCGCGTCATCAAGTCCGGCGCGAACCCGGAGAGCGAACTGCGGTCCGTGGTGCGCAAGGTGTCGGCGGAACTGTCCCGCGTGCGGAAGAAGTCCGCGTGAGCGGCGAAGGGCCGGGCCTGGCGCGGCGGCTCGCCGGGCCGCAGAACCGCAACCTGTGGTTCTGGGTGTTCGTCGGCCCCTTCGCGCTCGGCCTGCTCGTCTTCACGTACGTCCCGCTCGGCTGGAGCGTCTACCTCAGCTTCTTCGACGCCCACAACACGGTCTCGCCCACGGAGTTCGTCGGCCTCGACAACTACACGGCGATGCTGAGGAACGACGCGTTCACCGACAGCCTGTGGACGTTCGCCGTGTTCACGGCCTTCATCGTGCCGACGACGTTCGTGCTCTCCCTGTCGCTCGCCCTGATGGTGAACCGGCTGCGGCGGGCCCAGGCGTTCTTCCGGTCGGTTTTCTTCCTCCCGGCGGCGTGCAGCTATGTCGTGGCCGCCCTGATCTGGAAGATGTCGATCTTCAACGGGGTGCGGTTCGGGCTCGCGAACACCGTGCTCGGCTGGTTCGGGGCCGACCAGACGGCCTGGCTGTCCACCACGGTCCCGCCCTGGTACTGGCTGGTGATCGTCACCGTACGCCTGTGGCTCCAGGCCGGGTTCTACATGGTGCTCTTCCTGGCGGGGCTCCAGCGGATCTCGCCGACGCTGTACGAGGCGGCCGCCGTGGACGGGGCCCGGCCCGGCTGGCAGGTGCTCCGGCACATCACGCTGCCGCAGCTGCGCGCCACGTCCGTGGCCGTGGCGCTGCTCCTGGTCATCAACGCCTTCCAGGCCTTCGACGAGTTCTACAACCTGCTCTCCGACGCCCGCGGCTACCCGCCGTACGCCAGACCGCCACTGGTCTACCTCTACTACACCGCGCTCGGCCAGGGGCAGAACCTCGGCCTCGGCAGCGCGGGCGCGGTCCTCCTCGCCCTGATCATCGCGGTGGTGACGGTCGGGCAGGCGCGCTGGTTCGGGCTCGGCCGCAGCGACGAGAAGGGAGCCTGAGCCATGCACGACGCCTGGGTGCGCGTGGGCAGGGCGCTGCGGCTCGCCCTGCTGATCGCCCTCGCCCTGCTCTTCCTGGTCCCGTTCTACCTCCTGGTGCGCAACGGGCTCGCGTCCGAGGAGGACATCACCTCGCCGGACTGGACGTTCTTCCCGTCCACGCTGCGCTTCTCGAACGTCACCGAGCTGTTCCGGGACTCGACGGTGCCCATGGCCCGCTCCCTGCTCAACTCGGCGCTCATCGCCGTCCTGACGACCGCCGGCACGCTGCTGCTCGCCTCGCTCGCGGGCTACGGCCTGGCCCGCATCCCCTACCGCTACGCCCAGCACGTCTTCTACGCGATCCTCGCCACGCTGATGGTCCCGGCCGCCGTCACCTTCGTGCCGAGCTTCGTGCTCGTGTCGTCGCTGGGCTGGGTCTCCACCCTGCGCGGCCTGATCGTGCCGACGCTGTTCTCGGCCTTCGCCTGCTTCGTCTTCCGCCAGTACTTCCTGGGCTTTCCCCGGGAGCTTGAGGACGCGGCGCGCGTGGACGGGCTCGGCTACTGGCGGACGTACTGGCGCGTGGTCGTGCCGAACACGCGGCCGGTGTTCGCGGCCGTCGGGACCATCGTGTTCATCGGCGCCTGGAACTCCTTCCTGTGGCCGCTGGTGATCGGCCAGGACCGCGAGGCGTGGACGGTCCAGGTGGCGCTCGCCTCGTTCACGACCTCGCAGGTGATCCGGCTGCACGAGCTGTTCGTCGCGGCCGCGGTGTCGATCCTGCCGCTGCTCGTGGTGTTCCTGTTCTTCCAGCGGTGGATCGTGGCGGGGGTGGAGCGGTCGGGCATCGACGACTGACGGCCCCACCCCCGCGGGACCGCTAGAAGGCGTTCGGCGCGGCCTCGGCGCGGCGCTGGCCGGGCGTGACGCGGCACGTCACGTCCTTGGCCGGCAGCTTGCCGGTGGCCAGGTAGCGCATGGACGGGTTCTCCGCGCACGGGTAGCGGTGGTCGCCGAAGAGGACGCCGTGGCCCTCACCCTCGTCGACGGTGATCATCCGCGAGCCCTTGAGGAGCCGGTGCATGTTCCGCGCGCCGGAGAGCGGGGTCTGCGAGTCCCACTCGTTCTGCACGAGGAGCAGCGGGACGTCGTTGTCCACCTTCGTGGCGGGCTCGGCGCCCTTCGGCCAGAAGGCGCACGGCGTGACGCCGGCCGTGAAGTCCCCGTACAGCGGGTAGCGGACGGTGTCGCGCACCACGTCGCGGTAGTACGTCTCCGGGTCGCGGGGCCAGGCCGCGTCGGCGCACACCACGGCGAACTGGGAGGCGAACTCGTTGTCCGTCACCGGCGCGGCGGGCGGTCCCGACACGGTGGCGCCCCCGGCGGCACGCTTGAGCTTGCGCACAAGCTCGGCCCCGCCGCGGACGCTGAAGAACGCGGGCCGGACGTAGTCGCGCACGGCGGCGCCGTCGAGCTTCTCACCGTCGACCACGATCGGCTCGCGGTCGGCCCGCTCCACGATCTTCCAGAAGGTCCGCTGGACCTTCCGCGGGGAGGTGCCGAGGTGGTACGTGGCGTCGCGCTCGGCGGTCCACTTCGACCAGCGCTCGAAGGCCGGTCCGACCTCCTCCGACCAGATGCGGAACATCCCCCGCCACATCCGCTCCGGGTCGACGGCGCTGTCGATCAGGACGCGGTCCGCGCGCTTCGGGAACAGCTGGGTGTAGACGGCGCCGAGCGCGGTGCCGTACGAGACGCCGTAGTACGAGAGCCTCTTCTCGCCCACGGTCGCGCGCAGGACGTCCATGTCGCGCGCGGTGTTGCGGGTGTTGATGTACGGCAGCACGCCGCGGTTCTTCGTCCGGCACTTGTCCGCGACGGTCCTGGCCCACTTCACGTTCCGGTCGAACTCGGCGCGCGAGCGGGTGGGGCGCGGGAAGCTCTGCTCGGCGCGGGTGAGGCCGCAGCTCAGCGGCGAACTCTTGCCGACCCCGCGCGGGTCGAAGCCGAGCAGGTCGTACTTCTCCAGGACGGCCTTGGGCAGCCCCTCGGACGCCTCGAGGGGCAGGTCGAGCCCGGGGCCGCCGGGCCCGCCCGGGTTGAAGGTGAGGACGCCGTGGCGCTTGCCGGGCTTGCTCGTCTTCACCCGGGAGACCGCGATCTTGAGGGTCTTGCCCTCGGGCGCGGCGTAGTCGAGCGGCACCTTGAGCGTCGCGCACTGGAACTTCGCGGGCTTGTCGGCCGCGCATCTCTTCCACGTGAGCTTCTGCTGGGTGAACCGCGAGAGGTCGCGTGCCTCGGTGGGGCCGCCGGGCGCGGCCGCCGCCGGGCCCGCGGCCAGGGAGGGCGCGAGGGTCGCCGTCAGGCCGAGCGCGAGCAGCGGCACGACGAGGCGCCGGGGTGCGGAGTGAGCCACGTATAGCTCCCTTCGTTCGTGTGGACGTACCGCACTGGGGGACGCGAAAGCGGGCACATCGCCTCCGCCCGCCGCACTCGGAACGCGCCAAAGGTGGCGCGAACGCGGCCAACCGGGTGCGGGAAGGCGGCCGACCGGTGCTGGATGGCGGCCGGCCGGTACGGGAAGGCGGCCAACCGTTTGCGGGATGGCGGCCGCGGGCCCTCCGATAAACTGACCGCTTTCCCCTGAAAGGTTGCGTACGTGGAGTTCCGGCTGCTCGGAGCGGTGTCCGTCGGCACCGAGGCCGGTGAGCTGCACCTCGGCCCCGCCAAGCGGCGCAGCCTCCTCGCCGCGCTGCTCCTGCGGCCCAACCGGCCCGTCCCGGTGGAGCGGCTGACCGCCACCCTGTGGGAGGACGAGCCGCCGCCGCGCGCCCGCAGCGTCATCCAGGGCCATGTGTCGCGGCTGCGGGGCCTGCTGACCGACGCGGGCGCCGAGGTGTTCGGGGTCGAGCTGGTCACGCGGGGCCCGGCGTACGTCCTGCGGATGCCAGAGTCGCTGCTCGACGCCCACCGCTTCGAGGAACTGGTCACGCTGGCCCGCGAGCAGCGCGCGCCGGGCGACGCCGTGGCCATGTACGAGGAGGCCCTGTCGCTGTGGCAGGGGCCCGCGCTGACCGGCGCCTACCCGAGCCCGCCGCTGCTCGCCGCCGCGCACGCCCTCGAAGAGCTGCGCCTTGCCTCCGTGGAACTCCTCGCCGCGGCCTACGCCCGCCAGGGCGAGCACCACCGGGCGGCGGCCGTGCTGCGCGCCGAGGCCGAGGCCCATCCGCTGCGCGAGTCCCTCTCGGCCGCCCTGATG
Source organism: Streptomyces sp. NPDC045778 (assembly GCF_056431945.1). NCBI lineage: Bacteria > Bacillati > Actinomycetota > Actinomycetes > Kitasatosporales > Streptomycetaceae > Streptomyces > Streptomyces sp. NPDC045778. The sequence continues at coordinate 198,390 of NZ_JBWKJZ010000006.1, forward strand.
CGGGCGCTCCAGCGGGCGGGGCGCCGCTCGGAGGCGCTCGACTGGTTCCACCGCACCCGGCGGCTGCTCGCGGACGAGCTGGGCGTGGACCCGGGCCGCGAACTCGCGGACGCCTACGCGGCGGCGCTGCGCGGGGCGGGTGACACGACCACGGCCACCGCCACCACCTCCGCCACGGCCACGGCCGACGCCCCGCCCGTGCCCCCGCCTCCCGGCCCCGGCCCCGCTCCCGGCCCCGCCGCCCCGGTCGACCTGCTGCCCCGGATGCCCCGCGGCTTCCACGGGCGCGCCGCCGAACTCACCGCGCTGTCCCGCGCCGCCGCGGGCGAGGCGCCCGTGTGCCTGGTGACCGGGCCCGCGGGCGTGGGCAAGACCGCGCTCGCCGTGCACTGGGCGCACCGCGAACGCGCCGCGTTCCCCGGCGGCCTGCTCTACGCCGACCTGCGCGGCTTCAGCGACACGGGCGAGCCGGACCACCTCGAAGTGCTGCGCGAGTTCCTCCTCGCGCTCGGGGTCGCGCCGCGCCGGATACCGGAGTCGTCCGGCGGCGCGTCCGCCCTGTACCGCTCGCTCGCCGCCGACCGGCAGCTCCTCGTCGTCCTCGACAACGCCCGCGACTCCGCGCAGGTCAGGGAGTTGCTGCCGGGTGGCACCCGCTGCGTCACGGTGGTCACGAGCCGGGACCGGCTCCGCGGTCTGATCGCCTCGGACGCGGCCCGCCCGGTACCGGTGGACGTCCTCGAACCGGACGACGGCACGGCCCTGCTCGCCGCCGTCCTCGGCGAGGAGCGGGTGCGCGCCGAGGCCGTGGCCGCCCGGCGCCTGGCCGAACTGTGCGGCGGGCTCCCGCTCGCGCTGCGGGTGACCGCCGCCCGGCTCGCGGACCAGCCGGACCTCTCCCTCGGCGCGCTGAGCGCCGAACTGTCCGACGAGTCGCGCCGCCTGGCCCTGCTCGACGTGGAGGACACGGGCGTACGGGCTGCCCTCCGGCTCACCGTGCGCCGCCTGCCCGCGGACGCCGCGCACCACTTCGCCCACCTGGGCCGCCACCCGGGCACGCACGTCGACCGGTTCACGGCCGCCGCTCTCGCGGACACCGGGCCGGACGCGGCCGAGGCCGCCTTGGAGCGCCTCGCCGCGGCCCACCTCGTCACCCGTTCCGCGCCGGGGCGCTGGTCACTGCACGACCTGGTGCGGCTGTACGCGCGCGGCCTGGACGCCGGGCCCGACGCGGTCCCCCGGGTCCTCGACCACCTCGTGGCCACCGCGCTCGCCGCGATCGCCGCGGCCGAGCCCGGCGAGGAGGCCTGCTTCGAGCTGCCCGCAGACTTCCACCGGCCCGCCGCCGTACGGGAGTTCAGGGACCGCGAGGAGGCCATGGCCTGGTACGCGGCCGAGCGCGACGACCTGACCCTCGCGGTGGCCGCGGCCCGCGCCGCCGCCCTGCACGGCAGGACCTGGCGGCTGGTGCTCGCGCTGTGGCCGCACATCGTGTGGCGGCACCGGGACGGCTGGGCCCCGCTCCTTCAGACCGCGCTCGACGCGGCCCGGGCCGACGCCGACGAGCGGGCCGAGGCGCGGGTGCGGGCCCTGCTCGGCTGGGTCCTCGCCGAGGAGGGCCGCACCGGCGACGCCCTGGCCCACCTGGAGGCCGCCACCGCCCTTGCCGCGCGGGCGAAGGACGTCCCCGGCGAGGCGACGGCACGCATCAATCTGTCGCTCGTCCAGGCCGCCCTCGGCGACCCGGAGGAGGCGGCGGAGGGCTGCCTGCGGGCCGCCGGGCTCGCGCGCGAGGCGGGCGACCGGCACACCGAGCGCCTCGCCCTGCACCACCTCGCCCGCCACCGGCTCGTCCTCCAGGAGTGGCGGCCCGCCCTGGACACGGCCACCGCGGCCCTGGCCGTGGACCTGCCGGCGGAGGCCTCCGCGGCCTCCCGGGTGCTGCTCCTCACCACGGCGGGGGAGGCCCTCATCGGCTTGGGCGACGAGCGGGAGGGCGTGCGGCGCCTGGAGACCGCGGCCCGGGAAGCGGAAGCCTCCGGCTTCGACGAGGGCGCGGTCGGGGCGCTCGGTGCGCTGCTGCGCGTCTCGGCGGACGTGAGCCTGCGGGCCCGCTACGACACGGCGCTGATGCGGCTCACGGCGCAGTCCTGAGAGCGGTGGCGACAGGGCGGCGCGGCACGTAAGCGGGACATCAGCCGGGCGTAAGCGGAACGCCAGCGGGGGCGACGAAAGTAGTGCTCACAGCGGGGGCGACCCCGCGAGGACCGCACCGACCAGCACCACCGCACAGGGGGACCTTCCATGCGTACGTCGCGTATCCGCACCACCGCTCTCGCCGCCACGGCCACCGCCGCCCTGGCCCTGTCGCTGACCGCCTGCGGCAGCTCGGACGACAACGGCGCCGGGAAGAACCGGGTGAGCACGGTCGGCAGGACCGCGGACACGTCCGGCAAGTCCGCGGACACGTCCGGCGAGTCCGAGGGCACGGCCGGCACGGCCGGCACGGCCGCGAAGACCGGCGGGCAGGCCGCGGCGGGCGGCGGCCAGACCGGTCCTTCCGGCGCCGCGTCGGCCTCGGTCGCGAAGGGCTCCGGCGCCGCAGTCGGCGCCGCGCGCTCCACCGCCGTCCGGCAGTGCGACGGCAACGAGATGTCGTACTCCGTCACGCACCGCTTCGCGAAGCAGCGCGGCGAGCACCTGCTGATCACCGCGACGAACGCCGACGCCAAGCCGTGCTGGGTCACCTCGTACCCGTCGGTGATGCTCGGCGACAGCGTGAACGTCCTCGGCCACTCGGCCAAGGACGCCCCCGGCGGCACCGCCCGCCTCACGGTCAAGCCCGGCGGCAAGGTCTACTCCGCCGTGAACCTCTTCATCGGCGGCGCGAAGCGCCACACGTCGGTGAGCCTGTCCCTGGCCCTGCGCGACCAGACCGGCGACACCGGCCCCGGCACCGGCCAGGACGCCTTCGACGCCAAGGGCGTGCCGTCGAAGTTCACCTGGTCGGAGGCGGACGTGACCAACTGGAACACGGCCCGGCCGTACGGCTTCTGAGACCTGCCCGGACACCCCCCAGTCCCGGGCAGCCCGAAGGGGCGGCACCCCGCACAAGGTGCCGCCCCTTCATCGTGGACCGGGACCGCCGCCGCATCGGTTGAGGGTCGGGGACACGGCGGCGGCCCCGGGGCTCTAGCGGTGGTCGCTGCCCTGGGCCTGGGAGGCGGCGCGGCCGGCTTCGAGGCGGGCGACCGGGATGCGGAAGGGCGAGCAGGAGACGTAGTCGAGGCCCACCTCGTGGAAGAAGTGCACCGACTCCGGGTCACCGCCGTGCTCGCCGCAGACGCCGAGCTTGATGTCGGGGCGGGTCGCCCGGCCCGCCTCGACGGCGCTGCGGACCAGGGAGCCGACGCCGTCCTTGTCGATGGTCTCGAAGGGGCTGACGCCGAAGATGCCCTTCTCCAGGTACGCCGTGAAGAAGGAGGCCTCCACGTCGTCGCGGCTGAAGCCCCACACCGTCTGGGTGAGGTCGTTCGTACCGAAGGAGAAGAACTCGGCGGCCTCCGCGATCTGGCCCGCCGTCACGGCGGCGCGGGGCAGCTCGATCATGGTGCCGATGGAGAGCTTCAGGTCGGTGCCGGTGGCGGCCTGGACCTCGGCGATGACCCGGTCGGCCTCCTCGCGGACGATCTCCAGCTCCTGGACGGTGCCGACCAGCGGGATCATGATCTCGGCGCGCGGGTCGCCCTTGGCGTTCTTGCGCTCGGCGGCGGCCTCCGCGATCGCGCGGACCTGCATGGTGAACAGGCCGGGGATGACCAGGCCGAGGCGCACGCCGCGCAGGCCCAGCATCGGGTTCTGCTCGTGCAGGCGGTGCACGGCCTGGAGCAGGCGCAGGTCGTTCTCGTTGGCGTCCTTGCGGGACTCGGCGAGCGCGACGCGGACCGACAGCTCGGTGATGTCGGGCAGGAACTCGTGCAGCGGCGGGTCCAGCAGGCGGACGGTGACCGGAAGGCCGTCCATGGCCTCGAACAGCTCGACGAAGTCCTGCTTCTGCTGCGGGAGCAGGGCCTTGAGGGCCTCCTCGCGCTCCCCGTCGGTGTCGGCGAGGATCAGCTTCTCGACCATCTCGCGGCGCTCGCCGAGGAACATGTGCTCGGTGCGGCACAGGCCGATGCCCTGCGCGCCGAACCGGCGGGCGCGCAGCGCGTCCTCGGCGTTGTCGGCGTTGGCGCGCACCCGCAGGCGGCGCTTGCCGTCGGCGAAGGCCATGATGCGGTGCACGGCCTGGACCAGCTCGTCGGCGTCGTCGGCGCCGGCGTGCATGCGGCCCTCGAAGTACTCGACGACCGGGGACGGCACGACCGGGACCTCGCCCAGGTAGACCTTGCCCGTGGAGCCGTCGATGGAGACGACGTCGCCCTCCTCGACGACCGTGCCGCCGACCGTGAGACGGCGGCGCTTGGTGTCGACCTCCAGCTCCTCGGCGCCGCAGACACAGGTCTTGCCCATGCCGCGCGCGACGACGGCCGCGTGCGAGGTCTTGCCGCCGCGGGAGGTCAGGATGCCCTCGGCGGCGATCATGCCGTCGAGGTCGTCGGGGTTGGTCTCGCGGCGGATCAGGATGACCTTCTCGCCGGAGCGCGACCACTTGATGGCGGTGTAGGAGTCGAAGACGGCCTTGCCGACGGCGGCGCCCGGCGAGGCGGCGATGCCCCGGCCCAGCTGCGTCACCTTCCCGCCTTCGGCTCCCTCCGCGTCGAAGCGCGGGAACATCAGCTGCGCCAGCTGCGCGCCGGTGACGCGCTGGAGCGCCTCGGCCTCGCTGATCAGGCCCTGGTCGACGAGCTGCGTCGCGATGCGGAAGGCCGCGCCCGCGGTGCGCTTGCCGACGCGGGTCTGGAGCATCCACAGCTGCCCGCGCTCGATGGTGAACTCGATGTCGCAGAGGTCCTTGTAGTGGGTCTCCAAGGTCTCCATGATCTGCATGAGCTGGTCGTACGACTTCTTGTCGATCTGCTCCAGATCGGCGAGCGGCACGGTGTTGCGGATGCCCGCGACGACGTCCTCGCCCTGCGCGTTCTGGAGGTAGTCGCCGTAGACGCCCTGGTGGCCGCTCGCGGGGTCGCGGGTGAACGCCACGCCCGTGCCCGAGTCGGGGCCGAGGTTGCCGAAGACCATCGAGCAGACGTTGACGGCGGTGCCCAGGTCGTGCGGGATGCGCTCCTGGCGGCGGTAGAGCTTGGCCCGGTCGCCGTTCCAGGAGTCGAAGACCGCCTTGATGGCGAGGTCCATCTGCTCGCGCGGGTCCTGCGGGAAGTCGCGGCCCGCCTCGGTCTTGACGATCTTCTTGAACTTGGTGACGAGCTTCTTGAGGTCGGCCGCCTCCAGGTCGGTGTCGACCGCGACCTTCTTGGCCTCCTTGGCCTTTTCGAGGGCGTCCTCGAAGAGGTCGCCCTCGACGCCGAGGACGGTCTTGCCGAACATCTGGATGAGCCGGCGGTAGGAGTCCCAGGCGAAGCGCTCGTCACCCGCCTGCTTGGCGAGACCCTGTACGGACTTGTCGGAGAGCCCGATGTTCAGGACGGTGTCCATCATGCCGGGCATGGAGAACTTGGCGCCCGAGCGGACCGAGACGAGCAGCGGGTCGTCGGCCTGGCCGAGCTTCTTGCCCATCTTCTTCTCGAGGGCGTCGAGGTGCGCGCTCACCTCGTCGCGCAGCGCCACGGGCTCCTCGCCGCTGTCGAGGTAGACCTTGCAGGCCTCGGTGGTGATGGTGAAGCCCGGAGGGACGGGAAGGCCCAGGTTGGTCATCTCGGCGAGGTTCGCACCCTTGCCACCGAGGAGGTCCTTGAGGTCCTTGTTGCCCTCGGTGAAGTCGTAAACGAACTTCACGCCCTGAGCTACGTGGGGATCTTTGTTTTCCGACACGGGTCTCGACTCCTCGAGGACGCGGCTGCCCTGACGGCGAGGAACATACCCAGATCGAAGGCGTCTGGGTACGTCCACTTGTGGGTCATGCGGTCGCAACCACCCGTGTGCCAGCAGATCGAAAGTAACGCGCGAGTAATGATCTTGACGTGAGTGGCTTCACCTCTTGAACACATGGATGCGCAGCGTCACTTCAAGGGCTCAATATGGCTACCCTGCGTGGCATTTTGATCGATCGCTTGAAGTGTCAACGCGTGGCACTCAGTGCCACCCCTTGGAAAGGTGCAGCGGCGGAAGATCCGCTCATCTGAGCGTAGGGGCTATCAGGGGTGGCGAGAATCACGCCCTGACTTGCCGAAGTTTTGGCATCTGAGCGCCTCTCGGCTCACCCGAGAGATCTCCGAGGGGCCGCCCGGGGGCCTCCGAGGAGAGCGGTGAGAGCGTCGGGGCACCCGGTGCCCGGCTCAGAATCCGAGGGCCGCGAGCCGTTCCTCGGCACGCCGCGGCGCGTACAAGTGCTCCACCACCAGGGCTCCCGCCCCGGTCACGGCCGCCCGCTCGCCGAGCCGCGAGGTGACGATCTCCAGATGAGCGGTGGAGCGCGGCAGCGCCCGCTGGTAGAGCAGCTCCCGCACCCCTGTCAGGAAGGGCGTTCCGGCCAGATCTCCCGCGATCATCAGGACGCCCGGATTGAGGAGCGTCACGACCGTGGCGAGCACCTCGCCGACCCGCTGCCCCGCCTCGCGCGCGAGGCGCACCGCCTCCGGGTGCCCCGCCGCGAGCAGCTCCGCCACGTCGGACCCTGACGTCACGGCCGCGCCCGAGGGCGCGGGCACGCCCGCCGCCGCGAGCCGCCCGGCGAGCGCGCGCCCGCTGGCCACCGCGGCCAGACAGCCGTACGAGCCGCAGCGGCACAGGGCGGACGCGCTGCCGGGCACCCACGGCACCCGTATGTGCCCGATGTCGCCCGCGCCGCCGTCCACGCCCCGGTACACGCAGCCGTCCACGACGACACCCGCGCCGATGCCGGTGGAGACCTTGACCAGGGCGAAGGCCGGGCAGTCGGGGTAGGACGCGCGCTGCTCGCCGTACGCCATGAGGTTGGCGTCGTTGTCGACGAGGACCGCCGCGCGGGCCGGGGCGCCCGTCCGCGCGGCGAAGGAGCGGCTCAGCCGGGCCCTTATGTCGTAGCCGTCCCAGCCCGGCATGATCGGCGGCTGCACCACGCGGCCCGACTCGTTGTCGACCGGGCCCGGCACGGCGAGCCCGATGCCGCACACCGAGCGCGCGGCACGGCCGCCCTCGCGCAGCAGCGCCGCGAACCGGGCGCCCAGCTCGTCCAGGACCCGCTCCGGGCCTTCGTCCACCCGCAGGGGCCCGGTGTGCTCGGCCAGGACGTCCCCGGTGAGGGTGAGCAGGGCCGTGCGGGCGTGCCGGGTCTCCAGGCCCGCGGCGAGGACCACGGCGTGCCCGTCGTCGAACTCCAGGCGGGCGGCGGGCCTGCCGCCGAGCGGGGACCCCGCGGGGGCGCCGGCGTTCTCGCGCAGCCAGCCCGCGCGGAAGAGGCGGTCGAGGCGCTGGCCGACCGTGGCCCTGGAAAGCCCTGTGACCTGCTGGAGGGCGCCGCGCGTTGTGGCGCGGCCGCTGCGCACGAGGTGCAGCAGGTCGCCCGCGCTCGCCCGGTCGGTCCCGCGCACCGGTGTCCCGCTCGTCATGGCCGCTCCTCGCCTCCCTGTTCCCCGCCTGCCCGCATCTCCCCTTGCGCGCGTCAACTCGGCGTTACATATTGGGTTTTGCGTGTCGAGTAGACGTAACCCTAGGCTGGAAACAGCCGAACTGACAGCCTGTCGGCACGAGGACGCGCGCCGCCGGGCTGAGGGAGTGACGCGTGGACCGCACCACCACGGGCGCCGCGGCGACGGCGCAGGACTCCCCGGCGGCCGCGGGCCGGGCCGACCGGGCGACGACCGGCGCGGCGGCGCCGCGGGACGCGGGCGCCCGGGGCGACCCGGACCCCTTACGCACGGCCGCGGCCCGGGTCCTGCACGGCAACTGGACCGGAGCCTCCACCGTCCCCTCCCGCGGCCTCTACCCCCACCAGTGGTCCTGGGACTCGGCGTTCATCGCGATCGGGCTGCGCCATCTGTCGCCGCTGCGGGCCCAGTTGGAGCTGGAGACGCTGCTGCGCGCGCAGTGGGCCGACGGCCGCGTCCCGCACATCGTGTTCAACCCCGCGGTGCCCCTGGACGCCTACTTCCCGAGCCCCGACTTCTGGCGCTCCGCCACCGCGGGGCGCGCGGCGGGCGCGCCGGGCGGCGTGCAGACCTCCGGCATCGTGCAGCCGCCGGTGCACGCCCTCGCCGCCTGGCTGGTGCACCTCGCCGACCCCGGCCTGTCCCGGGCCCGCTCCTTCCTGGCCCGTCTGCACCCGCGCCTCGCGGCCTGGCACCGCTATCTGCTGCGCCGGCGCGACCTCGGCGGCGCCGGGCTCGCCGCCGTCGTCCACCCCTGGGAGCAGGGCATGGACAACAGCCCCTGCTGGGACGGCCCGCTGAGCCGCGTCCCGCCCGCCCTTCCGCGCACCTTCCGCCGCGCCGACCTCGACCACGGCTGCCCGCGCGACCGGCCGACGGACCTCGACTACGGCCGGTACGTACGCCTCGCGGCGGACTACCGCGACCGGGGCTACGGCGCCGCCGACCCCGCGCCCCACGAGCGGCGGGGCGACTTCGCCGTGGAGGACCCGGCCTTCAACGCCCTCCTGATCGCGTCCGAGCACGCCCTCGCCCGCATCACCGGCGAGCTGGGGGTCGCCGCGACGGCCCGGCACGAGCGCGCGGAGCGGCTCACCCGGGCCCTGGTGGAGCGGCTGTGGGACCCGGCGGCCGGGCTGTTCCGGTGCCGCGACCTGCGGGCGGGGCCCGCCGACGGCGCGCTCGTCGCCGAGCGCGGGGTCACCGGGCTCGTCCCGCTGCTGCTGCCGGGGCTGCCCGGCGACGTCGTGACCGCCCTGGTGCGCACCGCGTGCGGCCCGCACTTCGAACTCGGCGGCCGGGCCCGGCTCGTCCCCAGCCACGACCTGCTCAGCCCGGCCTTCGACGCCCGCAGATACTGGCGGGGACCGGCCTGGATCAACATCAACTGGCTGATCGAGCGCGGCCTGCGCCTGCACGGCGAGCGGGGCAGGGCCGACGCCCTGCGCGGGGCGCTGCTCGACGTGGCCGAGGCCTCCGGCTTCTCCGAGTACGTGGATCCGTACACGGGGCACGGCTGCGGCACCCGCGGCTTCAGCTGGAGCGCGGCACTGGCACTCGATCTCTGTCTGGACGCGGACCACGCGCCGGCACACCACACAGCGGGGCCTGGCAGGAGCGAGAGGGCTCGACATGACTGACCGGCACGACCACCACCTCCTCGTCCGCGGTACGACGTTCGCGGCCGTGGGTCCCGGCGGCGACATCCGCGGCGTCCCGGGCGGCGGCTCGCCCGACGGCCTCTTCGTGCGCGACGCGCGGCACCTGAGCCGCTGGCAGCTGACCGTGGACGGCGCCGTCCCCGAGGTCCTGAGCCCCGCCGGGGGCGAGGGCCCGGACGCGGACGTGGCGCGCTGCGTGCTCGTGCCGCGCGGCGGCCGTCAGGAGCCGCCCGCGTACACGCTCTTCCGCGAGCAGGCCGTCACCGACGGCACGCTGGTCGAGGCGGTGCGGATCACCAGCAACCGCCCGGTGCCGACGACGCTGCGGCTCGCGCTGACCGCCGACGCCGACTTCACCGACCAGTTCGAGCTGCGCGCGGACCACCGTACGTACGCGAAGCCGGGCGCGGTCCGCTCCCGGCGGGCCCTCCAGGCGCCGGACGACGGGGACGAACGGGGGCCCGGCGGCATCGAGTTCGCCTACCGCCGCGGCGACTGGCTGAGCCGCACCACCGTCACCGCCGAGCCCGCGCCCGACGCCGTCGAGGAGACGGGCACCGGGGCGCGGCGGCTCGTCTGGACCCTCGAACTGGCCGCGCACGCCTCCGCCGGCCTCGCCCTGACCGTCACCGCGGCGCCGCACGGCGCGCCGCCGCTGCCGCCCGCGCCCGCGTCGCCGGGCGCCGCCGTCGCCCTGCTCGCCGAGGCGCGGCGGGAGTTCACCGCCGACGTGCCGCTGCCCTCGGCCTGGCCCGGCCTCGCGGCCGCGTGCACGCGCGGGCTCCGCGACCTCGCCGCGCTCCAGGTGCCCGCGCGCGGCCCTGACGGCGAGGAGCTTCGGGTGCCCGGGGCCGGGGTCCCCTGGTTCCTCACCCTGCTCGGCCGTGACGCGCTCCTGACCTCGCTCTTCGCGCTGCCGTACCTGCCGCGCCTGGCCGCCGCCACGCTGCCCGCGCTCGCCGCGACGCAGGCCACGGAGGACACCGAGGGGCGGGTCGCGCAGCCCGGCAAGATCGTGCACGAGGTGCGGCACGGCGAGCTGGCCCACTTCGGCCAGGTCCCGTACGGGCGCTACTACGGCTCCGTGGACGCCACTCCGCTCTTCCTCGTGCTGCTCGGCGCGTACACCGAGCACACCGGTGACACGGCCCTCGCGCTGCGCCTGCGGACGCACGCGCGCGCCGCCGTCGCCTGGATGCTCGACCACGGCGGGCTCACCGCGCGCGGCTACCTCGTGTACCGCGCCGACGAGGGGGGCCTCGCCAACCAGAACTGGAAGGACTCCCCCGGCGCGATCTGCGGCGCCGACGGGGACCGGCCGACCGGGCCCGTCATGGCCGCGGGCGCCCAGGGCTACGCGTACGACGCGCTGCGGCGCACGGCCTGGCTCGCCCGGGCCGTCTGGGACGACCCCGTCTACGCGGACCTGCTCACCCAGGCCGCCGCCGATCTGCGGGACCGCTTCCAGCGGGACTTCTGGATGGCCGCGCACGGCTTTCCCGCGCTCGCCCTCGACGGGCAGGGGCGGCAGGTGGACGCGCTCGCCTCCGACGCGGGGCACCTGCTGTGGTCGGGGCTCCTCGACAAGGAGTACGGCGAGGCGGTGGGGCGCCGCCTCCTCGCGCCCGACTTCTTCTCCGGCTGGGGCGTGCGCACGCTGGCCTCCGGGCAGGGCGCGTACCACCCGCTGTCCTACCACCGGGGCTCGGTGTGGCCCCACGACAACGCGCTCATCGCCCTCGGGCTCTCCCGCTACGGGCTCCACGACGAGGCCCGGGTGGTCGCCCACGCCCTGGTGGACGCGGCGGCCACGGCCTGCGGCCGGCTCCCGGAGGTCCTCGCCGGGTACGAGCGGGCCGCGCACCCCGAGCCGGTCCCCTACCCCCACGCCTGCGTCCAGGACGCCCGCTCGGCGGCGGCACCCCTGGCCCTGCTGACAGCGGTGACGGGCGGCTAGCCCCCTCCCCGCCCCCGGCCCCGTCCCGCTGTGGGCAGTCGTCCCGCAGGGCGGGACGGGTGGGCACAGCGCCTAGGCGCCCCGGGCCGTCCTGCTCGGGCCGGCGTTCGGGCGGGGCACGCTACCCGGCGGCGCGGGGTCCGCCCTGTGCCCGCCCGTTCCGCCCCCTGGGCGGACCAGCCGCCCATAGGGAGGGCGGAGCCGTCCACAGCGGGCGGGCGGAAAGGCCGTCAGCCGCCCGAGGTGTCGAGTTCCGCGTCCTCGGAGACGCCCGCGCAGTCGTAGGGGTCGCGGAGCCACCCGTCGGGCAGGACCACCCGGTTGTTGCCGGAGGTCCGCCCGCGCGGCCCGTCCGCCCCGTCGGGCCACCCCTGCTCCAGGTCCAGCTCGTCGAGCCCGGAGCGCAGCTCCGCGAGGGAGGAGGTGATCGCGAGCCGCTTGCGCATCTCGGACCCGACCGAGAACCCCTTCAGGTACCAGGCCACGTGCTTGCGGAAGTCGATGACGCCCCGCGCCTCGTCCCCGATCCACTCGCCGAGGAGCGCGGCGTGCCGGACCATGACGTCGGCGACGGTCCGCAGCGTGGGCCGGGCCAGGTCCTCGGCACGGCCCTCGAAGGCCGCCACCAGGTCGCCGAACAGCCACGGCCGCCCGAGGCAGCCGCGCCCGACGACCACCCCGTCGCACCCGGTCTCGCGCATCATCCGCACGGCGTCCGCCGCCGACCAGATGTCGCCGTTGCCGAGGACGGGGATCTCCGGGACGTGCTCCTTGAGGCGGGCGATCGCGGACCAGTCCGCGGTGCCGCCGTAGTGCTGCGCGGCCGTGCGGCCGTGCAGGGCGATCGCGGTGACGCCCTCCTCGACGGCGATGCGCCCGGCGTCCAGGTAGGTGATGTGGTCGTCGTCGATGCCCTTGCGCATCTTCATCGTGACCGGCAGGTCACCCGCCCCGCTCACGGCCTCCTTCAGGATCGCGCGCAGCAGGTGCCGCTTGTACGGAAGGGCCGAGCCGCCGCCCTTGCGGGTGACCTTGGGGACCGGGCAGCCGAAGTTGAGGTCGATGTGATCGGCGAGGTCCTCTTCCGCGATCATGCGGACGGCCTTGCCGACGGTGGCCGGGTCGACGCCGTACAGCTGGATCGAGCGCGGCTTCTCGCTCGCGTCGAAGTGGATCAGCTGCATGGTCTTCTCGTTGCGCTCGACGAGCGCGCGCGTCGTGATCATCTCGCTGACGAAGAGGCCCTTGCCGCCGCTGAACTCCCGGCACAGCGTCCGGAACGGCGCGTTCGTGATCCCCGCCATGGGCGCGAGCACGACGGGCGGCTGCACCACGTGGGGGCCGATCGACAGCGTCGACGGTGAGGCCTGCGGCTGGGACATCGGGTTGCTCTCCGGGAACGTACGGGACTCTCGACGAGAAGCGGGCAAGCATCCATTGTCCCTCAGTCGGGAACCTGCCCGTCCCCCAGCTCCGCGAGCCGCTCCAGGCGCTCCTCGGTCGCGTCGTCGGCGGGGACGTACGCGACGAGGCGGTAGGCCTGCGTCTCCGGCGTCAGCCACATGGTGCGGTGCTCCAGGCTGAGCAGCCCCACCACGGGGTGCTCATAGCGTTTGACGTGCGGCGACATCGCGCCCAGCTCGTGCCGCCGCCACAGCTCGCGGAACTCCGCCGACTGTGCGAGCAGCCCGTCGAGCCGCTCCTTCCAGGCGGGCTCGGCCACGTGCTCGGCCATGCCGGCGCGGAACTTCGCGATCAGGTCGCGCAGCATCTCGTCCCGGTCGAGGAAGGTCTCGCGCCAGCGCTTGCTGGTGATGAGCAGCCACAGGCAGTTGCGCTCCTGCTGCGGCAGCTCGGCGAGGTCGCCGAAGACCCGCGCGAAGGGGCGGTTGTGGGCGAGGACGTCGTAGCGGGCGTTCTGCAAGGTCGCCGGGTAGGGCGCCATGCGGTGCATCAGGCGCAGGGCGGTGCCGGTCACGAGCGGGCACTCGGTCTCGGGGCGCGGGTCGACGGCCCCGGCGAGCGTGAAGAGGTGGCCGCGCTCGGTCTGGTCCATGAGCAGCGCGCGGGCGACGGCGTCGAGGACCTGTGCGGAGACCCGGATGGGCCGCCCCTGCTCCAGCCACGTGTACCAGGTGACGCCCACCGCGGACAGCTGGGCGACCTCCTCGCGGCGCAGGCCCGGCGTGCGCCGCCGGGCGCCGCGTGGCAGGCCCACCTGCTCGGGCGTGATCCGCTCGCGGCGGCTGCGCAGGAAGGCGGCCAGCTCCTGTCTGCGGGTGGCGTCGTCGTCCGCGGCGGTCACCGGGGGCGTCAAGGGCGCTGTGGTCACCGTGGGCGTCAGCGGCTCCGCGGTCACCGGGGGCGTCAGGGGCTCTGCGGTCATGGTCACGCTCCCAGCGTCGCGCAGCCCGCGCCCCGTTTCCAGGTGCGTCTACTACCAGGATAAAGACACTCTGGTACCCGTCTCGGCGCCCGCCCATCGTCGTATCCGTGACTCGCACAACGACTCCTACGACGACTCCCACGAAGACCCCTCCGACGACTCCTACGACGCCCTCCGCGGGCAAGGCCGCCACGGCCGCGGCCCCCGCGCTCAGCACCCTCGGCCTCTTCGCCGTCCTGCTCGGCACCTCCCTGCCGAGCACCGACTTCTTCGTCGTCAACGTCGCCCTGCCCGACATCGGGCGCGACCTGGGCGCCTCGCCGTCCGCCCTGGAGATGATCGCCGCCGGGTACGCCCTCGCGTACGCCGTGCTGCTCGTCCTCGGCGGTCGGCTCGGGGACGCGTACGGGCGCAGGCGGCTGTTCCTGTGGGGCGTCGCCGGCTTCGGGCTCACCTCGCTGGCCTGCGGCCTCGCCCCCGACGCCTGGTCGCTCGTGGCGTTCAGGGCCGCGCAGGGCGCCGCGTCCGCGCTGCTCATCCCGCAGGTGCTCGCCACCATCCACGCGACGACGCGCGGCGAGCGCCGCGCGCGGGCCGTCGCCCTGTACGGGGCGGTGAGCGGACTCGCGATGGTGCTCGGGCAGGTGCTCGGCGGGGTCCTGGTGTCGGCCGATGTCGCGGGCACCGGCTGGCGCATGGCGTTCCTGATCAACGTGCCGGTCGTCGCCCTCGCGTGGCCCCTCGCTCTGCGGTCGGTGCCGGACAGCCGCGCCGAGCAGCCCCGGCGCAGCGACGTGGGCGGCACCGTCCTGTTCGCCGCCGCGCTGATCGCGCTGCTGCTTCCGCTGACCGAGGGCCGCTCGGCGGGCTGGCCGCTGTGGTCGGTGCTCGCGCTCCTGGCCGCGCCCCTGCTGGTGTGGGCGTTCGCCGCCGTGGAGCGGCGCGCGGAGCGCACCGGCGGCAGCCCGCTGCTGCCCCTGTCGCTGCTGCGCGAGCCCGGGGTCGCGCGGGGCCTGCTGGTCGGCGTACCGATCTTCGTCGGCTTCAGCGGCTTCATGTTCGTCAGCGCCGTGACGCTCCAGGAGGGCCTGGGGTACGGCGCCCTGAAGGCGGGCCTGACGCTGATCCCCATGGGGGTCGCGCAGTTCAGCGCGTCCCTGCTGCTGCCGCGCGTGGTGAACCGGTTCGGCGGCCGCACCCTGGTCTTGTGCGCCCTGGTGCACGGCGTGGGTCTCGCCGTGCTCGCCGGCACCCTCCTGTGGGCCCCGTGGTCCGCGCTCACCCCGCTGACGCTGGCCCCGGGCCTGCTCCTGTGCGGCTTGGGCCAGGGCGTCCAGCTGCCCCTGTACTACCGCGTGCTGCTCGCTGCGGTGCCCGCCGCGCGGGCGGGCGCGGGCAGCGGGCTCGCCGCGACGACCCAGCAGGCGGGCCTGGCCGTCGGGGTCGCCACGCTCGGCTCGCTGTTCCTGGCGCTCGAACCCGGCCTGGGCATGCGCGAGGCCTTCGCGGTCGTGCTGGGCGTGCAGCTGGCGGGCCTGCTGGGCCTGGCGGCACTGGGCCTCAGGCTGCCGCGCGAGCTGGGCTGAGGGCGGGGCCGCGGCGTGGCCGGGCCTGGCCACGGCCGCCCGGAGCGTGACGCCCAGCCCGGGGATACCGTCGACTGTATGTCCGAGCCCGACCTGAGCCCCCGCCGCCGCCACCTCGTGCTCGCGATCTGCTGCATGAGCCTGCTGATCGTCAGCCTGGACAACACCGCCCTGAACGTCGCCCTGCCCACCATGGCCAGGGAGTTCGACACCAGCATCTCGGGCATGCAGTGGACGATCGACGCGTACACCCTCGTCCTCGCCTCGCTCCTGATGCTGGCGGGCTCGACGGGCGACCGGGTCGGGCGCCGCCGGGTGTTCCAGACGGGCCTCGCGGTCTTCACCCTCGGCTCGCTCCTGTGCTCCCTGGCCCCGGACCTGGAGTCGCTCGTCGCCTTCCGCATGATCCAGGCGGTGGGCGGCTCCATGCTCAACCCCGTCGCCATGTCGATCATCACGAACACCTTCACCGAGCCGCGCGAGCGCGCCCGCGCCATCGGGGTGTGGGGCGGTGTCGTCGGCATCTCCATGGCGGCGGGCCCGCTGGTGGGCGGCCTCCTCGTGGACGCGGTGGGCTGGCGCGCGATCTTCTGGGTGAACCTGCCGGTGGGCCTCGCCGCGCTGTTCCTGACCAGGCGGTACGTCCCGGAGTCCCGCGCGCCGAAGCCGCGTCGCGCCGACCCGGTCGGGCAGCTCCTGGTGATCGTGCTGCTCGGCGCGCTCACGTACGCGATCATCGAGGCGCCCGTGGCGGGCTGGACCTCACCCCTGATCATGCTGTTCGCGGCCACCGCCGTCGCGGCGCTCGCGGGCCTCCTCCTGTACGAGCCGCGCCGCGCGGAACCCCTCATCGACCTGCGGTTCTTCCGCTCGGCGCCGTTCAGCGGGGCGACGGTCATCGCGATCTGCGCGTTCGCCGCCCTGGGCGGCTTCCTGTTCCTCTCCACCCTGTACCTCCAGGACGTACGCGGCCTGGACGCGCTGCACGCGGGCCTGTGGATGCTGCCCATGGCCGCGATGACCCTGGTGTGCGCCCCGCTCTCCGGCCGCCTGGTCGGCAGCCGGGGCCCGCGCCTGCCCCTCCTGATCGCGGGCGTCGCCCTGACGGCGTCCGGCGTCCTCTTCGCCGCCTTCGAGGCGGAGAACTCCAGCGGCACCCGCCTCCTGTCCTACGTCGTCTTCGGCATCGGCTTCGGCGTCGTGAACGCGCCCATCACCAACACCGCCGTGGCCGGAATGCCCCGCGCCCAGGCAGGCGTCGCCGCCGCCGTGGCCTCCACCAGCCGCCAGATCGGCCAGACCCTGGGCGTCGCGGTCATCGGCGCGGTCCTGGCCTCCGGCGTCACGTCGTCGTACGCGCAGGACTTCACGACGGCGAGCCGCCCGGCCTGGTGGATCATCACGGGCTGCGGCGCGGCGGTCCTGTGCGTGGGCGCCCTGACGAGCGGCACGTGGGCCCGGAGGACGGCACAGCACACGGCGGAGCGGCTGCGGGCGCCCGAGCTTCAGGATCAAGTTACAGATTACAGATAACAAAACTTGAAATCTGTAACTGGAGGGTGCATCGTGGAGGCACGGCGTTCGCTCACCCCCTCGCCGGGGCCCGTCGCGCCGCCCTCTACCCAGCACACCCCCAGGAGCCCTCATGCGCACCCAGAAGCTCGGCAGCACCGGCCCCGTCTCCTCCGCTCTCGGCCTCGGCTGCATGGGCATGTCCGCGTTGTACGGGGAGGCGGACCGGGGCGAGGCCATCGCCACGATCCATGCGGCGCTCGACGCGGGCGTGACCCTGCTCGACACCGGTGACTTCTACGCCATGGGTCACAACGAGCTGCTCATCGGCGAAGCCCTGCGCACCGCGCCCGCCGCGCACCGCGAGAAGGCGCTCACCAGCGTGAAGTTCGGTGCCCTTCGCGACCCGGACGGCGGCTGGGCGGGGTACGACGGGCGGCCGGCCGCGGTGAAGAACTTCGCGGCGTACTCGCTCCAGCGTCTCGGCGTCGACCACATCGACGTGTACCGCATCGCCCGCGTCGACGAGGACGTGCCGATCGAGGAGACCGTCGGCGCCATCGCCGAGCTGGTCGAGAAGGGGTACGTGCGGCACGTCGGTCTGTCGGAGGTGAGCGCGGAGACCTTGCGCCGGGCCGCCGCCGTCGCGCCGGTCTCGGACCTCCAGATCGAGTACTCCCTGATCTCGCGCGGCATCGAGGACGAGATCCTGCCCACCGCCGCCGACCTCGGCATCGGCGTCACCGCGTACGGCGTGCTCTCGCGCGGCCTGATCTCCGGGCACTTCGCGCGCGACCGCAAGCTCGCCGCGGACGACTTCCGCGGGGTCAGCCCCCGCTTCCAGGGCGAGAACCTCCAGCGCAACCTCGACCTGGTGGACGCCCTGCGCGAGATCGCGGCGGCCAAGGGCGTGAGCGTCGCGCAGATCGCGATCGCCTGGGTGCTCGCGCGGGGCCCGCTCTTCGGCGCGAGCGTCGTGCCGCTGGTCGGCGCCCGCCGCCGGGACCGCCTGGCCGAGGCGCTCGGCGCCCTGGACGTCCGGCTCGACGCCGACGACCTCGCCGCCGTCGAGCAGGCCGTGCCCGCGGGCGCCGCCGCGGGCGACCGCTACCCCGAGGCGCAGATGGCACATCTCGACAGCGAGCGCTGACGAGGGCGCCGAAGGCGCCGGGTACCGTCTTGACCATGGCTACGACCGAGACGCCGGGTACCGTCTTGACCATGGCTACGACCGAGACCCTGACCGCCGAGCGCATCCTCGCCACCACCGAGGACGTGCTGCGCCGCCACGGAGCCGCCAAGGCCACCGTGGTGGACGTGGCCCGCGCGCTCGGCGTCAGTCACGCCGCCGTGTACCGCCACTTCCGTACGAAGGCGGCACTGCGGGAAGCGGTCACCAAGCGCTGGCTCGACCGGACGACGGCCGAGCTGCGACGGGTCGTGGAGGACCGCTCGGTGCCCGCGGACGAGCGGCTGCGCCGCTGGTTCACGGCCCTGTTCGCGGCCAAGCGCAAGAAGGCGGGCGACGACCCGGAGCTGTTCGCGACGTACGAGGTGCTGCTCGGCGAGAACAGCGGCGTGGTGGAGGAGCACATCGCCGACCTGGTCGGGCAGCTGCGCCTGATCGTCGAAGAGGGCGCGGCCCAGGGCGAGTTGGCATCGCCCGTCGCGGACGCGGGGCTCACGGCCCGCGCGGTCTTCGACGCCACCGGCCGCTTCCACGACCCCGGCTACTCCCGCGAGTGGTTCACGCCCGGCATCGACGAGGCCTTCACGGCGGTCGTCGAGCTGACACTGGCCGCCCTCCGGCCCTGACTTCCCCGCGGTTTCGGCGTTTCCCTGCGCCCCGCCCGCCCCTCCTGATTGCCTGGCCCCACCCATCACCCAGGCAGACAGGAGCAGCCAAGTGGCTTTAGGCGTAGGGGAGTTGACGTGGTGACGACGGAGAGAGAGTACGACTACGTCGTCGTGGGGGCCGGGTCCGCCGGCTGTGTCGTCGCGGCCCGGCTCAGCGAGGAGCGGGGCCGCACCGTGCTGCTCGTCGAGGCGGGCCCCGAGCGCACCAAGTCGGATCTCGCGACGCCGTACGCGTGGCCGTCACTCATGGGCGGCGACGCCGACCACGGCTACCGCACGGTGCCGCAGCCGGGCGTCGGCGGGATCTCGCTGCCGTGCCCGAGGGGGCGGACGCTCGGCGGGTCGAGCGCCATCAACGGCATGGTGTTCCTGCGCGGGCACCGCGCGGACTACGACCGCTGGGCGGCGGCGGGCTGCGCGGGCTGGGGCTACGACGAGCTGCTCCCCCACTTCAAGCGGATGGAGTCGGTGCCCGGCGGCGACCGGGCGTACCGCGGGGACGCCGGGCCGCTGCGGGTCGCGCCCGCGCGGCCCGAGGACGCCAACCCGCTGTCCGCGGCGTTCGTCGAGGCCGCCGTCGCGGCGGGCCACACGCGCACCGGCGACTTCAACGGCGCGGTCCAGGAAGGCGTCGGGTGGCCGGACCTGACGATCGCCGAGGGGGCGCGGCAGAGCGCGGCCGACGCCTATCTGCGCCCCCTGGACGGCACCCGGCCGAACCTCACCGTGTCCGCCGACTCCCGCGCGCGCCGCCTCCTCTTCGAGAGCGACGGCGGCGACCGGTGCACGGGTGTGGAGTTCAGCCGCGGGGGCGCCCTGGTCACGGCGCGCGCCCGCGCCGAGGTGATCGTGTGCGCGGGGGCCGTCGACTCGCCCCGGCTTCTGCTGCTCTCGGGCGTCGGCCCCGCCGACGAGCTGCGCGCGGCGGGCGTCGGCGTACGGCACGAACTGCCGGGCGTGGGCCGCGCGCTCCAGGACCATCCGCTGTGCGGGGTGGTGTTCGAGGCGGACCGCCCGATCCCGGCGGGCAAGGTCAATCTGTCGGAGGCGTCGTTGCACTGGCGCAGCGAGGCGTCGCTGCCCGGCCCGGACATGCAGCTCCTGTGCGTCCACGTCCCGTACCACCCGCCGACGCTCGCGGCGCCGGAGAACTGCTTCACGCTCGGCGTGGCCACGGTGCCGCGCTCCCGGGGCGCGGTGCGGATCGCGGACGCGGACCCGGACACGCCCCCGCTGATCGACCCGGGTTACCTGACCGACGAGGACGACGTACGGCGCATGCTGCACGGCATCGAGACGGCCCGGGAGATCGCGGCGACCGGGCCCCTCGCCCGGTGGGGGGCGCGGGAGGTGCTGCCGGGCGAGGCGCGCGCACGCGCGTTCCTGACGGCGGCGACGGGGCCGTACTTCCACCTGGCGGGCAGCTGCGCGATGGGCACGGGCGCGGACGCGGTGGTCGACCCTCAGCTGCGGGTGCGGGGCCTGCGCGGCCTGCGCGTGGCGGACGCGTCGGTGATGCCGTCGATCGTGTCGGTGAACACCAACGCGGCGGCGCTCGTGATCGGCGAGAAGGCGGCCGACCTGGTGCGGTCCGCCGGCTAGGGCGCGCCCGCCGGGTCCACCGTCGCCTGGTGGGCGCGCTCCAGGTGCTCCTCGGCCTTGAGCCACGGCAGGAAGCGGGCCTTCGCGCGCCAGCCGCACGTGGCGCAGACCAGATGGCGCCGCAGGCCCGTCCTGCGCAGGTGCACGACGTGGCCGCGCCCGTGCAGGTCCCATCTGCTGACCTTGGTCGTGGCCGTCGGCTGCATGCCCCTCAGTGTGCACCGGAGCCCCCGGTTCCGTTGCCGGAACCGGGGGCTCGCGCTACCAGCGATACGTCAGCAGCCGACGAGGCGCGTGGCGAGGTAGCCCTCGATCTGGTCGAGGGAGACCCGCTCCTGCTTCATGGTGTCGCGCTCGCGCACGGTCACCGCGTTGTCCTCAAGGGTGTCGAAGTCGACGGTGACGCAGAACGGCGTGCCGATCTCGTCCTGGCGGCGGTAGCGGCGGCCGATCGCGCCCGCGTCGTCGAACTCGATGTTCCAGTTCTGCCGGAGCGCGGTGGCCAGGCCCTTGGCCTTCGGGGACAGCTCCGGGTTGCGGGACAGCGGCAGGACCGCGGCCTTCACCGGGGCGATGCGCGGGTCGAAGCGCATGACCGTGCGCTTCTCCAGCTTGCCCTTGGCGTTCGGCGCCTCGTCCTCGATGTACGAGTCGAGGAGGAAGGCCAGCATGGTGCGGCCGACACCGGCGGCGGGCTCGATGACGTACGGCGTCCAGCGCTCGCCGGCTTCCTGGTCGAAGTACGACAGGTCCTGGCCGGAGGCCTTGGCGTGCGCGGACAGGTCGTAGTCGGTGCGGTTGGCGACGCCCTCCAGCTCGCCCCACTCGCTGCCGCCGAACTGGAAGCGGTACTCGATGTCAGCGGTGCGCTTGGAGTAGTGGGAGAGCTTCTCCTTCGGGTGCTCGAACCACCGCATGTTCTCCTCGCGCAGGCCGAGACCGGTGTACCAGTTCCAGCGCTGCTCCATCCAGTACTCCTGCCACTTCTCGTCCTCGCCCGGCTTGACGAAGAACTCCATCTCCATCTGCTCGAACTCGCGGGTGCGGAAGATGAAGTTGCCGGGCGTGATCTCGTTGCGGAACGACTTGCCCATCTGGGCGATGCCGAACGGCGGCTTGCGCCGCGACGTCGTCTGCACCTGGGAGAAGTTGGTGAAGATGCCCTGCGCGGTCTCGGGGCGCAGGTAGGCGACCGAGCCGGAGTCCTGGGTCGGGCCGAGGTGCGTGGAAAGCAGGCCCGAGAACTGCTTGGGCTCGGTGAACTGGCCCTTGGTGCCGCAGTTGGGGCAGTTGATGTCCGCGAGGCTCTCGGGCGCGCGGCCCTTCTTCTCCTCGTACGCCTCTTCCAGGTGGTCCGCGCGGTAGCGCTTGTGGCAGGAGGTGCACTCGGTCAGCGGGTCCGTGAAGGTGGCGACGTGGCCGGAGGCCTGCCAGACCTCGGTGGCCAGGATCACGGACGAGTCGATACCGACGACGTCTTCACGCGAGGTGACCATGTAGCGCCACCACTGGCGCTTGATGTTCTCCTTCAGCTCGACGCCCAGCGGTCCGTAGTCCCAGGCGGCGCGCTGGCCACCGTAGATCTCGCTGCACGGGAAGACGAAGCCTCGGCGCTTGCTCAGGCTGACGATGGTGTCGATCTTGTCGGCGGCCACGGTGCTCTCTTCATTACGACGACGACGGAGCGGCCGCCCTGTGGGCGGTGGCTCCAGGAGCGAATGCTTCAGGTTACCGGCGCCCGCACCCCCCGGATCAAATCGGTTCCCGCCCCGACGGCTTCCCTCCCACCCACCCGCCCTTCTCCTCCACCTTCGCCCCATTCCCCCCACACGCCCCTGCCCCCACCCGGGCTCCCCCACGACCCCAGCCACAAGCCCGGCCCCCGACCCAGCGGCTCACGGCCCGCCGCCCTCCCCGCCGCTACCGCGACGATTCCCCCCACCCGCCCACCCATACAGCCCCGGCGACCAGGCCCGACCCCGACCTAGCGGCTCGCACACCGCCGCCCACCACCCCGCCGCTACCGCGACGGCACCACCCACCCGCCCACCCACACAGCCCCAGCGACCAGGCCGAACCCCGACCTAGCGGCTCGCACACCGTCGTCCACTTCCCCGCCGCTACCGCGGCGGTTCCACCCACCCGCCCACCCACACAGCCCCAGCGACCAGGCCCGACCCCGACCTAGCGGCTCGCACGCCCGTCGTCCACCTCTCCGCCGCTACCGCGGCGGTCTCCCCACCCGCCCACCCGTACCTGGCCAGCCACCCAGCCGGCCCCCGGCCTAGCGGCTTACGGCCCGTCGCCCATCCGCTCCACTCACCCCAAGAAGGAAAGAGGGGCGGGCGGGAAAAACCCAGCACCCAGACAGAGCCCCAACCCAGCGGCACGCGCACCGCCACCCGCCCAACCCCAAGGACGGGGACGGGCGGGGAAAACCCAGCGGGGGCCGAAAGCGGACAGCGGGCCCGGAAGGCGACCCCGGGGGGCCGAAAGCCGGCGGGAAATCGCAGCACACCGGCAGACACCAACGCAGACGACAACGGCGCCCAGCCGACCAACCCAGCCCGTCCGGCGATTGAGGACAAGCGCGGTAGCGCGGTGCTTGAACCAGTCGACGAGCGAACGGGCGGACGCAGCACGGAGGGGGGCGGGCGGGTGGGGGAAAGAGCCGGCCGGCGAGGGCAGGGCTCGGCCCACGGCGGGGCGCAGCCGCGCCAGGCCCCACACGCGAGCCCCGCCGCCGCGCAAGGCCCCGCCGCGTGAGGCCCCGCACAGAAGGCCAGACTTTGTTGACAATCGTTTCCATAATTGTTGAAAATGACTGTCATGAACGTACGACGCCCCCTCATACGCACCACCGCCCTCGCCGCCACGGCAACCCTCGGCCTCGCCACCCTCACGGCCTGCGCCTCCGACGACGCCGCGGCCACGAACAACAAGGGCAAGCTCGACGTGGTGGCGTCGTTCTACCCGATGCAGTACCTCGCGGAGCAGATCGGCGGGAAGCACGTCGAGGTCACCGGCCTCACGGAGCCCGGCCAGGAGCCGCACGACCTGGAGATCAGCGCCAAGCAGCGCGCCCAGCTGGAGGAGTCCGACGCGGCCCTCTATCTGAAGGGCCTCCAGCCGAACGTGGACGAAGCGATCAGCCAGTCCGGCATCAAGACGAAGATCGACGCGGCGGACCTCACAAGCCTGGAGAAGCACGGCACCGAGGTGGGCGGCCACGGCGAGGAGCACCCCGGAGAGAGCCACGAGGGCCACGACGACGAAGGCCACGAGGGCCACGGCCACGACCACGACCACGGCGGCAAGGACCCCCACATCTGGCTGGATCCGGTCAGGTACGGCGAGGTGGCCGAGGGCGTCGGCAAGGCCTTCGCCAAGGCCGACCCGAAGCACCGGGCGACGTACGAGAAGAACACCGAGGCCCTGGTGAAGAAGCTCAAGGGCCTCGACACGGAGTTCAGGAACGGCCTGAAGGACACCAAGTCCAAGGTCTTCATCACCACGCACGCGGCCTTCGGCTACCTCGCCGAGCGCTACGGCCTCACCGAGGAGGCCATCTCGGGCCTCGACCCCGAGGGCGAGCCGAGCGCCAACCGCGTACGGCAGCTCCAGAAGATGGCGAAGGCCGACGGCGTGACGACGGTGTTCTACGAGACGCTCGTCAGCGACAAGACCGCGAAGACGCTCGCGGGCGACGCTCAGCTGAAGACGGACGTACTCGACCCGATCGAGGGCATCACGGAGAAGTCCCGGGGTGACGACTACGTCCAGGTGATGCGGTCGAACCTGAAGTCCCTGCGCGCCGCGCTCGGCGCCAAGTGACCACCGGCCGAGGGCCGGACACCGTCCGGAAAGGGGCACGACATGAGTGAGGCCGGGAACGGCGGCGAGCCCGTCATATCCCTGCGCCGGGTGACCGCCGAGCTGGGCGCGCGCCCGGTCCTGCGCGGCATCGACCTCACGGTCGGCGCGGGCGAGGTCGTCGCGCTGCTCGGGGCGAACGGCTCGGGCAAGTCCACCGCGGTGCGCGCGGTCATCGGCCAGGTGCCGGTGACGGGCGGCGAGATCGAGGTCTTCGGTACGCCGCGCCGGCGCTTCCGCGACTGGGCGCGCGTGGGCTACGTACCGCAGCGCACCACGGCCGCGGGCGGCGTGCCCGCGACCATCACGGAGGTCGTGTCCTCGGGCCGCCTCTCGCGCGCCCGCTTCGGCGTGCTGCGCAAGGCCGACCGGGACGCCGTGCGCGACGCCCTGGAGCAGGTCGGCATGGCGGACCGGGCGAAGGACTCCGTGAACGCCCTGTCGGGCGGCCAGCACCAGCGGGTGCTCATCGCCCGCGCCCTGGTCTCCGAGCCCGACCTGTTGATCATGGACGAGCCGATGGCGGGCGTGGACCTCGCGAGCCAGGAGGTCCTGGCGGCCACCCTGCGCCGCCAGGTGGAGCGCGGCACGTCCGTCCTGCTCGTCCTGCACGAGCTGGGCCCCCTGGAGCCGCTGATCGACCGCGCGGTGGTCCTGCGCGACGGCTGCGTGCTGCACGACGGGCCGCCACCGAAGGCCGTGGGCCAGCACGCGCTGCCCGGCCACGACCACGTACATCCGCACGACGCCGACGCGGCCCCCGTCCGCACCGGCCTGCTGACCTGAGGACCGGGCGATGGAAATCCTGAACTACGCGTTCATGCAGCGGGCGCTGCTCGCCGCCGTCCTCGTCGGCATCACCGCCCCGGCCGTCGGCATCTATCTGGTGCAGCGCCGCCAGGCCCTGATGGGCGACGGAATCGGCCATGTGGCGATGACGGGTGTCGGCCTCGGCTTCCTGCTCTCCACCTCCCCCGTGTGGATGGCGACGGCCGTCGCGATCGTCGGCGCCGTGGTCATGGAGCTGATCCGCTGGTACGGGCACACGCGCGGGGACATCGCGCTCGCGATGCTGTTCTACGGCGGCATGGCGGGCGGCGTCATGTTCATCAACCTGGCCCCTGGCGGTTCGAACGCGAACCTCAGCTCGTATCTGTTCGGGTCGCTCTCCACCGTCTCGCAGGACGACGTGACGGCGATCTGCCTGCTCGCCGCGTTCGTGGTGCTCGTCACCGTCGGGCTGCGCCGCCAGCTGTTCGCGGTGAGCCAGGACGAGGAGTTCGCGCGGGTCACGGGCCTGCCGGTGCGCGCGCTCAACCTCCTCACCGCGGTCACCGCCGCGGTCACCGTCACCGTCGCCATGCGCGTGGTGGGCCTGCTGCTGGTGTCGGCCCTGATGGTGGTGCCGGTGGCGGCGGCGCAGCAGCTCACCCGGAGCTTCGCGGCGACGTTCGCGATCGCGGTGGCCATCGGCGTGACCGTGACGATCGGCGGCACCGTCACCTCGTACTACCAGGACGTGCCGCCCGGCGCGACGATCGTGCTCCTGACGATCGGGGTGTTCATCGCCCTGACGATCCTGGCCGCTCCCCTCGCGCGGCGCAGGGCGCGGTCCCTGGCCAGGGGCGACGCGGCGTGCACGGCGGACGTGCCGGGCGCGCGAGGCACGACGGACGAGATCAAGGTCTGAGGCGGCCGTCCCCGGGGCAGTGATCCGGTGTGGTCCAGACCGGGCCGGATCACTGACCGAGAGCACTCTGGTCACGGTGGAGTACCGACCTGGCACAATGGCGGGGCGAGAGACGACCTGTGAGAGCTGTGCGGACGAGCGCCGAGGAGGCATCTGTGACGACGGCGGGACCCCCCGTGCGAGGCCGCGCCACACGGCAACGAGCCGCGGTGGCGGCGGCTCTCGACGAGGTGGACGAGTTCCGCAGCGCGCAGGACCTCCACGACATGCTCAAGCACCGGGGCGACTCGGTCGGCCTGACCACGGTCTACCGCACGCTCCAGTCCCTCGCCGACGCGGGCGAGGTCGACGTCCTGCGGACGAACGACGGCGAGGCGGTCTACCGCCGCTGCTCGACCGGCGAGCACCACCACCACCTGGTGTGCCGCGTCTGCGGCAAGGCCGTGGAGGTCGAGGGCCCGGCGGTGGAGAAGTGGGCGGAGGCCATCGCCGCGGAGCACGGATATGTGAACGTGGCGCATACGGTCGAGATCTTCGGCACCTGCGCCGACTGCGCCAAGAAATAGCCGTACGCACGAGGGCCCGCACCGTCAGCGCGACGGTGCGGGCCCTCTGCCGTGTGCCTAGCCCTTCTTGAGCTGCTCCTCGTTCGGGATCGCGCCGCCGAAGCGGCGGTCGCGCGAGGCGTACTCCAGGCACGCGCGCCACAGGTCGCGACGGTCGAAGTCCGGCCACAGGACGTCCTGGAAGACCATCTCGGCGTACGCGCTCTGCCAGATCAGGTAGTTGGAGGTGCGCTGCTCGCCGCTGGGGCGCAGGAACAGGTCGACGTCCGGCATGTCCGGGTAGTACAGGTACTTCGCGAGGGTCTTCTCGGAGACCTTGGACGGGTCGAGGCGCCCGGCCCGCACGTCCTCCGCCATGGCCTTCGCGGCGTCGGCGATCTCGGCGCGGCCGCCGTAGTTCATGCAGAAGTACAGCGTGAGCTTGTCGTTGTCCTTGGTCTGCTCCTGGGCGACCAGGAGTTCGTTGGCCACGGACTTCCACAGCTTGGGCATGCGGCCCACCCAGCGCACGCGCACGCCGAGTTCGTCGAGCTGGTCGCGGGACTTGCGGATGAAGTCCCGGTTGAAGTTCATCAGGAAGCGGACCTCGTCGGGCGAGCGCTTCCAGTTCTCGGTGGAGAAGGCGTACAGGGAGATGTTGCCGACGCCCATCTCGATCGCGCCCTGGAGGACGTCCAGGACCCGCTCGGCGCCGACCTTGTGCCCCTCGGTGCGCGGGAGCCCCCGCTCCTTGGCCCACCGGCCGTTGCCGTCCATGACCACGGCGACGTGCTGCGGGACCAGCTCGCCGGGGATCTTCGGCGGCCGCGCGCCCGAGGGGTGGGGCTCGGGCGACGTGTACTCACGGCGGGACCGTCCGAGGATTCCGCGTCGTGCCATAAGGAACTACTCCCTGTGTCTTCGGGTTTCTTCGCGCTACTTCTCTACATACCGAAGGGAGCGCAGGCCGCGCTCCAGGTGCCAGTGCAGATAAGCCGATACGAGTCCGCTGCCCTCGCGCGCGTGCCGGGCCTCGCAGGCGTCCGCCGTCCGCCAGTCTCCCGTCAGGAGCGCCGCCAGGTGCACCAGGGTCTGCGCCGACGGTACGACGCTGCCCGGCACCCGGCAGTCCGCGCAGATCGAGCCGCCCGCGGCGACCGAGAAGAAGCGGTTGGGTCCCGGCATGCCGCATTTGGCACAGTCGGTGAAGCTGGGCGCGTAGCCGTTCACCGCGAGGGAGCGCAGCAGGAACGCGTCCAGGACGAGGTGCGGCTCGTGCTCGCCGCGCGCGAGGGTGCGCAGCCCGCCGACCAGCAGCAGATACTGCTGCACCGCGGGCTCGCCCTCGTGGTCGGTGAACCGCTCCGCCGTCTCCAGCATGGCCGTGCCCGCGGTGTACCGGGCGTAGTCCGTCACGATGCCGCTACCGTACGGAGCGATGGTCTCGCTCTGCGTGCACAGCGGGAGGCCGCGCCCGATCAGCTCGCTGCCCCGCGCGAAGAACTGCACGTCCACGTGCGAGAACGGCTCCAGGCGCGCCCCGAACTTCGACTTCGTCCTGCGCACCCCGCGGGCCACGGCCCGCACCCGCCCGTGCCCGCGCGTGAGCAGCGTGATGATGCGGTCCGCCTCACCCAGCTTCTGGGTGCGCAGCACGACACCGTCGTCACGGAACAGGCTCATGGGCCCATTGTCCCGCACGCCGCGCCCGCCCCGGGCCCGGGCTCAGCCCGTCGCGGCCGGCCCCCCAGTCAAGGCACCTCCCCCCTGCTCCGTGCGTTCGCGTACGCCGTCGCCGCGCGCAGGCGCTCTGCCGAGGTCGCCGTCCGCAAGGCCTCCGGGGCGCAGTCCCACTCCCGCCCGCCTCCGTACGGGCGCAGCTGTACGTACGGCCCCTCGTGGCCCATCACCCTGCCGACCCGGCCGGTCCGGGTGTCCACCGCGTACGTTCCGATGGGGAGCCTCATGGGTGTCCCCCCTGGCCTGGCAGACAGGCGGCCAGACGCGCCGCCGCCTCCACCGAGCACCGCCCGAGGTCCACCAGCGGGCACGGCGCCTGCCGCGCGACGGTCGCCGGGTCCAGCCGCAGCGACGGCAACGAGATTCCCGCCCTCCCCAGGGCAGCGCGCAATTCCTTCACCGTGTCCTCCGCTTCCTCCACACATGCCGCCGAGTGCGACTCGCCGGCGGCGCTGTTCGCCGTCACGTGGCTCCCCTTAGCCGTCGAATTTCACGCTTCGTGTCTCCACGGTGACGCAGTGCGTCTACTGTTGGCAGGAGTCTGTGCTCTACAACCTCGACGCAGAGGAGGGGAGTTATCCATGGCCAAAGGTGCCCATGGGTCACGCCAGGCGGCCTGGGAGTTCTTCGGGGCGGAGTTAAAGCGACGGCGGGAGAACGCGGGCCTCACCCAGGTGGAGTTGGGGGCCCGCGTTTTTGTGTCCGGCGGCTACATCGGCCAATTCGAACAGGCCATTCGCAAGCCACAGTTGGATGTGGCCCAGCGGATCGACTCCGTTCTGCAAACCGAGGGCTTTTTCGAACGTACCTGGCGCAAGTTGATCGACGACAAGCGCTACGCGGACTATTTCGCCGCCGTCGCGGACCTGGAGGCCCTGGCCACCCAGATCTGCGAGTTCGCGCCGTCGGTCATCCCGGGGTTGCTGCAAACAGCGCCCTACGCGAAGGCGGTCACCCTGGCGGCCAATCCGTTCGCCGCCGACGAGTACATCGCGGACATGGTGTCCGCCCGACTGGACCGCCAGCGCATCCTCGCGGACGCGACACGGCCGGTGTACTGGGCGATCCTGCACGAGAACGTGCTGACCGTACCGGTGGGTGGTTGTTCCGCCATGGCGGAACAGTTGAAGCACATCGCCACGCTGGCGCGTGAGCGCAAGGTGTTGGTGTCGGTGCTGCCGCGCTCGGAGGGAGCGTGTGCCTCCATGGCTGGGACTCTGAAGCTCATGGAGTTCGACGACGCGCCGCCAACCGCCTATACAGAGACGTCGTTTTGGGGCGAACTGCTGGACGAACCAGCCGTAGTGAAGCGCGCGCAGCGCGCATACGATCTGCTCAGGGGCGCCTCGCTGTCGCCGGGGCTGTCCCTCGACCGGATCGAATCGGCGGCTAAGGACTTCAGACGATGCGCGAGTACGACCTGAGCAACGCCCGCTGGCGCAAGAGCAGCCACAGCAACGGCGAAGGCGGTGACTGCGTCGAGGTCGCCTACGACTTCGTGGGCGCCGCCCGCTGGCGCAAAAGCAGTTACAGCGATCAGCACGGCGGCGACTGCGTCGAAGTCGCGCACGGCTTCCCTGGCGCTGCCCGCTGGTGCAAGAGCAGCTACAGCAGTGGCGACGGCGGCGAGGACTGCGTTGAAGTCGCGGACGGGGGTGACGGGGTCGTCCCCGTCCGCGACAGCAAGGTCCCAGGCGGCCCCGCCCTGGTGATAGGCGGGGCCGCCTGGGAAGCCTTCATCCGCGAGGTGGCCCGCTAAGAGGCGCCCCGAAAGGGGCGCGGGGAACTGCGCGACCAGCCCCCACGAACCCGCAGGCTACGACGACGCGGCGCCCGCTAGGGGGCGCGGGGAACTGCGCGACCAGCCACAGCGAACCCGCAGGCTACGACGTCCCAGCCGAGCTGAAGCGGCGCAGCTTGGGCGCGGAGTCCACGGGGGCCGAGGCCACGGACCGCGCGAGGTCCGCGATACTGTCGGCCTCGAACACCGCCCGGATGGGCACCCGCACCCCCATCGCCTTACTGATCCTGCTCGCGAGCTGCGTCGCGTACACCGAGTCCCCGCCCAAGCGGAAGAAGTCGTCGCTCATCCCGACCCGTTCCACGGACAGCACCTGCCCGATCAGCTCGCACAGCTGCCGCTCCTGCGGCGTGGACGGCGGCACATACGCGCTCTGGGCGGCCTCGGGCGCGGGCAACGCCCCCTTGTCGACCTTGCCGTTGACGGTCAGCGGCAGCTCGTCCAGGACCATGACGACGGCCGGGACCATGTGCTCGGGCAGGGACGCCGACACGAAGGTCCGCAGCTCCTCCACCGAAAGCGCGGCGAGCTGCTCCGGGACGACGTACGCCACCAACTGCTTGCCCTGCCCGGTCGCGTCCTCGCGCGGCACCACCACCGACTGGGCCACGCCCTCGTGCCGGTCCAGGACGGCCTCCACCTCGCCCGGCTCGATGCGGAAGCCACGGATCTTGACCTGGGCGTCCGCGCGGGCCCGGAAGTCCAGACGGCCCTCGGGCGTCCAGGCGACCACGTCACCCGTGCGGTACATGCGCTCGC
The DNA here is from genome assembly GCF_056431945.1 of Streptomyces sp. NPDC045778. Classification (NCBI taxonomy): domain Bacteria; kingdom Bacillati; phylum Actinomycetota; class Actinomycetes; order Kitasatosporales; family Streptomycetaceae; genus Streptomyces; species Streptomyces sp. NPDC045778. The sequence goes on from NZ_JBWKJZ010000006.1 coordinate 229,044, forward strand.
CCGCCACGCCGAACGGATCGGCGAGGAACCGCTCGGCGGTCAGGGCGTGCCGGCCCCGGTACCCCCGGGCCAGGTGGTCACCGGCGACGTACAGCTCACCGGGCGTCCCGGGCGGCACCGGACGCAGCGCCCCGTCCAGGACGTAGAGCCGGGTGTTGTCCAGGGGGCGGCCGATGGGCACCACCTCGCCGACGTCCTCGCGGCCCGCCATGCGGTGGGCCGCCACGCCCACGGTGGTCTCGGTGGGACCGTACAGGTTGAGGACCCGGGTCCCGGGGCAGGCCGCGAGGACCCGCTCCGCCGTGCCCGGGGGCAGCACGTCCCCGCCCGACCACACCTCACGGAAGCCCGCGAAGACCTCGGGCTGCTCGTCGGCGACCACCCGGAACAGGCCCGTCGCGAGCAGCGCGCCGGTCGGCCTGTGCTCCTCGGCGACCCGCGCGAGGGTGGCGACGTCCAGCCGCCCGGGCGGGGCCACGACGATGGTGCCGCCGTTGAGCAGGGGCACCCACAGTTCGTACGTGGAGGCGTCGAAGGCCTGCGCCGAGTGCATCAGGACCCGCTCGTGCGCGCCGTCGTCGAAGAGCCGGTCCGCGGCCAGCCCGGTCACACCGCGGTGGGTGACGCCGACGCCCTTGGGGGTGCCGGTCGACCCGGACGTGTAGATCACGTAGGCGAGTTGGTCCGGGTGCCCGTGCCAGGACGGCGGCAGGGCCTCGTCCCCCGCCGCCGCGAGGGCCGCCGCCGTGCCGGGCTCGTCCAGGACGAGCCGGGGGCAGTCCGCCGCGGGCAGCGCGACCGCCGTCCGCGCGTTGGTCACCAGGGCGGCGGGCTCGGCGTCGCGGAGCATGAACTCCAGGCGCGCGGTGGGATATCCCGGGTCCACCGGCACATAGGCGCCGCCCGCCTTGAGGACCGCGAGGGCGGACACGACGTAATCGGCGGATCGGGGCAGGGACACGGCGACGACCGAGTCCTGGACCACGCCGCGCTCGCGCAGCAGCCGGGCAAGCCGGTTGGCCCGGCCGTCGAGCTGCCGGTACGTCAGGGTGACGCCGTCCGCCTCCGTGAGCGCCGGGGCGTCCGGCGTCGCGGCGACGTGCCGGGCGAAGACCTCGGTGACACTCTCCTCGGGGCGCTCACGGACGGTGTCGTTGAACGTCTCCAGGACGCGCGCCCGCTCCGTCGCGCCGAGCGCCCCGATCTCGCTCACCCGCACGTGGGGGTCCCCCGCGAACCGGCCGAGTACGTACGCGAACCGGGCGGCGAGCTTGTCGGCCGCGGCCTGGTCCAGGACATGGCGCTGGTAGTGCACGACCAGGCGCAGGTGAGGGCCGTCGGGGTAGACGAACACCGTCACCGGATAGTGGCTCGCGGTGAACGAGCGCAGACCGGTCACCGTGAACCCGGCGGCGGCACTCGCCTCGGCGACGGCCGCCCGGTCCAGCGGGAAGGACTCGAAGCCCATGGCCGTGTCGAACAGCTTCGGAAGGCCGGTGCCGCGCTGGATGTCGGCGAGGCTGTGGTGATGGTGGTCGAGCAGCGCGGCCTGCCGGCGCTGGAGGTTCCTGAGGACCTGCGCGACGGTGTCGCCCGGCGAGTACCGCACGCGCACCGGAGGCGCGTTGAGGAACATCCCGACGATCGACTCCACCCCCGCGAGGGCGGGCGGGCGCCCCGATGAGGGCGCCGCGAACACCACGTCCTGGCGGCCCGTCAGGCAGCCGACGAGGACGCCCCAGGCGCCCTGCACCAGCGTGTTGAGGGTGATGCCCAGCTCCGTGGCGCGCCGGGCCAGCTCCCGTGCCCGCACGGCCGGGAGGGGCACGTCGGACAGGCCGATGCCGGTGCTGTCGGCGTCGGACTCGGCCTCGGGGAACAGCAGCGTGGGCTCCTCGACACCGGCCAGCTCCTCCTGCCACGCCCGGGCCGAGTCCGCCGGGTCCTGCCGGGCCAGCCACGCCAGGTAGTCGCGGTAGCCGCGCGCCCGGGGCAGCGCCGACCCGTCCCCGTCAGCGGCGTACAGGCGCAACAGGTCCTGGGTGAGCAGCGGCAGCGACCAGCCGTCGAGCAGCACGTGATGCGCCGACAGGACCAGCTCGTGCCGGTCGGGGGCCAGCGTGAGCAGGGCCAGGCGCATCATGGGCGGGGCGGCCGGGTCGAACAGCACGGTGAGGTCGTGCGCCAGGAACTCCTCCAGGACGTCCCGCTGCGCCGCCTCGTCGAGCGCGCTCAGGTCCCGGCGCGTCCAGGGCAGGGCGACGCCGTCCACCAGGAGCTGCACGAGTTCGCCACTGGGCCCGGGCACGAACGCGGTGTGCAGGGCGGGGTGGCGGTCCATGAGGGCCTGCCCCGCCACGCGCAGGCGCTCGGCGTCCACCGGCCCCGACAGGTGCAGCGTGTACTGGCACAGATAGGCGTCGAAGTCGGCCCCCGACTCGCGCGCCATCGTCGAGTGGAACAGCAGGCCCTTCTGGAGGGACGAGAGGGGCCAGACGTCGGCCAGGCCCGGGTAGCGCTCCCGCCAGCCGTCGATGTCGGCCTGGCCGACCTTGACCAGGGGCATGTCGGAGGGCGTCGGGCCGCCCGCGCCGGGCCGCTCGGCGTGCCGGGCCAGGCCTTCGAGGGCCTGGCACCACAGGTCGGCGAGTTCCCGCACGGCGTCGGCGGACAGGACGCCCTCCGGCGCGGTGAACAGGGCGCCGAGGCACGGGCCTTCGGGCGTGTCGGTCACGTGGGCGTTGATGTCCAGCTCGGCGGGGGCCCGCATCGCGGGGTCCTGCCCGGCGTCCAGCTCGGCCAGCTCGGCCACGCCGGGCGCCTGGGTGAACCCGAGGCCGCGCAGCTCGGCGGGCATGTCGGCGCCCGCGGAGAACCGGCCCAGGTAGTTGAAGCCGATCTGCCCCACCGGGTGCGGCTCCAGGACGGCGGCCGTCTCGGGGTTGAGGTAACGCAGCAGGCCGTAGCCGATGCCCTTGTCGGGCAGGGCGCGGAGCCGCTCCTTGACCGCCTTGACGAGGGTGCCCGCGGCCGGGCCGCCCGCGAAGGCCTCCTCCAGGTCGGCGCCCGAGACGTCGAGGCGTACGGGGAAGAAGCTGGTGAACCAGCCGACGGTCCGGGACAGGTCGGCGCCGGGCGCGGCCGCCTCCTCGCGGCCGTGGCCTTCGAGCCGGATCAGCGAGGACGGCTCGGCCACGCCGCGCGCCGCCCGCCACCGGGCCACGGCCATCGCGAGGCCGGTCAGGAGGCCGTCGTTGACGCCGCCGCGGAACGCGGCGGGCAGCGTCGTCAGGAGGGTCTCGGTGACGTGCGCCGGGAGCTGGACGCGGACCTTGGACAGGGTGGAGACCGTGTCCACCGCCGGGTCGAGGCGCCGCGCGCCGAGGTCGGGGTCGGGGCCGGTCACGATGGAGCGCCACAGGTCGACCTCGGCGGCCCGCTCCGGGCGGTGCGCCTCCGCCACCAGGGCGTGGGCCCAGCGGCGCACCGAGGTGCCCACCGGGTCGAGCGCGGGGGCCTCGCCCCGGCTGATCCGCTGCCAGGCCCTGGCCAGGTCCGGCATCAGGATCCGCCACGAGACGCCGTCCACGACGACGTGGTGCAGCACGACGAGCAGGCGCCCGGCGCGCCCCGCGCCCGCGTCGAACCACACGAACTGGGCCATCACGCCGCCGTCCGGGTCCAACCGCCCGGCCGCGGCGTCCAGTTCGGCGAGGAGCAGACCACGCCAGGCCTCGGCGGGACCGCCCTCCCGCACGGCGTCCCAGGGGCCGTCGTGGGGGACCCGGTGGATCAGGGCGTCCACGTCCACCGCGCCGGGGGGCGCGACCACCAGGCCGGGTCCTTCGGCGCCCGCCGCGCCGCCCGCCTCGACCATGCGGGCGCGCAGCAGGTCGTGGTGGTCGACGACCGCGCCGAGCGTCGCCGCGAGACCCGCGCGGTCGATGCCGTCGGGCAGCTCCAGGACCATGGCCTGGCAGAAGCGGCCGAAGCCCGGACCCCACTCCCGTACCCACCGGGTGACGGGCAGGTGCGGCAGGAAGCCGACGCCGCCGCCGTCCAGCTCGCCGAGGACGAGCGCCTCGGTGTCGGCCGTGGTCACGGCCTCGGCGAGGGCCGCCACGGTCCGGTACTCGAACAGGTCACGGGCGCTGACGGCCAGGCCCTGGCCGCGGGCGCGCGTGGCCACCTGGATGGACTGGATGCTGTCGCCGCCGACGGCGAAGAAGTCGTCGTCGATGCCCACCCGCTCCACGCCGAGGACCTCGGCGAAGAGCGTGGCGATGCACTCCTCGCGGGCGTCGCGCGGGGCCCGGTAGTCGGCGCCGTGGAACTCGGGGTCGGGCAGGGCCGCCCGGTCCACCTTGCCGCTGGCCGTCAGCGGCAGCTCGTCAAGGACCACGAACGCCGCGGGGATCATGTACGCGGGCAGCCGCTGCGCGAGGTGCGCCCGCAGCTCCCCGGGCCCGGCCCCGGAGTCCAGGGAGAAGTGCCCGGTGCCGCCGCCACGCCCTGCCTCGAACGTCTCGTCACCCGCGCGCACGGTGTACGCCACCAGCTGCCGGCCCCGGCCGCCGGCCAGGTCGCGCGGCACGACCACCGCGTGGGACACCTGCCGGTGGGTCTCCAGGGCGGCCTCGATCTCGCCCGGCTCGATGCGGAAGCCGCGGATCTTCACCTGGGCGTCGGCACGCTCGCGGAACTCCAGCTCACCCTCGTCCGTCCAGGCCACGAGGTCGCCCGTGCGGTACATGCGCTCGCCGGACCCGTCGAAGGGGCAGGCCACGAACCGCTCGGAGGTCAGGCCCGCGCGGCCCAGATAGCCGCGGGTCAGGCCCTCGCCCGCGAGGTACAGCTCGCCGGGGACGCCCGGCGCCACCGGCCGCAGTCCGGCGTCGAGGACGTATGCGCGCGTCCCCTCCAGCGGCGTGCCGATCGGCACGGGCTCGCTCACGGCGTCCGCCGAGGTGACGGGGCGGCAGGTGGCGTAGACGGTGGACTCGGTGGGCCCGTAGGCGTGGTGGACCGTCAGGCCGGGGCAGGCGCGCAGCACCCGGCGCACCGCCTCGGGCGGCACGACGTCGCCCCCGGTCCACACCTCGTCGAGCCCGGCGAAGGCGTCCGGCTGCTCGTCGGCCACCACGCGGAACAGGCCCGCGGACACGAAGGTCCCGGTGACGCCGTGCCGCTCGACGAGCGTGGCCATCCCCTCGCCGTCCAGGACGCCGGGCGGGGCCACCGCGATGGTGCCGCCGTGCAGCAGGGGCATCCAGATCTCGTACGTCGAGGCATCGAAGGCCAGCGGGGCCTGCTGAAGCGTGGTGGTGTGCGGGCCGCCCGCCACCCGGGGGTCGGCGACCATGCTCAGGACGCCCCGGTGGGTGACGCCCACGCCCTTGGGGGTGCCGGTGGAGCCGGAGGTGTAGATCACGTTGGCGAGCTGGCCCGGCCTTTCACCGGCCCGCGGCGGGGGCCCGGCCGGGGCGGACGCCAGCGCGGCGGCCGTGTCCGGGGCGTCGACGAGGAGGCACGGAAGGTCGTGCTCCGGCAGCTTCGCGGCCGTGGCCGTGTCGGTCACCACGACGGCGGGCGCGGCGTCCGCCAGCATGAACGCGAGCCGCTGCGCGGGGTATCCGGGGTCTAGTGGCAGGTAGGCGCCGCCCGCCTTGAGCACCGCGAGGACCGTCACGACGTACTCCACGGAGCGGTCGAGCGCCACCGCGACCACCGACTCCTGGGTCACCCCCCGCGCCCGCAGCAGCCGCGCAAGGCGGTCCGCCCGCTCGTCGAGCCGCCCGTACGTCAACGAGGCGCCGTCGGCGCCGGCCACCGCGACGGCGTCCGGGGATGCGGCCGCCCGCGCCTCGAAGACCGCGGCGATCGTGGCGCCGGAGGCGTGCGCGGCCCCGGCGAGCGTCCCCTCAAGATGGGTCACAAGAAACTCCTAGCTGATTCCGGAATAGGCCGAATGCGAGGTCAACCCGGACCCAGACCGGGGCGTGCGCGGGGGCGCGAAGCTCCCGTGCGCGCAAGGAGCGCGGCGGCGGACGCGGGCGGGGGAACACGCGTCAGCAGCCGCTGGCGGCGACCGGCACGGGCGGGGGAAGGCGCGTCGGCAGCCGTGTACAGCGGTTATCGATGGTGAAAGCAGGAGCACCGCGTGCGCGGCGCTACGGCCGGGCGGGAAATGGGGTATCCCCATGCCACGCCCGGTTCCTTTGCCGGACCTTAACTCGCCCTCTCACGCGAGGAAAAGAGCAAGAGCGTTCATGACGAAGGCACTTCCCTTTGCTCGCGCTCCCCACAACTCCCATTCACCTGAAGGGGATTGAGCCCTTCCGGGGCGGGGCGAGTTGTCTGGTCGACAAGACAGGGGCGGGAAACCGGGGCCAAGACAGGGGCGGGAAACCGGGGTGAAAACACGCCACCCCATTGATTTCCCGGCGAGCCCCCCGCCGGGGCCCGGCCCCTCAGCCGAGAACCCTCGCCACGTACGCGGCGAGCCGCTCCCGCAGCTCCGGCGCCGTCACGCCCTCCACCGCGGCCAGGTGCTCCACGAGGTCCGCCCGCACGGCCGCGAGCAGCGCGTGCGCCGCGAAGCCCGGGTCCGGCACGCCCCCTGCCGCCGCGAGGGCGTCCCGCAGGACGGCGTGCCACCAGCCGTAGTGCTCGGACCGGTAGGGGCTGCCGCCGCCCGGCTCCTCAAGGGCGAGCGCGAGCGGGCGGTTGTCGAGCTTGAAGCCGAGGAGCGCGTCCAGGAGCGCGGGGACGCGCTCGCGCGCGGGGGTGCCGGGGCCTAGCGGCGCGGGCCCCGACTCCACGGCTTCGCGCAGCGCCCCGCTGCGCGCGTCGAAGACCGCGCGGATCAGCCCGTCCCGGTCCCCGAACCGCCGGAACAGCGTGCCCTTGCCGACCCCGGCCGCCGCCGCGACCTGGTCCATGGACACGCCACGCGGGCTCTCGCTCCGGGCGAAGAGCGCGTCGGCGGCGGCGAGGACGGCTTCACGGTTACGGGCCGCGTCGGCACGCGCCTTGCGCGCGGGGGCCCCGGGGGCCTCGGGGCTCTGGGAACTCTCGGGCATCAGCTCACCTTTACAAAGCGGACCGCCAGTCCGTATCTTCAAAGCGGACCAGCAGTCCGAATCGTAAGGGACGGTACTTCCCCATGCCCACCACCCCACCCTCCGGCGCTCGCCCCGCCGAGCTGTTCCGGCGCGACCCCCCCCGGCGGCTCGACGGCCGCGCCGCCCTCACCTCGTATCTGCGCGGCCTCGGCGACCACATCGCGTACGACGCGTTCCCGTACGTGGAGATCCACGAGACCGGCGAGCCGGGCACGATCGTCGCGGAGATGCGCGCCGAGGGCCGCGTGGTCACCACCGGCGACCCCTTCGAGATGGCGTACGTCGCCGTCGTCACCTTCAAGGACGGCCTGATCGTCCGCTACCGCGACTACTGGAACCCCCTCGGCATCCCCGACTCCCTGACGGCGGCCGTCCATGACTGAGCCGCTGACCGTCCTGGTCACGGGCGCGACCGGCACCACCGGCAGCCGCGTCGCCGCCCGCCTCGCCGCCCTCGGCCACACCGTGCGCGCCGCGAGCCGTAGCGCCGGGGCGGGCCGGGGTTCCGTCAGGTTCGACTGGTACGACCCGGACACGCACGCCGAAGCCCTGCGCGGCGCCGACCGCGCCTATCTGGTGCCACCCGTCGCCGAGCCCGAACCGGCCGCCGTCATGGGGCCCTTCCTGGAGCGGGCCCGCGCAGCGGGCGTCACGCGCGTGGTGCTGCTCGGCTCGTCGGCCATCGAGGCGGGCGGGCCCGGCGTCGGCGAGGTGCACCGGCTCCTCGCCGAAGGGGGGCCGTTCGAGGAGTGGGCCGTGCTCCGGCCCTCGTGGTTCATGCAGAACTTCACCGGGGACCATCTGCACGCCGACAGCATCCGGGGCGACGGCGTGCTCACCACCGCGACCGGCTCCGGACGCGTCGGCTTCGTCGACGCCGACGACATCGCCGCCGTGGCCGCCCACGCCCTCACCGACCCGGCCGCACCGGAGGCCGACCTTGTCCTCACGGGGCCGCAGGCGCTGACGTACGCCGAGGTGGCGGCGGTCGTCTCCCGCGTCACGGGGCGCCCCGTGCGCCACCGGGCCGTGTCGCCCGGCGCCCTCGCCGCACGGCTGACCGGGCTCGGCATGCCCGCCGCCTTCGCGGAACTGCTCGCCGCGCTCGACGACAGGGTGAGCCGGGGCGCGGAGGACCGGCTCACGGACACCGTCGAGCGCGTCACGGGCACGGCACCCCGGACCTTCGCGCGGATGTACCGGGCGTACTGCACGGCGTCGCACGCTACAGACGCGTAGTAGAGAGACCTGCGATACGCGAGCGCGTCCGCGGCGGCCCATGTGGTCGTCCAGCCAGGTGAAGCCGTGGCCGCCTGGCGCGGGTTCGGTCCGCGCCCGTGCGAAGATCCCCAGCGTGACGAGGCCGACCCCCGCGTCCCGCGTCAGCCGGACGTCCTCGGCGTGCGCGTCCGGGCCCCACCGCTCGGGGTCCCAGTCCCCGCCGAAGCCCACGGACCCCAGCCGTCCGCGCCACCCCCGGAGCCGCCCGCTCTCCTCGCTCACGTCGCGAAACACCCCCGCCCGACACCTTGACCAGGCCCTGGCCCACTCCTATGGTCGCTGCGCCAGCACGACGTAGGACGTCGGACCTCTCCGCCGCAGCGAACTCCCGCGGGGCCCGCCAGGGCCCGCGACCGCACCGCGCATCTCTCCCCTCGTCCCCCGACCCGATCCGCACCGGTACGTGGGGAGCCCTCTCTCCCCACTCCTTCAGGGAGGCACTCGTGAGCGACCCCATCCCCGTGACACGTGACGGCGAGGGCCCCGGTCGGCGGTCCTTCCTCCGGTACACCGGCGCCCTGGGCGCGGCCACGGGCCTCGGCGGCGGCCTGATCGCGTGCGGCGGACCCGAGTCCACCAACGACACCGGAGGCGGGGGCGGCAACCTCACCGCCGTCATCGGATACGGCAACGACGGCAGTTGGGACCCCACGCAGACGGCGTCCGCGTTCGCCATGGCGGGTAACGAACACATCTACGAGGCGCTGCTCGGCACCGACCCGATCAGCCGCGAGCCGTACCCCCAGCTCGCCACCGCCGTGCCGAGCGACCTGAAGGCCACGACCTGGAAGTTCGAGCTGCGGGCCGGCGCCACGTGGCACGACGGGAAGCCCGTCACCGCCGACGACGTGGTGTTCGTCTTCGACCGCATCCTGGACCCGGACACGCAGACCCTGGTCAAGGGCTTCTTCGCGAGCTGGCTCAAGGAGGTACGCAAGGTCGACGCGCGCAACGTCGAGCTTGTACTCAAGTTCCCCTTCCCCGACGGCGCGTCCCGGCTCACCCTCGCCAAGATCATGCCGAAGCACGTGTACTCACGGCCGGGTGCCTGGGACGACGCCACCAAGGGCAAGGCGATCGGCTCGGGCCCCTACCGGCAGGTCGCGCACCACCCGAAGTCCAACACGACCTTCGAGGCGTACGACGACTACAACGGACCCCGCAGGGCCGCCTTCAAGAAGATGAACTGGCTGACGATCGTGGAGGCCGCCCCGCGCGTCGCCAAGATCTCGGGCGGCAGCGCGGACGCGCAGATCGCCGACAACATCCCGTACGCCAACATCGAGCAGCTCAAGAGCGGCGGCATGACCGTCGAGGGCGGCGCCGGGATGAACAACCTCTTCCTGATGTTCAACACCGACCACAAGCCCTTCGACGACGTGCGGGTGCGCCAGGCGCTGCACTACGCCATCGACCGCGCGAAGATGATCGACGTAGCCCTGAAGGGGCACGGCAAGGCCGCCACGTCCTTCCTGAACGAGGGCAACCCCAGCTACCGCCCGGCCAAGACCGTGTACGCGTACGACCCGAAGAAAGCCAGGGCGCTCCTGAAGGAGGCCGGGGTCTCGGGCCTGCGGATCAACCTCATGGCCGTCAACGTCAGCTGGATCAGCGACTGCCTGCCCACCATCAAGGCCTCCTGGGACGCCATCGGCGTCAGGACCACCCTCGACCCGCAGGAGACCACGGCCGTCTTCACCAAGCTGGACCAGAAGAAGGACTACCAGGTCGTCGCGGCGGCCTCGAACCCCAACCAGTTCGGCATCGAGGCCGACCTGATCATGCACTACAACTACGGCCCCGAAAACATCTGGATGGGCTACGCCCGCTGGGCGGACAACGCCCGCGCCAAGGAGCTGTTCCGGCTCATGGACAAGGCGACGCGCGAGTCCGACGCCACCCGCAAGAAGGCGATGGTCCAGGACTACATCGACCTCGTCGCCGAGGAAGCGGTGCTCTACCCCGTCGTCCACAACGAGCTGATGACGGCCTGGAACCCCAAGCGGCTCGCCGGCATAAGGCCCCAGCCCTACCCCGGCATCAACGTCCTCCAGGCCCAGTGGGTGTGACTCCTGCCCGCGCGAATGTGACACATGGCCGCCTGTGTGTCACATCCGCCACCGCGAGGGGGCATCAGCCCGGGCAGATGTGACATCTCACGCAGCGGGCCGCGCTGATTCGCCACCTGGATGGCATCAGCCCGCGCGGATGTGACACCCACCCCCGCGAGTGTCACATTCCCCGACGTACAAGTGAGGAGCCGTACCACGTGACCGCGATCCTGCGCATCCTGCTCCGCCGCATCGCCCTGCTCGTCCCGCTGCTGCTCGGCATCGTCCTGTTCGTGTTCCTCGTCATGCGGTTCTCGGACGTCGACCCGGCGTCCGCGTTCTTCCAGGGCGCCAACCCGACCCCGGAGCAACTGCACCAGTTCCGCGAGGAGAACGGCCTGCTCGACCCGCTGCCCGTGCGGTACGTCGACTTCGTCGGGGACCTGCTCCACGGCGACATGGGCATCAGCGTCCTGACCCGCTCCGAGGTCGTCGACCAGGTCACCACGGCACTGCCGCTGACGATGCAGCTCACCTTCCTCGGCCTCGGCGTCGCCGTCGTCGTCTCGCTGCTGCTCGGCGTGACCGCCGCGATCTACCGCGACCGGCTGCCCGACCAGATCGTCCGCGTCGTCTCCCTGACCGGCGTCGCCGCGCCCGGCTTCTGGCTGGCCCTGCTGATGATCCAGTACCTGGCCGTGGACCTGGGCTGGTTCCCGACCGGCGGCTACGTCAACCCCAACGACTCCTTCACCGGCTGGCTCAAGACGATGACGCTGCCCGCGCTCGCCCTGTCCCTGCCGGTGGCCGCGCAGATGACCCGGATCATCCGCACCGCCGTCGTCGAGGAGCTGGACAAGGACTACGTCCGCACCGCCGTCGGCAGCGGCCTGCCGCCCGTCGTGGTCGTCGGCCGCAACGTCCTGCGCAACGCCCTGATCAACCCGCTCACCGTGCTCGGCCTGCGCGTCGGCTATCTGCTCGGCGGCGCCGTCGTCATCGAGACGATCTTCTCCCTGCCCGGCATGGGCAAGCTGATGATCGACGCGGTGAAGAACGGCGACCCCGCCGTCGTGCAGGGCGTCGTCATCACCACCGCCGTCGGCTTCGTCGTGGTGAACCTCGTCATCGACATCCTCTACCTCCTGGTCAACCCGCGCCTGAGGGGAACCTCCTGATGCCGTTCGCCTCGCGCAAGGCACTGACCGACAGGCTCGCCCGGCCGGGCCTGCGCCTCAGGTCGCTGCGCAAGCTGCCCGTCCTGTCACGGATCGCGCTCGGTGTGCTCACCGTCGTCGTCCTCGTCGCCCTGTTCGCGCCGCTGCTCGCCCCGCACGACCCGCTCGCACAGCAGTCCCTCGTGGGCGGCACCGGGGCCCCCTCCGCCGACCACTGGATGGGCCAGGACAGCCTCGGCCGGGACATCCTCAGCCGGCTGATGTACGGCGCCCGCTGGTCCCTCGCCATCGGGCTCGGCGCGACCCTGCTCGCCCTCACCGCCGGCGCCCTGATCGGCGCGGTCGCGGCGACCTCGCGCAAGGCCGTGGACGAGACGCTCATGCGGGTCCTCGACGTCGTCATGGCCTTCCCCGGCATCGCGCTCGCCGCCGTCCTCGTCGCCGTCTTCGGCGGCGGCATCACCGTCCTCATCTGCGCGATCGCGTTCCTCTTCACCCCGCCCATCGCCCGTGTCGTCCGCGCCAACGTCCTCGACCAGTACAGCGAGGACTACGTCACCGCCGAGCGCGTCATCGGCGCCCGCACCCCGCACATCCTCATCAAGCACGTGGCCGTCAACTGCGCCGCGCCCGTCCTGGTCTTCTGCACCGTGCAGGTCGCCGAGGCCATCGTCTTCGAGGCCTCGCTGTCCTTCATCGGCGCGGGCGTGCGGCCCCCCGACCCGTCCTGGGGCAGCGTCATCGCCGACGGCAAGAACATGGTGCTCATCGGCGGCTGGTGGGCGACGGTCTTCCCCGGCCTCCTGATGCTCCTGACCGTCCTGTCCCTCAACGTCCTGTCCGAAGGCGTCTCCGACGCCTGGGCCGCGCCCTCGGGCCGCGAGGTCGATCAAGGCCGCGCCAAGGACAAGGTCGAGGCCCCCGAGCCCGGCAGCGGCGAGGTCCTCGAACTGCCGGGCCTCGCCGACGCCGCCACCCGCCTTCGCGCCCGCGCCCGGCCGCTGCCCGAGGGCGCGCCCGTCCTGGACGTACGGGACCTGGCCATCGGCTTCGACGCCCGGCACGGCGGCGTCGACATCGTGGACGGCATCAGCTTCCAGGTGCGGCCCGGCGAGGTCCTCGGGCTCGTCGGCGAGTCCGGCTGCGGCAAGTCCCTCACCGCCCTGACCGTCATGGGGCTCCAGCCCAAGGGCGCCCGCGTCCGCGGCCACGTCACCTTCGACGGCCGGGAGCTGATCGGCCTGCCCATGCGGGCCCGGCGCCGGCTGCTCGGCCACGACATGGCGATGGTCTACCAGGACGCCCTGTCGTCCCTGAACCCGGCGATGACCGTGCGCGCCCAGCTCAAGCAGGTCGTCAGGCGCGGCGGCCACCGCTCCCCCGCCGAGCTGCTCTCCCTGGTGGGCCTCGACCCGGACCGCACGCTGCGCAGCTACCCGCACGAGCTGTCCGGCGGCCAGCGCCAGCGCGTGCTCATCGCGATGGCCCTGTCCCGCGAGCCGAAGCTGATCGTCGCGGACGAGCCCACCACCGCCCTGGACGTCACCGTGCAGGCGCAGGTCATCCAGCTGCTCCTGCGGCTCCGTGCCGAGCTGGGCTTCGCACTGATCCTGGTCTCCCACGACCTGGCGCTCGTCGCGGACGTGACCGACCGCGTCGCGGTGATGTACGGCGGCCAGATCGTGGAGACCGGGGTCACCGCCGAGCTTGTGGAGTACCCCACCCACCACTACACGCGCGGCCTGCTCGGCTCCGTCCTCTCCCTGGAGTCCGCCGCCGAGCGCCTCACCCAGATCAAGGGCGTCGTCCCCTCGCCCGCCGACTTCCCCGCCGGGTGCCGCTTCGCCGACCGCTGCCCGCTCGCCGACGAGCTGTGCCGCACCACGACACCGGACCTCCTGGGCGAGCCCGCACACCGGACAGCCTGCCACCACCCGGCCCTGGCCCCCCACGAGCCCGCAGCACGGGAGCGCCCCGAAGGGGCGCGGGACGGCGTCGACAGCGGCTCCGCCGCGCGGGCGCGACCAGCCACAGACGACCCGCAGCCACCCGAGACACGAGAGGGAATCGCACATGACGCCCGCTGAAGACCTCATCGTGCTGCGCGACGCGCACGTCGTGCACAAGGCCCGCACCGGAGGCGTCTTCTCCCGCGACAAGGTGTACGCGCTCACCGGCGCCGACCTGACCATCGCGCCCGGCGAAACCGTCGGCGTCGTAGGCGAGTCGGGCTGCGGCAAGTCGACCCTGGCCAAGGTGCTCGTGGGCATCCAGCGCCCCACGGCGGGCACGGTCGCCTACCGCGGCCGCGACCTGTGGCGGATGAAGCCCCCGGAGCGGCGCACCACCATCGGCAGCGACACCGCCATGATCTTCCAGGACCCCTCGACGGCCCTGAACCGGCGCCTGCCCGTCCGTCAGATCCTGCGCGACCCGCTCGACGTCCACCGGCGCGGCAAACCGGCCCAACGCGAGCAGCGCGTACGGGAGTTGATGAGCCTGGTGGGCCTTCCCACGGCCCTCGCGGACGGCCTGCCCGGCCAGCTGTCGGGCGGCCAGCGGCAACGCGTCGCGATCGCGCGGGCGCTGGCCCTCGAACCCGAACTCGTCGTGGCCGACGAACCCACCAGCGCCCTGGACGTCTCGGTCCGCGCCCAGATCCTCAACCTCCTCCTCGACCTGAAGGAACGTCTCGGCCTCGCCCTGGTGTTCGTCTCCCACGACATCCAGACCGTCCGCAGGATGAGCGACCGGGTGATCACCATGTACCTGGGCCGGATCGTCGAGGAGGCGCCCGCCGCCGACATCCTCGACCAGGCGCGGCACCCCTACACGCGCGCCCTGTTCTCCGCCACGCCCGGCCTCCTGGACCCCATCGACCCCATCCCGCTCGTCGGCCCCGTCCCCTCGGCCACCCGGCCGCCCAGTGGGTGCCCGTTCCGGACACGCTGCTGGAAGGCGGACGACGCGTGCGCGGCGGCCATGCCGGAGACTACGGAGACGGGGTCGGCGCACCGCTTCCGGTGCCACCACCCCGTACCGGCGGGCGAGACCACGCGTGACCTCGTCAGCCAGTCGGCGCAGGCCTCACCGCCCGCGTCCACCGCGACGGCCGCCGCCACGGCCACGTCCAAGGAGGCTCCATGACCGCACTCCCCACCCTGTTGACCGGTGTCGTCCCGCCCGTCTGCACCCCCCTGACGCCGGACAACGAGGTGGACGTCGCCTCGCTCGAACGCCTCGTGGACCACCTGGTCGGCGCGGGCGTGGACGCGCTGTTCGTCCTCGGCTCCTCCTCGGAGGCGGCGTACCTGCCGGACGCCCACCGCAAGCTCGTCGTGTCCACGGTCGTCCGCCACGTCGGCGGCCGGCTCCCCGTCATCGCCGGGGCCATCGACATGACGACCCTGCGCGTCCTCGACCACGTGAAGGCCGCTGCCGCCGCCGGGGCCGACGGCGTGGTCGTGACCGCGCCCTTCTACACCCGCACCCACCCCGCCGAGATCGCCCGCCACTACCGGCTCGTCGCCGAGCGCGGCGGCCTGCCCGTCTTCGCGTACGACCTGCCCGTCTCGGTGCACACCAAGCTCGACGCCGACCTCGTCCTCGACCTCGCGGCCGAGGGCACCCTGGCCGGGCTCAAGGACTCCAGCGGCGACGACGGCGGCCTGCGCCGCGTGCTCCTCGGCGCACCCCCCGGCTTCAGCGTCCTCACCGGCTCGGAGCTGACGGTCGACTCCGCCCTCGCGATGGGCGCGCACGGCGTGGTCCCCGGCCTCGGCAACGTCGACCCCGACGGCTACGTCCGCCTCTACCGCGCGGCCCGCGCCGGCGACGTCGACGGCGCCCGCGCCGAGCAGGAACGCCTCTGCGCCCTGTTCCGCATGACCGAGACCGGCTCCCCCGCCCGCATGGGCCGCAGCTCCTCCAGCCTCGGCGCCTTCAAGGCCGCACTCCACCTCCGCGGCATCATCACCCACCCCACGACGGCGGCCCCCCAGATCCCCCTCTCCCCGGAGGACGTGGAACACGTGGCCAAACACCTGGCGACGGCGGGGTTGTTGTAGCCGCCCTCACCCACCCGGCCTGACCAGCCCCGCCTCGTACGCCGTGATGACCAGTTGGGCGCGGTCGCGGGCCGTGAGTTTGCCCATGATGCGGCTGACGTGGGTCTTGGCGGTGAGGGGGCTGAGGCCGAGGGTCTCGGCGACCTCCGTGTTGTTCAGGCCGCGGGCGACCAGGGTGAGGACCTGGCGTTCGCGGTCGGAGAGGGTGGCCAGGGAGCGGGGGGCCTCGTCCGTGGCAGTGGGGGTCTCCGGGTGGCGCAGGACGCGGGCGATGAGGCGGGCCGTGGGGCCGGGGGACAGCAGGGACTCGCCCGCGGCCACCGTGCGGATCGCGTCCAGGAGTTCGGCCGGCTTCGTGTCCTTGACCAGGAAGCCGGACGCCCCGGCCCGCAGCGCCTCGACCACGTGCTCGTCGGTGTCGTACGTGGTGAGCATGAGGACCTTCACCCCGGCGAGGTCCTCGTCCGCAGCGATGAGGCGCGTCGCCTCGATCCCGTCGAGGTCGGGCATGCGGACGTCCATGACGACGAGGTCGGCGCGCCGGGCGCGGGCCAGTTCGACGGCCTCGCGGCCGGTGCCCGCCTGGGCCACGACGTCCATGTCGGGCGCGGACTCGACGAGCATCGCGAACGCGGCGCGCACGAGGGCCTGGTCGTCGGCGAGGAGGACGCGGATCTTCCGCGTCACCACGCCCTCAGCTCCTCCGCGTGCGCCAGTCCCCTTGTCTGAAAGGGCAGTTCCGCCACCACTTCGAACCCCCGTCCGTCCCGCGGCCCGGCCGTCAGCGTCCCGCCGACGCTGCGTGCCCGCTCCCGCATGCCGATGATGCCGAACCCGGACGCGGCCGCCGCGGCCGGGGGTGCGGCGGGGCCCGCGCCGTCGTCGGTCACGGACACGCGGAGGGCGCCGTCGCGCTCCCCTATCGCCACGCGCACCGCGAGGCCGGGCCCTCCGTGCCGGACGGCATTGGTCAGGGCCTCCTGCACGATGCGGTAGGCGGCGGCCCCGACGACGGGCGGCACGGCGGCCACCTCCGCCATGGCAAGCTCGACCTCGGCACCCGCCGTACGGGCCGCGCCCGCCAGGTCGCCGATGCCGTCGATGCCGGGCAGCGGGCCGCGGTTCTCGTCGGCCCCGTCGCCGGACTCGCTCCCGGAGCGCAGCACTTCGAGGGTCGCGCGCAGTTCACCGCGCGCGGCGCGGCAGGTGTCGGCGATGTCGTCGAGCGCGCCCGCGATGGCCGCGCGGTCCAGGCGCTCGGGGTCGGCGGCGAGCACGTGCGCGGCCACCGACGTCTGCACGCCGACGAGCGTGATGCTGTGCGCGAGCAGGTCGTGCAGATCGCGGGCCACCCGCAGCCGCTCCTCGGCGACGCGGCGCCGCGCCTCCTCCTCACGGGTGCGCTCGGCCCGCTCGGCGCGCTCGACGACGGAGGCGAAGTACTGCCGGTGCACGCGGACGTACGTACCGAAGACCAGGACCGCGACGATCCAGCCGGTGATCCGCACGACCTCCGTGACCGGGTCGTCGCCGACGCCCGTGTTGACGACGAGGATGATCGCGACGATGTGCACGCCGGTCAGGAGGGTGCGGCGGGGGCGGCCGGAGACGGCCACGGTGTAGAGGGCGACCATGCCCACGTGGGTCGCGGCGGCGTGGTCGTAGTCGAGGGCGTGGTACGGGCCGACGAAGGCCATGGTGGCCAGGAGGACCGTCATCGGCCCGCGGCGGCGCCAGACGATCGGGACGTGGCCGCACATCAGGAGCGCCCAGCCGAGCGCGTCCGGCTCCCGGCCGTCCCTGAGCACGACGGCGAGCAGCGCGGCGAAGGCGGCGAGGACCACCGCGAGCAGCGCGTCCTCCCGCAGGGCGCGGGGCGAGCCCGGCGCCGCTCCGGAGAACGGCCACCAGGGGCGGGTGGCGGGCTGCGGGTACGGCACGTCGTCGGGTCCCCCTTCCCGCGGACACCGGTCGCGTGTGTCCATGCGTGGGCCCCCATCATCCAGGAAGGCGGCGCCCCTCCGGCAGGGAGGGGCGCCGCGGTGTGCGCAAGGGTCAGCGGACGGCGGTCAGTTCGGGCTCGTCGCGGGCCGGCGGGGCGGGCGTGCCGGGCCGTCGCGAGAGGGGCCCGGGCCACCACACCTTCCGGCCGAGCGCGAGGCTCGCGGACGTCACCAGGTACGTACGGACCAGGAAGGTGTCGAGGAGCACGCCGACGGCGATGACGAAGCCCAGCTCGACGAGTTGCACCATCGGCATGTTGGTCAGGACCGCGAAGGTCGCGGCGAGCACCAGGCCCGCGGAGGCGATCACGCCGCCCGTGGTGCGCAGCGCGGTGAGCGCGGCGGCGCCGGTCTCGGCCCCCTCCAGGCACTCCTCGCGCATGCGGTGCATGAGGAAGATGCCGTAGTCGACGCCGAGGGCGACGAGGAAGACGAAGGAGAGGAGGCCGAGCCCCGGGTCGGTGCCCTCGAAGCCGAAGAGGGGTTCGAAGACGAGGCCGCCGATGCCGAGGGACGCGCCCCACACCGCGACGACCGCGAGGAGCAGCAGCAGCGGCGCGACGAGGCTGCGCAGCAGGACGACGAGGATGAGGAGCACGGCGGCGAGGACGATCGGCACGACGACCAGGCGGTCGCGGGCATTGGTGTCCTTGAGGTCGAGCTGCTCGGCGCTCGGTCCGCCGACGTACGCCCCCCGCTGGTCGAGTGCGTCGCGCAGGGCCTCGATGGTCGCGGTCTCCGCGGCCGACTGCGGCGGGGCCTTGGCGACCACCGACAGCTCCGTCCACTTCTCGGCGGTGCGGCCGCGCTCGACGCTGTCGACTCCGGCCACGGACCGGGCCCGGCCGAGGAGTTCGTCGGCCTCGGCGGTCGGCACGATGACGTTGATGGGCTGGGTGCCGCGTTCCGGATAGGCGGCGGCGAGGGTCTCCATCGCGGCGATGGAGTCGGGCGTGCTGGTGAAGGAGTCCTCCTGCTTGAGGTTGCCGGGCAGATTGAACGCGCCGAGGGCGAGCGCGCCGAGCAGCACGGCTCCGGAGGCGAGGACGACCAGCGGCCTGCGCCCCGCGGAGGAGCCCATGGACGCGAACAGGGAGCGGCGCTTCTTGGGCGCGCTGCCGAACGCGGGCACCATCGGCCAGAACACCCGCCGCCCGAGCACCACGAGCAGCGCGGGCAGCAGCGTCAGCATGGCCACGAGCGCGCACAGCACGCCGACGGCGCCCAGCGGGCCCATGCCGCGGCTGGAGTTGAGGTCGGCGGCGAGCAGGCAGAACAGGCCGGCGGCGACGGTGCCGGAGGAGGCGAGCACGGCGGGCCCGCAGCCGCGGAGCGCGGTGACCATGGCGTCGTACGGGCGCTCGGTGCGGCGCAGTTCCTCGCGGTAGCGGGCGACGATGAGCAGGGCGTAGTCGGTGCCCGCGCCGAAGACGAGGATCGTCATGATGCCGGAGCTCTGGCCGCTGACGGAGGTGCCGAAGGCCTGGTTGAGGCCGTAGGAGACGCCCATGGAGAGGAAGTTGGCGACGCCCGCGACGACGAGCGGCACGAGCCAGAGGAACGGGCTGCGGTAGATGAGGATCAGCAGGACCGCCACGACGGCGACGGTGGTGTAGAGCAGCGGCCCGTCGAGGGACTGGTAGACCTCACTGGCGTCGGTGGCGAGCGCGCCGGGCCCGCCGACGTCGGCCGTGAGGCCGCCCCCGCCCTTGACCTTGACGATGTTCCGTACGTCGTTGACGAAGGCGTCCCGCTTCTCCTCGTCCGTGCCGGGTCCGGTGCTCGCGACCGGGTACATCAGGGTCTTCCCGTCCTTCGACGCCACCCCCGTGGGCGTCGCGACGAGGTCCAGCTCCCGGTCGATCTGCTTGACCTGGCGGTCCGCGAGCGCGCGGTCGCCCGGCTCGAGGCCGCCGTCACGGTGGTAGACGAGCACCAGCTCGGTGGTCTCGCCGCCGGGGAGTTGCTCCTGGATCTTCGCGACCTGGGTGGAGTCGGCGCTCGCGGGCAGGTAGTCCACGGCCCGGTCGTGCTGGACGTCGCCGAGCTTCCCTGCGAACGGCCCCGCGAGCGCGATGACGGCGACCCAGATGCCGAGCAGCACCCAGGGCACGGCACGTGGTCGTCGGCGCTTGGTGGTTGTCGCGGCCCTCATCGATGGGCCTCCCTCCCGTGACGGTGTCTGACGGCTTCCAGAGTTCCGTCGCGGGAGGGCCGATACGTCGGACGCGGGGGCGAGTTGAGCGTTACGCCCGCGGGTGGCACGGGCCGGGGACTACTCCCCGGGGAGTAGCGCCGGGGAGTACGGGAGCGCCCTCACGGGCGGCGGGCGCGCTCAGGACGGGGTGCGCTGGGCGGCCGCCATCAGCCGGGCCACGTCGTCCGTGCCGATGGTCAGCGCGCAGCCCGCCGTGGCGAGCACGTCGCGCTCGGCGGGCGTGTACGGTCCGTCGGCAAGGGCGATGCGGGCGCCCTTGAGCAGCAGCGCCTCGCGGCCCGCGGGGGCCAGGTGCGGGGCGAGGGGGCCGAGCGCCTCGTGGAGTTCGATGGCGAGGCCGGGCGCGCAGTCGGGGGCGCCGGGGCGGCCGGTGTCGGCGGCGAGCGCGTTGACGAGGGCGACGACGCGTTCCTCGGTGCAGTCGTCGAACCCGGCGCCGCGCAGGGTGGCGACGGCCGCGTCGAGCGTGGTGCGCGAGGCGGCGCCGCCGGTGGTGAGCACGGCGATGACGACGGTGTGCACGGCCTCGCGGAGCATGGCGGCGAGCCGGACGGTGGTGGGGTGGTCGAGCGCGTCGAGCCCGAAGTGGTCCTGGCAGGCGGCGCACTCCACGACGGGCCCGGTCCGGCCGCGGGAGAGCAGCGGCACGCCGAGCAGGACGAACCGGCGGCGCCCGCTGCGCCGCTGGTAGTTGCGGTCGCCGCCGCAGCCGGGGCAGAAGAACTCGCCGTCGCACACGGTGGTCCAGGCGGTGCGGGTGCCGATCAGGCGGCGCATCCGGGACAGGCCCGCGAGCCGGCCGTGGTCCCTGCCGCGGTCCGGCGGGGTGCCCGGGGCGCGGGAGTCGGGGGATTTCCGGCCGTCTCGTTCCCGGTCTGGCAGCACCACGCACCTCCACGACTCCGCGGCCGCCCTGCCGCGTTGGCGTGATGTTAGCCACATCGGTGATGCCGCGTCAGTACCCCGGACGGGAGATGGCCGGTAGCAGGTCGGCGGACGGCCGCCCGGCGCGCCGTGGCCCCGCCCGCCACAAGGGCGGACGGGGCCACGAAAGCACCGGTCGAACAGGGGGTCGAACGGCCTCAGCGGGCCGCGCGGTTGACCGCCGAGACGACGGCCTTCAGCGACGCACGTGTCGTATTCGCGTCGATGCCCACGCCCCACAGCACCTTGTCGCCGACGACGCACTCGATGTACGAGGCGGCCTGCGCGGAGGCCTCGGCGCTCATCGTGTGCTCCTGGTAGTCCAGCAGGCGGGCGTCGATGCCGATGGCCTGGAGGGCCGCGAAGAACGCGGAGATCGGGCCGTTGCCGGTGCCGGTGAGGACCGTGGAGTCGCCGTCCACGATCGCCCCGACGGTCAGCGTGTCGGCGCCGTCCTCGCCCATGGTGGTCTGGCTGGCGCGCAGCTGGATGCGGCCCCAGGGGTTGTCCGGGTTGGGCAGGTACTCGTCCTGGAAGACGCTCCAGATCGCGTCGGGCGAGACCTCGCCGCCCTCGGCGTCGGTCTTCGCCTGGATGAGCTTGGAGAACTCGATCTGCATCCGGCGCGGCAGGTCCAGCTTGTGGTCGTTCTTCAGGACGTACGCGATGCCGCCCTTGCCGGACTGCGAGTTGACGCGGATCACGGCCTCGTACGAGCGGCCGACGTCCTTGGGGTCGATGGGCAGGTACGGCACGGCCCACTCGATGTCGTCGACCGTCTTGCCCGCGGCGGCCGCGCGGGCCTCCATCGCGTCGAAGCCCTTCTTGATGGCGTCCTGGTGGGAGCCGGAGAAGGCGGTGTAGACGAGGTCGCCCGCGTACGGGTGGCGGGGGTGGACCTCCATCTGCGTGCAGTACTCGTACACCCGGCGGATCTCGTCGATGTCCGAGAAGTCGATCTGCGGGTCGATGCCCTGGCTGAACAGGTTCATGCCCAGGGCGACCAGGTCCACGTTGCCGGTGCGCTCGCCCTGGCCGAACAGACAGCCCTCGACGCGGTCGCCGCCCGCCATCACGGCCAGCTCGGCGGCGGCGATGGCGGTGCCGCGGTCGTTGTGCGGGTGGATGGACAGGCAGACGTACTGTCGCCGGGACAGATGGCGACTCATCCACTCGAAGCGGTCGGCGTGCGTGGAGGGCGTCGAGCGCTCCACGGTCGCGGGCAGGTTCAGGATGATCTCGCGGTCGGCGTCGGGCTGCCAGACGTCCATGACGCCCTCGCAGACCTCCAGGGCGAAGTCCAGCTCGGTGTCGGTGAAGATCTCCGGGCTGTACTGGTACCCGAAGACGGTCTCGGGGCCCAGCAGCTTCTCGGCGTACTCCATGACCAGGCGCGTGCCGTCGACGGCGATCTGCTTGACCTGCTCGCGCGAGCCGCGGAAGACGACGTCGCGCCACACCGGCGCGGTCGCGTTGTACAGGTGGACGGTGGCGCGCCGCGCGCCCTTCAGGGACTCGACGGTGCGCTCGATCAGCTCCTCGCGGGCCTGCGTGAGCACCGAGATCGTCACGTCGTCGGGGATCGCGCCCTCGTCCTCGATGATCGACCGTACGAACTCGAAGTCGGTCTGCCCGGAGGAGGGGAAGCCGACCTCGATCTCCTTGTAGCCCATCTTGACCAGCAGGTCGAACATCGCCCGCTTGCGGGCCGGGGACATCGGGTCGATCAGCGCCTGGTTGCCGTCGCGCAGGTCCGTGGAGAGCCAGCGGGGCGCCACGGTGATGCGCTGGTCGGGCCAGGTGCGGTCGGGCAGGTCCACCTGCTCGTACTGGCCGTACTTGTGGATCGGCAGGGCGGAGGGACGTTGGAAGTTCGGCATGGTTGTGCGGGCTCCTCGGTGAGTCCTTCTGGACGGCCGACGGTCTTGCGCAGCACCGAACTCCGCGGGGAGGGGGTCGGCCTCGACTACAGGCCCTCGCCGCGGCAGCTAAGGAGAAGCAGCCCGTAACGCATGACGTCCAGCAGCCTAACCGAGGCCCCGTCGATACGGCGTCCCGTATCACTATGCGGGACCTGCATCGGTGCTCCGCAGGCATTGAAAGCCGTCCGGCGGCCGGGGGCGAGGGTGCGGCGCGTTAAAGGGGGGTGCGCGGCGTCGGGCGCCCCGGGGGGCGCGCGCCGGGCCGTAGCAGCCGGCGGCCGGGGGTGGGCCCCGTATCCCGGTATTTCACCAATCATGGTGGCGGCTAGTGACAGCGGCATGACCCAGTGCCACATTGCCACGCATGACCGCCAACCCAACGGGGAACCCGGAGAGGTTCGAGCCCGTCTTCTGCACCATCGTGCCTCCGTTCGTCCTGGACACGCTCGCCCAGAGCCAGGACCCCGCCCTCGCAGGACCGGCCCGCCGCACCCTTCAGCGGGACGCCTTCGAGCGCACCCAGCGCCGCCTGACCACGGTCATCGGCGCCCCCTCGGTCGCCGCGCCCAAGGGCGCGGAGGCGGGCAGGGCGCACCGCACCATCCACGACGCCAAGCACCGCACGGAGCTGCCCGGCCGCAAGGTGCGCGCCGAGGGCGACAAGCCCGGCAAGGACGCGACCGTCAACCGCGCGTACGACGGCCTGGGCGCGACCTTCGAGGTGTTCTTCAAGCACTTCGAGCGCGACTCGATCGACGGCGGGGGCCTGCCCCTGAACGCCACCGTCCACTACGGCGAGGACTACGGGAACGCCTTCTGGAACGGCGAGCAGATGGTGTTCGGCGACGGCGACCGGGAGATCTTCCTCGACTTCACCATCCCCGTGGACGTGATCGGCCACGAGCTGACCCACGGCGTGGTCCAGTACACCGCGAACCTCACCTACTTCGGCCAGCCCGGCGCCCTCAACGAGTCCATGGCGGACGTCTTCGGCTCGCTGATCAAGCAGTACACGCTCGGCCAGACCGCCGCCGACGCCGACTGGCTGATCGGCGCCGGCCTGCTCGCCGAGCGCGTCACCGGCACCGCCCTCCGTTCCATGAAGGCCCCGGGCACCGCGTACGACGACGACGTCCTCGGCAAGGACCCGCAGCCCGCCACCATGGACGACTACGTCCGCACCGGCCGCGACAACGGCGGTGTACACATCAATTCCGGCATCCCGAACCACGCCTTCTACCTGCTCGCCCAGGCCCTCGGCGGTCACGCCTGGGAGCGGGCGGGACAGATCTGGTACGCCGTCCTGACCGGCGGCGAGCTGGCCCAGGACGCGTCCTTCACGGACTTCGCCAAGCTCACCGTCGCGGCGGCCCGCGCCAAGTACGGCGACGGCGAGGAGCTGAAGGCCGTCCTGGACGCGTGGGCGCAGGTCAAGGTCCCCGCGACCTGATCCGGCCGGAAGCCGTCGGGCCCCGCCGGGGCCGCCTGGCGGGGCGCCGGAGCCTGGAGTAGACAGGACCCATGCTTATCCAGGTGAAGCGCACCGGAGGTTTCGCGGGCATCGAGCGGTACGCGGAGGTCGACACCACCGCGCGCCCCGACGCCCAGGAGTGGCACACCCTGGCCGAGCGGGCCGTGGCCGGCTGCCGGGGTGAGCCGCCGATCGGCGTGCCCGACGGCTTCAGCTACCAGATCACCGTCGACGGGCGCACCGTGTACGTCGCGGACCCGCGCCTGACCGAGGACCAGCGAGAACTCATCACCCGGGTCCTGAAGGAGGGCTCGTAGGCGGCGGGGGCCGCCGCAACGCCCTTTGTGCGCACGGGCGTTGACTTCCGTTCCGGCCGGTGCGGATGATCCCGCGCATGGCGACCATCCCTCCGGGCCCCCGCGCCCCGCTGCCCTCGTTCCCGCGTGACTTCCTGTGGGGCGTGGCCACGTCCGCCCACCAGATCGAGGGCGCCGCCGACGAGCGCGGCCCGTCGGTCTGGGACGCCTTCACGGCCCTGCCGGGGAACGTGAAGGACGGCACCACGGCCGCCGTGGCCTGCGACCACGTGCGCCGCTACCGCGAGGACGTGGCGCTCGTACGCGACCTGGGCGTGGGCGCGTACCGCTTCTCGGTGTCCTGGCCGCGCGTGCTGCCCGAGGGGACGGGCGCCGTCAGCGGGCCGGGCCTGGACTTCTACGACCGGCTCGTCGACGAGCTGTGCGCGGCGGGCGTACGCCCCGTGCCGACGCTCTTCCACTGGGACACGCCGCTGGCCGTGGAGGAGGCAGGCGGCTGGCTCAGCCGCGCGACCGCCGAGCGCTTCGCGGAGTACGTGGCCGTGGTCGCGGCCCGCGTCGGCGACCGCGTGCGCACGTGGATCACCGTGAACGAACCCGCCGAGCACACCCTGCTCGGCCACGCCCTCGGCCAGCACGCGCCCGGCAAGCGGCTGCTCTTCGACGCCCTGCCCGCGGCCCACCACCAGCTCCTCGGCCATGGCCTCGCGGTGCGGGCCCTGCGCGCGGCGGGCGCGCGGGACGTGGGCGTCGCGAACTCGCACGGGCCGACCTGGCCCGCGTCCGACGCCCCCGAGGACCGCGAGGCCGCCGGCCTCTACGACGTCCTGCTCAACCGGCTCTTCGCCGACCCGCTGCTCATCGGCCGCTACCCCGAGGCCGTCACGGAGCTGCTCGCCGCCGGCGTACCGGACCTCGCGGCGGACCTGGAGGTGATCGCCGAGCCGCTCGACTGGTACGGCGTGAACTTCTACCAGCCCACGAAGGTGGGCGCCCCCACCGCGCAGGCCACGCGGTTCTCCGGCGTGACGCTGCCGCCGCAGCTGCCCTTCGCGCCCCGCGAGATCACCGGCCGTCCGCTGACCGCCTTCGGCTGGCCGGTGGTCCCCGAAGCCCTCACCGAGCTGCTCCTGACCCTCCGCGAGCGGTACGGCGACCGGCTCCCGCCCCTCATGATCACGGAGAACGGCTGCTCCTACGACGGCCTGGACGACCAGGACCGCATCACGTACCTGGACGGCCATCTGCGGGCCCTGCACCGGGCGATGACGGCCGGGGTCGACGTCCGCGGCTATTTCGTCTGGTCGCTGCTCGACAACTTCGAGTGGGCGGAGGGCCACCGCCAGCGGTTCGGCCTGGTCCACGTCGACTACGCCACGCAGCAGCGCACCCCGAAGGCGTCCTACCACTGGCTCGCGGCGGCCCTGGCCGGGCCGGGGGCCGCCGCGCCCTGAGGGCGGCCCCTCAGAAGCCCAGGCGGCGGAGCTGCTTGGGGTCGCGCTGCCAGTCCTTGGCGACCTTCACGTGCAGGTCGAGGAAAACGGGCGTGCCGAGCAGCGCCTCGATCTGCTTGCGGGACTTGATGCCCACGTCCTTGAGCCGCTTGCCCTGGGGGCCGATGATGATGCCCTTCTGGCTGGAGCGCTCGATGTAAACGTTGGCGTGGATGTCGAGCAGGGGCTTGTCGGCGGGGCGGCCCTCACGGGGCAGCATCTCCTCGACGACCACGGCGATGGAGTGCGGCAGCTCGTCCCGCACGCCCTCGAGGGCCGCCTCGCGGATCAGCTCGGCCACCATGACCTGCTCGGGCTCGTCCGTGAGGTCGCCCTCCGGGTAGAGCGCGGGGCCCTCGGGCAGCAGCGGCACCAGGAGGTCGGCGAGCAGGTCCACCTGCTTCTCGCCGACCGCGGAGACCGGCACGATCTCCTGCCACTGGAAGCCCAGCTCCTTGGCGAGCTGGTCGATCGCGATGAGCTGCTCGGCGAGCGCCTTGCTGTCGACCAGGTCGGTCTTGGTGACGATGGCGACCTTCGGCGCCTTCTTGATCGCCGCCAGCTCCTTGGCGATGAACCGGTCGCCGGGGCCGATCTTCTGGTCCGCGGGCAGGCAGAAGCCGATCACGTCGACCTCGGCCCATGTGGTGCGGACCACGTCGTTGAGCCGCTCGCCGAGGAGCGTGCGCGGCTTGTGCAGGCCCGGGGTGTCGACCAGGATCAGCTGCGCGTCGGGGCGGTGCACGATGCCGCGCACGGTGTGCCGGGTGGTCTGCGGCCGGTTGGAGGTGATGGCCACCTTCTTGCCGACCAGAGCGTTCGTCAGGGTCGACTTGCCCGCGTTCGGGCGGCCGACGAAGCAGGCGAAACCCGCACGGTGGTCGCTCCGCTGGGTCGGCTGGGGTGTCTGGGTTCGCACGCTCATGCCGCCCATTCTCCCTGATCTTTTCCGCCCTGGTCGCCTGGGGCGCGGGCTCCCCCCACCCACCCGCCCTCCCATCGCGCTGACGCGCTCGTCCTCAAACGCCGGACGGGCTGGATGGTGCCCATGCGGACCGGACCTCATCCGCGGCTCGACAGAGGTCTGCGGTCTGAGTTCTGTGGTCGGCGGTCGGCGGTTCGCGGTCGGCGGTTTGGGGCCTGGGGTCCGGGGTCCGGGGTCCGGGGTCCGCAGTCTGCGGTCTGCGGTTCCGTGGTCCGCAGGCCTGGATCCCGGGATCCAGGTTCCGGGGCCTGAGGTCCACAGTCTGGGGCCCGGGGCCCGGGGTCTGGGGCCCGGGGTCTGTGGCCCGGGACTGCGGTACGCAGTTCGCAGGCCGCAGGCCGCAGGCCGCATTCGCGGGCCGCAGACGGGAGCCGGCTCGCACCGGGCAGATTCAGCCCGTCCGGCGTTTGAGGACGAGGTGCGGAGCGCCGATAAGGCGGGGGGCCCGGGGGTGGCAGCGCCCGGTTCGGGGAGGGGCCCCGGGAGGGTCAGACCTCCGTGGTCAGGCGGAGTGCGCCGTCCGGGCCCGCCAGGTGGATCGGGGTGCCGGGGCCGCCCAGGTCGCGGACGGCGGCCAGGTCGGCGTCCGGGAGGGACTGCGCGCCGGAGACGACAGCCGCCGCCTCAAGAGACTCCGCCCCGGACGCCACGGCCATCGCCACAGCCGTACGCAGCGCGGACAGCTCCAGGGACGCGAGCCCGACCGTCCCGGCGACGTACGTACGCCCGGTCTCGTCCCGCACAGCGGCCCCCTCCGGCACGCCGTTGCGGGCCCGCGCCGAACGCGCGAGGGTGACGATCTTCTGGTCCTCGGGGCCGAGGTCGGTGCGCTCAGTCATGGCACGAGCATAAGGAGGCGGGACCGCGGCTCACCCGGCCACCCGGTACATGGCCCCGCGCCGCGCCTGGGGCGTGGCCAGCCACTCCAGCTTCGCCGCCGTGTCCGCGAGCGGCAGCGGCGTGTGCATGACGATGGTCAGATCCGGCCGCGCGGGCACCTTCAGAGCGGTCGACTCCACGTGCAGGATGCCGACGAGCGGATGGTCGATCTCCTTGTGGACCAGGCCGGCGGGCCGGATGTCCTGCCGCTCCCACAGCTCCGTGAACTCCCCGCCCGTGGCGTGCAGCCGGTCGAGCAGCTCCTGGAAGCCCTCGTCGCCCGGGTGCTCGGAGCAGGCGGCGCGGAACTGCGCGACGAGCGTCGCCGCGTTCTCCGCCCAGCTGACGCTGCGCGAGCGGTACATGGGGTCCGTGAAGAAGTCGAGGATGCAGTTCTGCGTGGTCTCGGGGCGCATGCTCAGGACCATGGCGGCCGCGTCGTTGTAGACGACGCAGTTGTAGTAGCGGTCCATGATGTGCGCCGGGTACGGCATCCAGGTGTCGATGAGCCGCCGCAGGCCCTCGCTCATGTGCTCGGCGCCCTGCTCGGCCTGCGGCACGGGCGGGTTGAGGCCCGCGAGCACGTACAGGTGGCGGCGTTCGGTCCCCGACAGCTTCAGGACGCGCGCCACGGAGTCCAGGACCTGCGGCGAGACGGAGATGTCACGGCCCTGCTCCAGCCACTGGTACCAGGACGCGCCCACGCCCGCGAGCACGGCGACCTCCTCGCGCCTGAGCCCCGGCGTGCGCCGCCGCCCGCCCTCCGGAAGCCCGGCCTCGGCCGGGCTCACCCGGGCGCGCCGGCTCATCAGGAAGTCGCGCAGCTCCACTCGGCGACGGGCCTTCGCCCCGTCGGCCCGCTCCCCGGCCTGACTGGCCACCTGTCCCCCCGTCATCCGCCCGCCGATCTGCCTGGTGGTCGTGCCACCAGCATAAGTTCCGGCTCCCCACGGCTATTCCGGCCGCCCCAGGCTCGTGACCATGGCGACAGACACCTCCGCTCCCTCCCCCACCGTGCCCGCGCCCGTCGCGGACACGGCGCCCCCCACGCTCTCCCGCCGCGACAAGCTCATCCTGTTCGTGCTGTGCGCCGCGCAGTTCATGGTCGCGCTGGACTTCTCCGTCCTGAACGTGGCGCTGCCCGTGCTCGGCTCGGACCTCGGCATGAGCCACACCGCGCTCCAGTGGGCCGTCACCGCCTTCGCGCTGCCGTCCGGCGGCTTCCTGCTGCTCTTCGGCCGCGTCGGTGACCTGTTCGGGCGGCGCAGGCTGTTCCTCGGCGGGCTCGCGCTGTTCGGCGCGGCCTCGCTGCTCGCCACCTTCGCCTGGGACCCGGCGTCGTTCCTCGCCGGGCGCGCGCTCCAGGGCGTGGGCGCCGCCGCGATCGTGCCGACCGGCATGTCGCTGCTCACCACGACGTTCCCCGAGGGCCCGCAGCGCGACCGGGCGCTCGGCATCTCCGGCACGCTCCTGTCCCTCGGCTTCACCGTCGGCATGGTCCTCGGCGGCGTCCTCACCGACACCCTGGGCTGGCGCTCCACGATGGGGCTCCTTACCGTCTTCGCGCTGATCGTGCTGCCGCTCGCGCCCGGCCTGCTGCCCGAGTCCCGTACGCCGGAGCGCCCGCGCCTCGACCTCCCCGGCGCGGTCACGGTCACCGGCGGCCTGCTCGCCCTGATCTACGCCCTGTCCACGGCCGCCGAGCGCGGCTTCGGCGGCGCCGACGTGCTCGTCACCCTCGTCGCGGGCGTCGTCCTGCTCGCGCTCTTCGGCTACGTGGAGTCACGCGCCACCGCGCCGCTCGTGTCCCTGCCCATGCTGAAGCGCCGTACCGTCGCGTGGGGCAACCTCGGCGGGCTCGTCACCTTCTCGATGATGTCCACGGTCGTCTTCGTCCTGACCCTCTACTTCCAGGACGTCCTCGACCTGTCCGCCTTCGAGACCGGCCTGGTCTTCGGCGTCCAGGGCGTGGTGTCGGTCTTCGCGGGCATGCGCGCGCCGAAGGTCATCGGCCGCTTCGGGCCGCACCGCACGCTCGTC
The DNA here is from genome assembly GCF_056431945.1 of Streptomyces sp. NPDC045778. Classification (NCBI taxonomy): domain Bacteria; kingdom Bacillati; phylum Actinomycetota; class Actinomycetes; order Kitasatosporales; family Streptomycetaceae; genus Streptomyces; species Streptomyces sp. NPDC045778. The sequence continues at coordinate 258,997 of NZ_JBWKJZ010000006.1, forward strand.
GGCTCGCTGCTCGGCCAGGGCGTGTTCGTGGCGGCGCTCCTGGCGATCGGCGAGGGCGCGTGGTCGGTGTGGCTCGCGACCGTGGCCGTCGCGGTGGCCAGCATGTTCCACCTCGGCGCGATCGTCTCGTACGGCGTCACGGTCACATCGGGCGTGCCCGACGCGGAGCAGGGCCTGGCCACCGGCCTGGTCACCTCCACCCAGCAGGTGGGCATCACCATCGGCATCCCGCTCCTGGGCGTCCTCGCGACGACGGGCGGCGACACCCTCGCGGGCACGCGCACGGTGCTGGCCATCGACGCCGCGATCGTCCTCACCACGGCGGCCCTGCTGGCCAGGACCCTGCTGCGGCGCCGCTGAGCCGGCCGCGGGACGGCGCCCCTCCACGGGGCGCCGTCCCGGTCTTCTCAGGGGCGGTCGAGCCGCAGCCGCTCGGCGCGCGGCAGGCCCGCCACCACCAGGTCGTACGAGTCCTCGATCAGCTCGCGGACCAATTGGTCGGGCAGGCCGGCGTCGGCCGTCACCGTGTTCCAGTGGCGCTTGTTCATGTGCCAGCCGGGCACGATGTCCGGGTACTGGGCCCGCAGTTGCGGGGCGATCTCGGGGTCGCACTTCAGATTGACCGTCAGCGGTGTCCGGTCGAGGGCGCTCAGGGCGAACAGCTTGCCCGCCACCTTGAACACCGACGTCTCGGGGCCGAAGGGGAAGTCCTCGACCGCGTCGTCGAACGCCAGGCAGAACGTCCTCAGCTCCTGCGGCGTCATCGCCCGGTCTCCTCCCCGGAACCGGCCTCCGCGCCCCCGGGCGCGACCGGCTCCACAAGCACGGTCACGATCTTGTTGCGCCGGCCCGCCGCGGCCTCCGCGGTCAGCCGCAGCTCCCGCTCGTCCGGCAGCGTCACCACGGCCTTGGCACCGGCGATCGGCACCCGGCCGAGCTGCTTGGCGAGCAGCCCGCCGACCGTCTCCACGTCCTCGTCGTCGTACGCCTCCAGGCCGTACAGCTCGCCGAGGTCGCCGATGTCGAGCCGGGCGGTGACGCGGTAGGTGCCGTCGCCCAGGTCCTCGACGGGCGGCAGCTCCCGGTCGTACTCGTCGGTGATCTCACCGACGATCTCCTCCAGGATGTCCTCGATGGTGACGATCCCGGCGGTGCCGCCGTACTCGTCGATGACGACGGCGACGTGGTTGCGCTCCTGCTGCATCTCGCGCAGCAGGTCGCCCGCGTTCTTCGTGTCGGGCACGAAGGTGGCGGGGCGCATGGCGGTCGACACCAGGTCGTTCTCGGCGTCGCGGTTGATGTGCGTCTTGCGGGCCAGGTCCTTGAGGTAGACGATGCCGACCACGTCGTCCTCGCTCTCGCCGGTGACCGGGATGCGCGAGAAGCCGGAGCGGAGGGCGAGCGTCAGCGCCTGCCGGATGGTCTTGTAGCGCTCGATGGAGATCAAGTCGGTGCGCGGGACCATCACTTCGCGCACCAGCGTGTCGCCCAGCTCGAAGACGGAGTGCACCATGCGGCGCTCCTCGTCCTCGATCAGGGACTCCTTCTCGGCCAGGTCGACCATGGCCCGCAGCTCGGCCTCGGAGGCGAACGGGCCGCGCCGGAAGCCCTTGCCCGGGGTGAGCGCGTTGCCGATGAGGATGAGCAGGGGCGGGACGGGCCCCATGACGCGGGCCAGGGGCAGGAGCACGTACGCGGCGGCCGTCGCCGTGTTCAGCGGGTGCTGGCGGCCGATGGTGCGCGGGGAGACACCCACGGCCACGTACGACACGAGGACCATGACGCCGATGGCGACGGCGAGGGCCTCCCAGGTCGCGTCGAACTCCCGCAGGCAGGCGTACGTCACCAGGGCCGCGGCCGCCATCTCGCAGGCGACGCGGACGAGCAGTGCCACGTTCAGATAGCGGGTCGGGTCGGCGGCGACCTGGGCGAGCTTCGCGCTGCCGCGCCGCCCGGAGCGCACGGCCTCCTCGGCGCGGAAGCTGGAGACGCGGGCGATGCCCGCCTCGGCGCAGGCGGCGAGCCAGGCCACCACGACCAGGGCGACGGCGCCCGCGATGAGCTGGATGGACATGGCTTACGAGACGGTCGGTGCCGGAGAGGGGCCGGTGAGGCCCCGCTCGGCCCGCCAGCCGTCGACGATGGCGGCCTGGAGGCCGAACATCTCGGCCTTCTCGTCGGGCTCCTCGTGGTCGTACCCGAGGAGGTGCAGCACGCCGTGGACGGTCAGGAGCTGTAGCTCCTCGTCCATGGAGTGGTTCGTGGGCGCCTCCTGGCCCTGCTTGAGGGCGACCTCGGGGCAGAGCACGATGTCGCCGAGGAGCCCCTGCGGGGGCTCCGCGGCGTCGTCGTCCCGGCTCGGCGGGCGCAGCTCGTCCATCGGGAAGGACATCACGTCCGTGGGGCCTGGCAGGTCCATCCACTGGATGTGCAGCTGTTCCATGGCGTCGGCGTCCACGACGATCACCGAGAGTTCGGAGAGCGGGTGGATCCGCATCCGCGCGAGCGCGTAGCGGGCGATGTCGAGGATCGCCTGCTCGTCGACCTCGGTACCGGATTCGTTGTTGACGTCGATCGACATGGCGCTGTGTCTTCTACTTTCCTCTGGACCGGCCCTTGTGGGAGCCGTTCTCCGTGCCGTTCTCGCTGTCGTACTTCTCGTACGCGTCGACGATACGGCCGACCAGCTTGTGCCGGACGACATCGTGCGAGGTGAGCCGCGAGAAGTGCACGTCGTCGACGCCGCCCAGGATGTCCTGGACCTGGCGCAGTCCTGACTTCGTGCCGTTCGGCAGGTCGACCTGGGTGACGTCGCCCGTGATCACGATCTTCGAGTCGAAGCCGAGCCGGGTGAGGAACATCTTCATCTGCTCGGGGCTCGTGTTCTGCGCCTCGTCCAGGATGATGAACGCGTCGTTCAGCGTCCGGCCGCGCATGTACGCCAGCGGGGCGACCTCGATGGTCCCGGCCGCCATCAGGCGCGGGATCGAGTCCGGGTCCAGCATGTCGTGCAGCGCGTCGTACAGCGGGCGGAGATAGGGGTCGATCTTCTCGTACAGCGTGCCGGGCAGGAAGCCGAGGCGCTCGCCGGCCTCGACGGCGGGGCGGGTCAGGATGATGCGGTTGACCTGCTTGGACTGGAGGGCCTGGACGGCCTTGGCCATGGCCAGATAGGTCTTGCCGGTGCCCGCGGGACCGATGCCGAAGACGATCGTGTGCTTGTCGATCGCGTCGACGTACCGCTTCTGGTTGAGCGTCTTGGGGCGGATGGTGCGGCCGCGCGACGAGAGGATGTTCTGGGTGAGCACCTCGGCCGGGGTCTCGTCCGGTCCTTCGCCGGTCTCGCCTGCTCTGAGCATGGCGATCGAGCGTTCCACTGCGTCCTCCGTCATCGGCTGTCCGGTGCGGAGCACCAGCATCATCTCGTCGAACAGGCGCTGCACGAGGGCGACTTCCCGCGCGTCTCCCACAGCGCTGATCTCATTGCCCCGGACATGGATGTCGGCCGCCGGGAAGGCCTTCTCGATCACGCGCAGCAGCGCGTCTCCGGAGCCAAGGACGGTCACCATGGGGTGCTTGGCCGGGACCGTGAAGTGCGCTCGCGCCTGCGCCTGCGCAGGGGTCTGAGCTGTCGGTGTCTGAGTCATGGGCCGGCGCTTAAGGCCTGCACGTCCTCCTCGTCGCGGGGGCTCGCCCGCTCGGCGTCCTTCGTACTGCCAAGAGTACGACTCGGCACGGACAACCCCGTAGGCCTTTTCCGCCCCGGGTGGGCCCCGGGGGGCTCAGGCGGAGCGCCGGAAGCCGATGGTGGGCACGGCGCGCCGCAGCGGCCAGGGGCGCGCGGCGTCCGGGAGCAGCGCCTCCAGGAAGCCGTAGCGCTCCAGGGCCACGGGGTCCTGCCGGTCCAGCTCCCGCACGCGCCGCCACCAGGCGCCGATCTCCTCCCAGCCGGGGGCCGAGAGGGAGCCGCCGAACTCCTGCACGGACAGGGCGGCCGTCAGACCGGCGAAGGCGAGCCGGTCGGCGAGCGGCCAGCGGGCGAGGGCGCCGGTCACGAAGCCCGCCACGAACACGTCACCCGCGCCCGTGGGGTCGAGCGCCTCCACCTCGATGGCGGGCACGGACGCGGTCTCGCCGGTGCGCCCGTCCACCGCATACGCCCCTTCCGCGCCGAGAGTGACCACGGCGACCGGCACGTGCTCGGTCAGGGCGTGGGCCGCGGCGCGCGGGCAGGAGGTGCGGGTGTAGCGCATCGCCTCCTCCGCGTTCGGCAGGAACGCCTCGCAATGCCGCAGGTCGGGCAGGTCTGCCAGGTCCCACCGGCCGGTGTCGTCCCAGCCCACGTCGGCGAAGATCGTCGTCCCGCGGCGGGCGGCGGCCTCGATCCAGGGGGCGCGGGTGCCGGGGGTGAGGGAGGCCACGGCGGCCCGCGCGCGGGGCGGGCACGCGGGCGCGCCGCCGTCCGGCGAGTGGGCGTCGGGCGGCGGCTCGTGGCCGTGGCTGACCATGGTCCGCTCGCCCTCGTACGCCATGGAGACCGTCACCGGCGAGTGCCAGCCGGGCACGGTCCGCGAGGAGGACAGGTCGATGCCCTCGCCCTGCTCCAGGGCGTCCCAGCAGTACTCGCCGTAGTGGTCGTCGCCGAAGGCGGCGGCGAGCGAGGTGTGCAGGCCGAGCCGGGCGAGCGCGGTCGCCATGTTGGCGACGCCGCCGGGGCTCGACCCCATCCCGCGGGCCCAGGACTCCGTCCCGCGCACGGGCGCGGAGTCGAGGCCCGTGAAGATGATGTCCAGGAACACGGTGCCGGTCAGATACACGTCGCAGGGCGGATCGCCCGCGCGCCGGGCCGACTTGAGCGGATCCACGACGGTGCTGTCGTGGCCGGCTCCCGTGCGTCCCGGTGCCGCGGCTGCTGTCTTGGGTGGTACGGCGGGTGGTACGGCGGGTGGTACGGACATGGAGGCAACGTAACCGAAGCCTGTGACAGGCCGCGTCCGCTACCAGCGCGGCACGGCCGGAGTCACCCAGTCCGGTTCGGCGCGCCGCATGGCCGCCGCGTCGTCCCGCTCGCGCAGCGCGGCGAAGTCCTGGTCCAGCCACCGTCGGTGCAGTACGCCGAGCCGGTCGCGGTCGAGTTCGACGCCGAGCCCGGGGGCGTCGCTCACCGCGACGCACCCGCCCGCGAACCGCAGGCGCTGGGTGAGCACGTCCTCCGTCTGCCAGGGGTAGTGCGAGTCGCACGCGTACCGCAGGCCCGGCACGGTGGCCGCGACGTGCGTCATGGCGGCGAGGCTGATGCCCAGGTGCGTGTTGGAGTGCATGGAGACGTCCACGCCGAACGTCCGGCACACGGCGGCCAGTTCCCGCGTCCGCCGGAGGCCGCCCCAGTAGTGGTGGTCGCAGAGCACCACGCGCACGGCCTGCCGCGCGAAGGCCTCGGGTATCTCCTCGAAGGCCGTCACGCACATGTTGGTGGCGAGCGGCACCGGGGTCCGGGCGGCGACCTCGGCCATGGCGGCGGTGCCGAGCGCGGGGTCCTCCAGGTATTCGAGGACGTCCGCGAGATCGGCGGCGACCTTGAGGGAAGTCCCTACCGACCAGGCGCCGTTGGGGTCGAGCCGCAGGGGCGCGCCGGGGAAGGCCGCGGCGAGCGCCCTGATGGCGGCGACCTCCTCCTGCGGCGGGAACACGCCGCCCTTGAGCTTGAACGACCGGAAGCCGTACCGCTCGGCGAACACCCGCGCCTGCGCGACGACCCCCTCCGGGTCGAGCGCGGCCCCCCAGTCGTCGGCTTCGCCGGCCACTCGCCCGCGCGCCGCGGCTCCCGGCGGATGCTCGGCGTACTTGTAGAACAAGTACGCGCTGTACTCCACGGCGTCCCGCACCTTGCCGCCGAGCAGCGCGTGCACGGGGAGCCCGAGCGCCTTGCCGAGGGCGTCCAGGCACGCCACCTCGAACCCCGACACCACGGAGAGGCGCAGCTTGTCCGCCGTCCGCGCGCCGCGCAGGCCTCCGACGTCGACGGCGGTCTCCACACTCCGCGCGTCGACGCCGACGCCGTCCGCGAGTGTGAACAGCCCGTTGAGGTCCCCCACCCCCCGCCCCACCAGGCCCGCCGCCAGCGGCCCCGCCAGCTCCAGATACACGCCGTCGCCGTACGTCTCCCCCACGCCGACCGTGCCGTCCTCCGTCTCCACCTCGATGATCAGCCTCGGCGTGTACGGCTGGTGCAGGCCCTGGGTGTTCAGGAGCGGGGGGTCGGCGACGAGTACGGGGGTGAGCCGTACGTCGGTGACAGTGAGCATGGCGCCTCCGGCGGGATGAACAGCGTCCACGTATGAGAACGCACCTTAGGGAGGCGGTCCGGGCGCGTCAACGCCCGTCGATGGCCTCACTGCCAGTGCAAGGTGCCCGCCACGGTGTCGAACAGCTCGACCATCTTCGGTGCCAGGGCCTCCATGGGGGTGGAGAAGGTGAGGGTCAGCCAGGTGGTGCTCGCGGGGACCGGCACGTTGTAGACCACGGTGGTGGTGGCGAGGGTGTTGCCCATCTGCCGCTCCGGGTCCGGCGCCTCGGTACGCCGCTCCCGCACGGCCTCGCCCGCGCCCTCCAGCCGGGTCACCTCCGCGGGGCGCCCTGTGCGCGTGAGCCGGTCGGCCAGGTCGTGCGCGGTCCGGCAGCCGGGCCAGCCGTCGGGGGCGAGGCTGATGAGCAGCGAGGAGGCCAGGGGCACGCCGCCCAGCGTCAGCAGCGACAGATACAGCTCCACCCCACCCACCCGCCCCGCCGCCTTGGCCTGCTTCTGCAACTCCCGCATGAGCCGTTCCTTGAGCAAGGGCGCGTGATCCACCCCTGCGAACTGCCGCTCGGCAAGCGCGAGAATCCCACGGTCGCGGTCCCGCGGGGGCTCCAACGGAAGCTGGAACCATCCCTCCGGGACGAGGATCGTGTAATCACGGGGAGGCGTGGTCCACTCCGTGCGGAGCCCCATGTCACCCATCACCCTCACCGGCACGCTCGCGCTCAGCGTTGCGTTCGTCGTAATCGGAGGGGACGGGGACGAGTCGCATCGTCGGCACCAGCCGGTCCACGAGGTCCGCCATCTCACCGGCGCGCTCGAAGTGCTGCCAGCTCGCCTCCACGAGGAGGATCTCCTCCTCCCCCTTCGGCCAGACCGCGTACCGGACCGACTCGCTGAGTTTGCTGCCCCAGCCGAAGCGCCGCTTCTCCGCGAGCACGGCCTGCACCCGGGTGGCAGGGCCGACGGGCAACTCCACCTCGGCGACGGTCGCCTCGCCCTTCACCTCGGCGTAGGACCAGCGCAGCAGCTTGGGCAGGTACTCCTGGGGGGATGGCCTCGGCACGTCGTCCTCGCCGTAGACGAAGAGTACGAGGTCTGCGAGCACAGTGCCGCCTTCCGAGCAGACGACCGCGACGAGAACAGCTCCAGCCTCATGGGCTCGCAGAGCCATTTGTGCAAGCTCTCGCTGAAGCGCGCTCTCGCTCACGCGGAGGTGCAGCGGATTGAACTGCGCTGCGCACTCCGCTGCCATCCGCTCGCTCTCCTCCTTCGTGCCCTCCCGTAGCGTCAATACGAGCCAGTCGCCACCGAAGTCGAAGTCGACGATGTAGTCGTCCTCGACCACGGCGTCGGACCCGACCGTCGTTTCCTGCTCCGCCATCAGTGCACCTCGTCGATGAACAGGCCGCCAGCGGTGACACCGCTCCCGGCGACAGTAAGAGTTGTCGCGTTACGCGAGACTTGATTCACGGCGTAGCTTCCGCCCAAGCTCTTGCTCAAGTGCTTGATTTCCTTGAGGTCGGAGGCAACCGAGGCGTCCGCCAAGGAGACCGACTTGGCGGTGCCTTTCAGGACACTGCCGTTGCCACGGTCCTTCAACTCGCGCAAGGCCTGACGGTAGCCACCCTGGAATCCCCCCTTCCACGTCGAGCCTTTGAAGATCTCAGTAACAGGCTCACGGAGGGACTCCGAGATCTCCCCTTTCTGCAGCCTCAAAGGCATGCCGGAGTCACGGTTGAACTTCTGCCGATTCCGCTTGGACTGCGTACGCGTCTGCCGGCCACCCTTGGCCGATCGCATCCGATGCAAAGTCCGCGAAACATACCGCCCAGCCACCCTGGCCATCGCCTTGCCCGCCCCCATCGCCAGCAACCCCGCCGCCGACCACGCCAGTTCTGTCCATTCCGCGTCGCCCATGGCTACCTGTGTGGCCGTGCAGGCGAGGTTGAGCAGGGTGGCGGTCATGGAGATCGCGCCGAGGAGGCCGGCCAGGCCCTGGCCTATGACGGGGATCCAGCCGACCATGAGGGCGGCGATGCCGGCCCATTTGGAGATGAGTTCGGTGACGCCCGCGACGCGTTCCACGAAGTCGGCGAAGCGGTCCCAGAAGCCGTCCTTGAGGGAGTCGCCGGAGACGACGTCCTCGATGGCCTCGCGGGCCCGCCGCGCCGCGGCGTCGCGGATCCGCCGCGCCTCCTGGAGCTTCGCGCGGGCCGCGGCCAGCGCGTCCCCTGCCGCCTCCTCCTGCTTCTCCAGCTCAGCCTTGCGGCGCCCGCCCACCTCGCCGTCGAGCCCGTGCCGCGCGGCACTGCCCCGCTCCTCGGCGTCCCGGGCCTCGCGCCGGGCGATGCCGGCGATCCGCTGGGCACGGTGGAGGTCGGTGACGTACGTACCGGCGGGCGCGGTGGCGTTGGACTCGTAGTCGGTGCCGTGGTCGACGATGCGGTCGCCGATGGCGTCGGCGGCCGTACGGTAGCGCCGGTGCGCCGCTTCCAGGCGGCCCCGGCACTTCTTGGCCTTGCCGCGGAACTCGGCACCCGCGTCGCTGTCCCAGGAGGTCACGTCGGCGGCCGCCTTGAGGTGGCGGACCTGCCGTTCCAGCTCGTCGGCCGTGCGGCGGAGCTTGCGGCCGAGTTCCTCGAGGCGCTCCGGGTCGCCGGGGACGGGGTCACTGTCCGCGAGGGGCTGCCAGTCCCGGGGCCGCGCGCCCCCCATCAGGAACGCGCGCCCTTGCCCCGGCCGCCGCCGCCCCGCCGGGCGGACTCGCGCAGCGCGCGGGCGAGTTCCCCGTCCACGCCGTCGTACGTCTTCGCGGCGGCGCGGGCGATGGCGGCGAGCCGTGCGACCTCGTCGGCCAGCTCCTCGCGGTGGCTCTCCCAGTTGCCCGCGAACTCGCCGAACTGACCGGCGAGGCCGCTGTCGCCGAAGTCGTCCTCGTACTGACCCCTCAGCTTGTCGAGTCCGTCGAAGGCGTCCTTGATCCGGCCGAGGCCCACGCCCATCTCACGGATCACACTCAGATCGTCGATCCTCGTGTACTCGCCCACGCCCGACGCCCTCTCCAGCCCGCTCGGTCACAAGAATGAGTCAGCGTACCGGGCGGGAGGTCAATTGCGTTGCAGGAGCGACGAGTTGGCCGAGCAGTGAGGAGTGGGGTGGCGCGTTGTCGACGGTGGTCGCCCGCCGCGTCGGGTTCAGTCGAACCGGTACGCCTCCACCTCCGCCAAGTACGCCGCGCGCAGCGCCTCCTCCTCCGGGGAGCCGTCGAGGAACGCCGCCTCGAAGGAGTTCCGGGCCAGTTCGCGGAGCTGCTCGTCACCGAGGCCCAGGGCCTCGCGGACCGCGTGGAAGGTGTCGTCGACGTAGCCGCCGAAGTACGCGGGGTCGTCGGAGTTGACCGTGCACAGCAGGCCCGCGGCCATCATCTTCGGCAGGGGGTGGTCCTCCAGGACGTCGACGGCGCGCAGGCGGACGTTGGAGAGGGGGCAGAGGGTCAGCGGGACGCGCTCCTCGACCAGGCGGCGCACCAGGTCCGGGTCCTCCACGCAGCGCAGGCCGTGGTCGATGCGCTCCACGCCGAGGACGTCCAGGGCCTCGGTCACGTACGCGGCGGGGCCCTCCTCGCCCGCGTGGGCGACCCGGCGCAGGCCGAGCGCGGCAGCGGCCTCGTACACGGCGGCGAATTTGCGCGGCGGGTGGCCCACCTCGGCCGAGTCGAGGCCGACCCCGGTGATGCGGTGGAGGTGGGGTTTGGCCGCCTCCAGGGTCTCCATGGCCGAGTCGGCGGACTCGTCGCGCAGGAAGCACATGATGAGGCGGGTGGTGATGCCGTGGCGCTCGCGGCTGCGGTCGAGGGCGCGGCCCAGACCCTCGACGACCGTGCCGATCTCCACGCCGCGCGCGGTGTGGGCCTGCGGGTCGAAGAAGATCTCGGCGTGGCGCACGCCCTGGGCCGCGGCCCGGGCGAGGTAGGCGTCGGCGAGTTCCTCGAAGTCGGCCTCCGTGCGCAGTACGGCCATGAGGCCGTAGTAGAGGTCGAGGAAGGACTGGAGGTCCTCGAAGAGGTAGGCCTGGCGGAGGGCCTCGGTGTCGGCGAACGGCAGGGTGACGCCGTTGCGCTCGGCCAGGGCGAAGGCCAGCTCGGGCTCCAGGGTGCCTTCGATGTGCAGGTGGAGTTCGGCCTTGGGCAGGGGCATGGTGGTGCTTTTCTCTCGGTGGGTTGGTGGTTCAGGGGCCGCGCTCGGGGGGCGGCACCGCATCAGGCCCGCCGCGCTCAGGCGACGGCACTCGCGTCAGGCCCCGCCGCGCTCAGGCGACGGCACCCGCGTCAGGCCCCGCCGCGCTCAGGCGACGGCACCCGCGTCAGGCACCGCCCCGCTTCGGCAGCGGCACCCGCATCAGGTCCCGCGCCACCGTCAGCTCCCCCTCGAAGCCGGCGGCCCGCGCCTGCCGCTCGAAGGCGGACGGGTCCGGGTAGCGCTGGCTGAAGTGGGTGAGGACGAGGTGCCTGACGCCCGCGTCCCGCGCCACCCCGGCGGCCTGACCCGCCGTCAGGTGACCGTGGTCGGAGGCCAGTTGATGATCCTCGTCGAGGAACGTGGACTCGATGACGAGCATGTCGCAGCCCTCGGCGAGCGCGTGCACGCCGTCGCACAGGCGGGTGTCCATCACGAAGGCGAACCGCTGCCCGCGCCGCACCTCGCTCACCTCGTCGATGTCGATCCCGCGCAGGCTGCCCTCGCGCTGGAGGACGCCGACGTCGGGGCCTGTGACGCCGCGCTCGGCGAGGAGCCCGGGCAGCATGCGCCGCCCGTCGGGCTCGACGACGCGGTAGCCGTACGACTCCACGGGGTGGGAGAGCTTCGCTGCCTCCAGGCGGTACGACGGCGCGGTGGCGAGGATCCCGTCGGCGGCGACGGGCTCCTGGGCGATGCGGACCGTCTCGCGGTAGGCGGTGGCGTACCGCAGGCGCTCGAAGAAGTGCTCCCCCGAGGCCGGGTAGTGCGCGGTGACGGGGTGCGGCACGCGGTCCAGGTTGATGCGCTGGATGACGCCCGCGAGGCCCAGGGAGTGGTCCCCGTGGAAGTGCGTGACGCAGATGCGGTTGAGGTCGTGCGCGGCGACGGAGGCACGCAGCAGCTGCCGCTGCGTGCCCTCGCCGGGGTCGAACAGGATGCCCTCGCCGTCCCACAGCAGGACGTACCCGTTGTGGTTGCGGTGCCGGGTCGGGACCTGGCTCGCGGTGCCGAGCACCACCAGTTCACGTACGGACACGAGGTGCTATCCGGGGGGCCACTGGAGGCCGCGGCCGCCCAGGACGTGGGCGTGCGCGTGGAAGACGGTCTGCCCGGCGCCCGCGCCGGTGTTGAAGACGATGCGGTAGCTGTCCGCCTGCTCCTGCGCGGCGACTTCACCGGCCTCGCGCAGCACGTCCGCGGCGGCCGACGGCTCGGCGGCGGCCAGCGAGGCGGCGTCCGGGTAGTGCACCTTAGGGATCACCAGGACGTGCGTCGGCGCCTGGGGGTTGATGTCGCGGAAGGCGAGGGTGGTCTCCGTCTCGCGCACGACCGTCGCGGGCACCTCCTTCGCCACGATCTTGCAGAACAAACAGTCGTCCTGTGGTTCGCCCGCCATGGTCCAACCTCCTGATCATGTTTGCGTACGTCGGCATGCTATCCGCCCGCGTGTACGGGCCCGCCGGGGACCGGTCGGCCCGCGCGCGGGCCCCGGCGCCGGTCAGGGCAGCGGCGGCGGTGTCCTGGCCGGGTTCTCCGCGAGCGCGGCGAGGGCGATGCGGACGGCCTCGTCGAGCTGCGGGTCGCGCCCCGCGGCGTGGTCGTCGGGGGTCACCACGACCTCGACGTCGGGGTCGACGCCGTAGTTCTCCACGCCCCAGCCGTGGCCCTCCATCCAGAAGGCGTACTTGGGCTGGGTGACGAGCGTGCCGTCGACGAGGTGGTAGCGGCTGTCGATGCCGACGACGCCGCCCCAGGTGCGCGTGCCCACGACGGGGCCGATGCCGAGGGCCTTGATCGCGGCGTTCACGATGTCCCCGTCGGAGCCGGAGAATTCGTTGGCCACGGCGACGACGGGCCCGCGCGGGGCGTCCCCGGGGTAGCTGAGCGGCCCGGAGCCGCGCGGCAGGTCCCAGCCGACGACGCGCCGGGCCAGCTTCTCCACGACGAGCTGCGACGTGTGCCCGCCGCGGTTCTCGCGGACGTCGACGACGAGGCCCTCGCGGGCCACCTCGACGCGCAGGTCACGGTGGATCTGCGCCCAGCCGGGGGCCTGCATGTCCGGGACGTGGAGGTAGCCGAGGCGGCCGCCGGAAAGCTCGTGGACGTAGGCCCGGCGGTCGGCGACCCACGCGTGGTAGCGCAGCGGCTCCTCGTCGTCCACGGGGACCACGACGGCGTGCCGCGGGTCGCCGCCCCCGGCCGGGGACACGGTCAGCTCGACGGGCTTGCCCGCGGTGCCGACGAGCAGCGGGCCCGGCCCGGTGACGGGGTCGACGGGCCGCCCGCCGACGGCGAGGATCGCGTCGCCCGCGCGCACGGCCACGCCCGGCGCGGCGAGCGGGGACAGGGCGGCCGGGTCGGAGGTCTCCGACGGCAGGACGCGGTCGACGCGCCACAGGCCGTCCGTGCCGCGCGAGAGGTCGGCGCCGAGGAGGCCCTGCCGGCTGCCGTAGCCGCCGCGCGGCACCACGTAGGCGTGGGAGGTGCCCAGTTCGCCCTGGACCTCCCACAGCAGGTCGACGAGGTCGTCGTGCGTCGCGACGCGGTCCAGGACGGGGCGGTAGCGCTCCAGAACGCCGTCCCAGTCGACGCCGCCCATGTCGGGCCGCCAGAAGTTGTCCCGCATGAGGCGGCCCGCCTCGGCGTACATCTGCCGCCACTCGGCGGCCGGGTCGACCTCCTGGCGGACCCGGCCGAGGTCGACGGTGATGTTGGTGTCGCTGTCCTCGTCGCCGGAGGCGCGGCGGTCGCTCGGCACCAGCTTCAGCTTGCTGTCGGCCCACAGCAGGATCCGCTTGCCGTCGCCGGTCACGGCGAAGTGGTCGGCGTCGCCCGCCAGTTCCTCGACGCGGCGCTGCGCGAAGTCGTAGCGCTCCAGGGCGGAGCAGGGCTCGGGGTCGGACGGGGTGGCGCGGGAGGCGCCGAGCACCCCGCGCACCGGGTGGCGCAGCCACAGCAGGCCGTCCTTGGCGGCGCGCAGCGTGCTGTAGCGGGCGGCCTCGACGGGGAAGGGCACGACGCGGTCGACGAGCCCTTCGAGGTCTATCCGGGTCACCGGCGAGCCCTCGCTGTCGGGGGTCTCGGCGTGCGGGCCATCGGCGGAGTCGAAGGCCCGGCCGTGCCGCTGCGGCCCGAACGGCGAGGGCGTCGTGGCCGCGAGGGTGAGCAGGTGCGGCCGGGAGCCGCCGACGAAGGCGAGGTCGAAGACGTGGTCGTCGTAGACCGGGTCGAAGGAGCGCGCGGACAGGAACGCCAGGTGCTTGCCGTCGGCCGTGAACGCCGGGCTGTAGTCGCGGAAGCGCAGCTGGGTGGCCTCGGCCACCGACAGGTCCGCGGTGTTGGCGAGCTTGAGCTGGCGCAGCGGGCGCGGCCCGGGGTGGGACCAGGCGAGCCAGGCGCAGTCGGGCGAGAAGACAAGGCCGGTGGCCTCGCCGTGCTCGGCGCGGTCGACCTCGCGGACCTCGCCGCTCTCGCGCTCCACGAGCAGCACCCGGCCGTCGTGCGCGGCGACGGCGGCGCGGCTGCCGTCGGGCGCCACGGCGAGCGCGAGCACGCGGCCGAGCTGCCCCGCGGCCAGGCGGCGCGGGGTCGCGCCGGGGGCGAGGCCGGTGGCGGGCGCGAACTCCAGGGCGTCGTCGCCCTCCGCGTCCGTCACCCACACCACGTGCTCCTCGCCGTCCACGCGGAAGGTGCGCGGCAGGCGGGCCCGGACGCCGGGCACGGCGGCGAGCGCGCGGGCGGGGCCCTCGCGGTGCGTGACCCAGTGCACGGCGCCGCGCACCGAGACGGCGCTGCCGCGCCCGCTGTGGTCGGGCGCGGCGGCCCCGAACCAGTGGGCCGCGCTGATCGGATGCGCCTGGAGGTCGGCGCGCTGCCCGCCGAGCCGGACGTCCAGGCGGCGCGGCCCCGCGTCCGACAGGTCGTCAAGGAGCCAGAGTTCACCGGCGCTCGCGTAGGCGACGCGGGTGCCGTCGGTGGCGGCGTGCCGGGCGTAGAAGCCCGTACCGCCGTCGACGGGGGTGTGGCGGCGCAGGTCGGTGCCGTCGGGCAGGGACGAGTAGAGGGCGCCGACGCCTTCGTGGTCGGAGAGGAAGGCGATGCGGTCGCCCACCCACAGGGGGTGTTCGATGTTGCCGTCGAGGTCCTCGTGGACGCGTACGAAGCCGCTGCCGGCGCCGGAGGCGTCGTCGGGCCGGCGCGTGCGGATCCACAGCTTGCCCGCCGTGCCGCCCCGGTACCGCTTCCACCAGGCGGCCTCGCGGCCCATCGGCGCGGACAGGAGCAGGACTTCGCCGTCGGGTCCGTGCGCCGCGTCACCGACGGGTCCGTACGGCAGCCTCTCCGCGGGCCCGCCGTCGAGCGGCACGGCGTGCGCCCAGGTGCGGCGGAAGGAGGCCTGGCCGTGCGCGCTGACCACGAGGACCCGCCCGTCGGGTGTCCAGCCGCGTACGGCCGTCTTCGTGTTCCCCCAGTACGTGAGGCGCTTGGAGGGGCCGCCGTCGACGGGCGCGACGTGCACCTCGGGCCCCCCGTCACGCGTCGACGTCCACGCGACGGTGGTGCCGTCCGGGGAGATCCGCGGGTGGCTGACGGGCGTGTTGTCGGCGCTGACCCGCCAGGCGCGGCCGCCGTCGAGGGGCGCGATCCATACGTCGTCCTCGGCGGTGAAGGCGGTCAACTCGCCGTGCGGATGCGGAAACCGGAGGTAGGCAGGCTGTGTCACACCGTCAGCCTAAGCAGGCGGCGGCACGCGGGGCACCGTTTTGGATCACTTGCCCGGATAGCAGTCGCAGGTGGGGTCCGGCCGCTCGGTCACCGTGACCGTGGCGGTGGGCCCGGGCTCGTCCGGGTCGGGGTCGTGGTTGACGGGCGGGGTGTGGCGGTCCCCGCCGTTGTCGCCCTTGTCGTTGTCGCCGTCGTCGCCGTTGTCGCCGTTGTCGTTTCCGTTGCCGCCCTCGCAGTTGCCGAGGACGTCGACGCGGAACCACTCCTTGCCCTCGACCCGGGCGGTCAGGTTCCCGCGGACGCACTTGCCGTTGCGCACGTCGGTGACGCGGCCCTTGAGGGTGATGTCCTTCCCTCCGTCGTCGCCCTCGGACTTGCCCTGGCAGTCGACCTCGGCCTCACGCGGCTCGTCGGTGGCCGTGCGCTCGTCGGCGTCGCCCTTCTTCACGAACGAGGCCGTGCAGTTGAACCAGGCCACGTCCAGGTGCTGGCGCTCCAGCTCGGCGGTGCCCATCTTGTCGGTGGTCAGCGCGATGGCGGACGTGCTCAAGTCGCCCTCGACGGGGTCGCAGGCGGCCAGGCCGATTCCGGTGGCCCCCGCGGCCGCGAGGGCCACGAGGACCCGTCGCCCTCTCGCCGGGCCCGGGATCCACCTGCGTCGGCCAGGTCGCGGTACTCGCCTCACAGCCCCCATGCATGGCAGCGTGCCACCGCGAGGGCCCGGGCGGTAGACCGGTTGCGGCCATCTGTCCAGTCAGGACCAGCGGCCCGTGCGGCCGAGGAGCAGCGCCGTCGCCGCGGTGCCCGCGGTCGACGTACGCAGGACGCTGCGCCCCAGGCGGTACGGCTTGGCGCCCGCCCCTGCGAACACCGCGAGTTCCTCCGGGGACACGCCGCCCTCGGGCCCGACCACGAGCACCACGCTGCCGGACGCCGGGAGCGGGGCGGTGGCGAGCGGCTCGCTGCCCTCCTCGTGCAGGACACCCGCGAAGTCGGCGTCCGCGAGCAGCTGGGCGACCTGCTTGGTGGTGGCGAGTTCCGCGACCTCGGGGAAGCGGACCCGCCGGGACTGCTTGCCCGCCTCGCGCGCCGTCGCCCGCCACTTGCCGAGCGCCTTCAGGCCGCGCTCGCCCTTCCACTGCGTGATGCAGCGGGCGGCGGCCCAGGGCACGACGGCGTCCACGCCGGTCTCCGTCATGGTCTCCACGGCGAGTTCGCCCCGGTCGCCCTTGGGCAGCGCCTGGACGACGGTGATCCGGGGGCTCTCCGCGTCCTCCTCCCGTACGCCGTCGTCGTCGAGGGCGACGAGGAGCCGGTCCTTGCCCTCGGCGGCGGCGACGGCCCCGTGCGCCCAGCGTCCGGCGCCGTCGGTGAGCACCACCTCCTCACCGGCGCGCAGCCGCTTCACGGACACCGCGTGCCGCCCTTCGGGGCCTTCGAGTACGTACGTGCTCCCGGGCGCGGCACCCGCGAAGTCGTCGACGACGAACACCGGCGCGGTCATGCCGCACCGTCCGCGCCACGGCCGGCGAACACGGCCTTGGCCTCGTCGAGTTCGGCCACGAGCACCTCCACGAGCTGTCCCGCGGGCAGCTCCCTCGCGAGCCGGTGGCCCTGGCCCGCCCACAGGGCCATGGCCTGCGGGTCGCCGGTCCTGGCCGCGGCCTTGCGCAGGTCCGCCGTCAAGTAGTGGATCTGCGGGTAGGCCGCGGGCGCGTACGGGCCGTGCTCGCGCATGAAGCGGTTGACGAGGCCGCGCGCGGGGCGCCCCGAGAACGCCCGGGTCAGCTCGGTCCGCACGAACCGCGAGTCGGTCACGGCCTGCTTGTGCAGCGGCTGCGCGCCGGACTCCGGGGTGACGAGGAACGCGGTGCCGAGCTGCGCGAGGTCGGCGCCCGCCGCGAGCACCGCGGCGATCTGCGCGCCGCGCATCAGCCCGCCCGCGGCGATGACGGGCAGCTGTACGGCCTCCCTGACCTGCGTGATGAGGCTCAGCAGGCCGATTCCCGCGCCGTCCGTCTCCGGGTTGTCGCGGTGGGTGCCCTGGTGGCCGCCCGCCTCGACGCCCTGGACGCACACCGCGTCGGCGCCCACGGCCTGCGCGGCCAGGGCCTCCTCGGGCGTGGTCACGGTGACGACGGTCTTCGTGCCGACCCGCGCGAGGGCCTGGAGGTCCTCCCGGGAGGGACAGCCGAACGTGAACGACACCAGCGGCACCGGGTCGTCGCGCAGGATCGCCAGCTTCGCCTCGTAGCCGTCGTCGAGCTTGCCGTCGGTGTCGCCCAGTTCGGTTTCGTACCAGGTGGCCTCACCGGCGAGCTGGTTGCGGTACACCTCGACGGCCGCCGGGTCCGCGCAGGCGGGCTGCGGCATGAAGAGGTTCACCCCGAACGGGCGCGATGTCAGGCCTCTGACCTGCTTTATCTCCTGGTACATGCCGTCGGCGGTCTTGTACCCGGCCGCGAGCGAGCCGAGCCCCCCGGCCTCGGACACGGCCGCCGCGAGCTGCGGGGTCGAGGCCCCGCCCGCCATCGGGGCCTGCACGATCGGATGACGACAGAGAGCATGGAGAGGGGAGACCATACGCGCATCGTGCCACGTCCGGCGGGGCCGCCTCGTGCGGGGTGCTTCCTACCGTGGGCAATCGTCCCGCAGGGCGGGACGGGTGGGCACGGCCCCCAGGTGCCGAGCAACCGGGAAGCCGGGCCCACCCGTCAAGCGCTAACGCCCGTTGAACGCGTCCTTCAGGCGGGAGAACAGGCCCTGCTGCCCCGGCTGGAACTGACCCGTGGGCCGCTCCTCGCCGCGCAGCTTCGCCAGCTCCCGCAGCAGCCGCTCCTGCTCGGCGTCCAGCTTCGTGGGCGTGAGGACCTCCACGTGCACGATCAGGTCACCGCGTCCGCCGCCCCGCAGATGCGTGACGCCGCGCCCGTGCAGCGGGATCGACTGCCCGGACTGCGTGCCGGGCCGGATGTCGACCTCCTCGACGCCGTCGAGCGTCTCCAGCGGCACCTTCGTACCGAGCGAGGCCGCCGTCATCGGAATGGTGACGGTGCAGTGCAGATCGTCGCCGCGCCGCTGGAAGACGGCGTGCGGCAGCTCGTGGATCTCCACGTAGAGGTCGCCGGCCGGGCCACCGCCCGGGCCGACCTCGCCCTCGCCCGCGAGCTGGATCCGCGTGCCGTTGTCGACACCCGCGGGGATCTTCACCGTGAGGGTGCGCCGCGAGCGGATCCGGCCGTCGCCCGCGCACTCGGGGCACGGCGTGGGCACCACGGTGCCGAAGCCCTGGCACTGGGGGCAGGGCCGCGAGGTCATGACCTGGCCGAGGAAGGACCGCGTGACCTGGGACACCTCGCCGCGGCCGCGGCACATGTCACAGGTCTGCGCGGAGGTGCCGGGCGCGGCACCCTCGCCGGAGCACGTCGTGCAGACGACGGCCGTGTCGACCTGGATGTCCTTCGTCGTGCCGAAGGCCGCCTCGTCCAGCTCGATCTCGAGGCGGATCATGGCGTCCTGGCCGCGGCGGGTGCGCGAGCGCGGCCCGCGCTGCGACGCCGTACCGAAGAACGCGTCCATGATGTCCGAGAAGTTGCCGAAGCCACCGGCTCCGAAACCGCCCGCGCCCGCGCCGCCCGACTGGGACAGCGGGTCGCCACCGAGGTCGTAGACCTGCTTCTTCTGCGGGTCCGAGAGGACCTCGTAGGCCGCGTTGATCTCTTTGAAGCGCTCTTGCGTCTTGGGATCGGGATTGACGTCCGGGTGCAGCTCGCGCGCGAGCCGCCGGAAGGCCTTCTTGATCTCGTCCTGGGACGCGTCGCGGCGCACGCCGAGTACGGCGTAGTAGTCCGTGGCCACTTACGACTCCGCCAGGATCTGTCCGACGTAACGTGCCACTGCGCGTACTGCTCCCATCGTTCCCGGATAGTCCATGCGGGTCGGTCCGACCACGCCTAGCTTGGCCACTGCCTCGCCTCCCGAACCGTAGCCGACGGAGACCACGGACGTGGAGCTGAGTCCCTCGTGGGCGTTCTCATGACCGATCTTCACGGTCATGCCCGAATCCGTAGCCTCACCAAGCAACTTGAGGAGGACGACCTGTTCCTCCAGGGCCTCGAGGACCGGCCGGATCGTGAGAGGGAAGTCATGTCCGAAGCGGGTGAGATTGGCCGTTCCGCCGATCATCATCCGCTCCTCGTTCTCCTCGACCAGGGTTTCGAGGAGGGTGGACAGGACCGTCGCCACCGTGGCCTGGTCCTCCTTGTCGAAGGACTCGGGCAGGTCCTGGACGAGCTGCGGCACGTCCGTGAACCTGCGGCCCGCGACCCGGCTGTTGAGCCGGGCCCGCAGGTCCGCGAGTGACGTTTCCCCGAACGGCGCCGGGCAGTCGATCAGACGCTGCTCGACCCGGCCCGTGTCCGTGATCAGCACGAGCATGAGCCGGGCCGGGGCGAGCGCGAGCAGTTCCACGTGGCGCACCGTCGACCGCGTCAGGGACGGGTACTGCACCACGGCGACCTGCCGGGTCAGCTGCGCGAGCAGCCGCACCGTACGGCCCACGACGTCGTCCAGGTCGACGGCGCCGTCCAGGAAGTTCTGAATCGCGCGGCGCTCGGGGGAGCTGAGCGGCTTGACGCCCGCCAGCTTGTCCACGAACAGCCGGTAGCCCTTGTCGGTGGGGATGCGCCCGGCGCTGGTGTGGGGCTGGGCGATGAACCCTTCCTCCTCCAGCGCCGCCATGTCGTTACGGACCGTGGCCGGAGAGACCCCCAAGTGGTGACGCTCGGTGAGCGCCTTGGAGCCGACGGGCTCCTGGGTGCCTACGTAGTCATGGACGATGGCGCGGAGCACCTCGAGCCTGCGTTCACTGAGCATCGCGCACACCTCCAGCTCTCTTCCCTCGTCCTGAGCCCCCGCGGCGGCCCCACCCTGGCACTCACCACGCGCGAGTGCCAACCTTCATCGAGTCAGTGTACGGCCGTCGGGTACAGCCCCGGCAAGGGCCGACTCCTTTACTCATGCCCACGTGTGGCCCGTGCCACCGGCCCGGTCGCGCCCGCACGCCGGGCCACCCGTCCGCTGCCCGCGACGGGCGGCGGCGTTAGCGTCACCGTATGGCGTTAGCGTCACCGTATGGACGTAAGCGCGACACCGGCCCCGGACTGGCGGGGCGCGGGCTGGGAGCCGCTCACCTCGCGGGTGGGGCGGCGCCGGCTCCCCGTGTGGGACTGCACGGCCGGCCTGGTCGTCGGCGACGAGGCCGCCCTGATGATCGAGGCCGGGTCCAGCCTGCGGGAGGGCGCGCTCCTGCGCGCCGAGGCCCGGCGGCTGCTCGGCGGGGGCCGCCGTGTGACCCATCTCGCGCTGACCCACCCGCACTTCGACCACGTGCTCGGCGCGGCGGCCTTCGCCGGGGTCGAGGTGTTCGGCGCGGTCGGCGTCGACGCCGTGCTCGACCGGGACCGCGAGGGCCTGCGCGGGGACGCCGTCGCCCACGGCCTGGACGCGCGCGCCGCCGCCGAGGCCGCCGACCTCCTGGTGCTCCCGCGGCACCTGGTGTCCGGGGAGCGCACCCTCGACCTGGGCGGCGTCCAGGTGCTCCTGGCGAACGTCGGCCCCGGCCACACCGGCCACGACCTGGCCGTCCTGGTGCCGGGCCACGACCCGGGCGAACCCGATGTGGTCTTCTGCGGCGACCTCGTGGAGGAGTCGGGCGAACCCCAGGCGGGCGCCGACGCGGTCCCGGGCCGGTGGCCCGCCGCGCTCGACCGGCTGCTCGGCCTCGGCGGAGCGGACGCCCGCTACGTGCCCGGGCACGGGGCGGTCGTCGACGCGGCGTTCGTACGGGCGCAGCGGGAGGACCTCGCGGTCCGGTTCGGGGTGCGGTGAGCGGCGCGGGCACGTCCCCGTGACGGGACATCACCCCATGCCATAACGTCTGTCGAATGCGCAGCTACCACCCGGACCTCACCCCGCCGTGGAAGAGGTCGGCCCCCGTCCCCGAGGTCCCCGCCGAAGCCGACCTGGTGGTGGAGGAGGTCGGGACCGGATTCTGCGGCGCGGTGATCCGCTGCGAGAAGACCGCCGAGGGCCCGACGGTGACCCTGGAGGACCGCTTCGGCAAGCACCGGGTGTTCCCGATGGCACCGCGCGGCTTCCTCCTGGAGGGCAAGGTCGTCACGCTGGTCCGCCCCAAGGCCCAGGCGGCTTCGCGGCCCGCGCGCACCGCGTCAGGATCGATCGCCGTCCCCGGGGCGCGGGCGCGGGTGGCGCGCGCCGGGCGCATCTATGTGGAGGGGCGCCACGACGCGGAGCTTGTCGAGAAGGTGTGGGGCGACGACCTGCGCATCGAGGGCGTCGTCGTCGAGTACCTGGAGGGCATCGACGACCTCCCGGCGATCGTCGCGGAGTTCGCGCCCGGCCCCGACGCGCGCCTCGGCGTCCTCGTGGACCACCTCGTCCCCGGCTCGAAGGAGTCCCGGATCGCGGCCGAGGTCTCCAGCCCGCACGCGCTGGTGGTCGGACACCCGTACATCGACGTCTGGGAGGCGGTGAAGCCGTCGTCCCTGGGCATCGAGTCCTGGCCCCGCGTGCCGCGCGGCCAGGACTGGAAGACCGGGGTGTGCCGGGCCCTGGGCTGGCCGGAGAACACCGGGGCGGCCTGGCAGCGGATCCTGGGCTCGGTACGCAGCTACAAGGATCTGGAGCCGGCGCTGCTGGGCCGCGTGGAGGAACTGATCGATTTCGTGACGGCCCCCGTCCCGTAGCCCCCGGCGCGGGCCTCGGGCCACCAGGCCCTCAGTCCACCAGGTCCCGCACCACCGCGTCGGCCAGCAGGCGGCCCCGCAGGGTGAGCACGGCCCGCCCCTTCTCGTAGGGCCCGGGCGCCAGCAGGCCGTCCGCGAGGGCGCGCCGCGAGGCCGCGAGGCCTTCGGTGCGCAGCAGGTCCAGCGGGCAGCCTTCCCGCAGGCGCAGTTCGAGGAGGATCCGCTCCACCCGCCGGTCCTCGTCCGCCAGCAGCTCGCGGCCGGCCCCCGGCGAGCGCCCCTCGGCGAGGGCGGCGGCGTACGCGCCCGGGTGCTTCACGTTCCACCAGCGCACGCCCCCGACGTGGCTGTGCGCGCCGGGTCCCGCGCCCCACCAGTCGGCACCCCGCCAGTACAGCTCGTTGTGCAGACAGCGGCCCGCGTCCGACGTGGCCCAGTTGGACACCTCGTACCACTGGAATCCGGCGGCCGACAGTGCCTCATCGGCGATCAGGTAGCGGTCGGCGTGCACGTCGTCGTCCGTCATGGGGACCTCGCCGCGCCGGATGCGGCGGGCGAGCTGCGTGCCCTCCTCGACGATCAGGGCGTACGCGGACACATGGTCGGGCCCGGCGCCGATCGCGGCGTCGAGGGAGGCCCGCCAGTCGTCGTCGCTCTCGCCGGGGGTGCCGTAGATCAGGTCGAGGTTCACGTGGTCGAAGCCCGCCGCGCGGGCCTCGGCGACGCAGGCCTCGGGCCGCCCCGGGGTGTGCGTGCGGTCGAGGATCTTCAGGACGTGCTGCCGGGCGCTCTGCATGCCGAAGGAGACGCGGTTGAAGCCGCCCTCGCGCAGGGCGCTCAGATACGCCGGGTCGACCGACTCCGGGTTCGCCTCCGTGGTGATCTCCGCGTCGTCGGCGAGGCCGAACTCGTCGCGGACGGCGCTCAGCATCCGCACCAGGTCACCGGCGGCGAGCAGCGTGGGCGTGCCGCCGCCGACGAAGACCGTACGGACCGGGCGCGGGTCGTCGCCGAGGACCTTGCGGGCCAGGCGGACCTCTTCGACGAGGGTCTCGGCGTAGTTGTCGCGGGAGGCGAGGACGCCGCCGGTGCCGCGCAGCTCGGGGGCGGTGTAGGTGTTGAAGTCGCAGTAGCCGCAGCGCGTGGCGCAGTACGGGACGTGCAGATAGAAGCCGAGTGGGGCCGTACCGCCCAAGGCGGACGCGGGGAGCGACCCGTCCTGGGGCACGGGTTCTCCATCGGGCAGGGCGGAAGGCATACCTCCCATTATGGGCCCGCCCCGCCCGCCCTCCTCCGCCCCCGTATCAGCGGGCCTGAAGCACCAGAAGGGCCAGGTCGTCGTCCGGCGGCTGCGTCGAGAACTCGTGCACGAGGCGGCGGATCCGCTCCGCCACGAGCCCCGCGTCGAGCCCCGCGCAGTCGGCGAGCGCCTTGGCGAGGCCGTCGCCGTCGTCGAAGAGACGCCCGCCGGCGCGGCGCTCGGTGACCCCGTCCGTGACGCACAGCAGCGTGTCACCGGGGAGCAGGTCGAAGGTCCGGCTCGTGTACGTCTCGTCGTCGACCACCCCGAGGAGCATCTGCGGCCCGGCTGCGGGCCGCACCTGGCCGTCGGCGCCCAGGAGCAGCGGCAGCGGGTGCCCGGCGCACGCCACGGTGCAGCGCACCCCGCCCTCGTACGGCACCAGCTCGCCGTACAGGAGGGACAGGAAGCGCGCGGTGGCGCCCTCGGGCGGCACGCCCTGGCCGCCCGCGACGGCCATGACGGCGGCGGCCGCGTCGGCGGCCTCGGTGGCGTCGTCGAGGAGGAGCTGGTTCAGGCGGTCGAGGACCTCGGCGACCTGGTAGCCCTCGCGGGCGAGCAGCCGCAGCCAGGGGCGGGCGAGGCCGATGACGACGGCGGCCTCGGGGCCCTTGCCCTGGACGTCGCCGAGGGCGAAGCACCAGCGGCCGTGGCCTGCGGGGAACACGTCGTAGAAGTCGCCGCCGGGACCGCCCTTCTCGCGCGGCTCGTACACGACGCCGCTCTGTACGCCGGGGATCTCCGCGACGGCGCTCGGCAGCAGGCCGCGCTGGAGGACCTGGCTGATGGTGGCCTGGCGCTGGTAGCGGCGGGCGGCGCTGATGGCGAGGGCGACGCGGCGGCTGAAGTCCTCGACGAGGCCGGTGACCTCGTCGGGGAAGCGCGGCAGTCCGGCCCGGCCGATGACCAGGGCGCCCAGCAGGCGCCCGCCCGCCACCAGGCGGTAGGCGACGGCGGCGCCGGTGGAGTCGCCGCCGAAGGCGTCGCCGGGCCAGGACACCGGCACCGCGCCGGGGCCCGCCGTGTCGGCGAGGACCGGTGGCTCCTTCTCCAGGACGCGGCGCAGCTCCTCTATCCGCTGTTCACTGGTGTGCCAGACGCGCGCGAGGTGCGTGCCGGGCGCGCGGGCACCGGCGGTGCGCCCGGCGCTGTCGGCCTCGTCGTCGAGCCACACCGCGCACCAGTCCGCGAGCCGCGGCACGAGGAGCTGCCCGGCGAGGGCCGCGACCAGGTTCTCGTCGAACTGCCCCGCGAGCATGTCGGACGCCTCGGCGAGGAACGTGAGCGCGCCCCTGTTGATCCACTCTGTGTCGTGCGTGGCGCGCTTGGGGGCGGGGGCGAGGATCTCGGCGGCGCGGAGCCCGCGCTGGACCGCCGTCTCGTCGGCGTACGCGTCGAGGCCGGAGAGGCCGGGGAGGTCGGTGGGGATCCGCTCGCTGTCCACGGGGAGCCGCGCCCAGACCGTCTTGGTGCCCGAGCGGTAGGTGATGCCCCAGGACTCGGCGAGGGTGGCGACGAGTTGCAGGCCGCGGCCGTACTCGGGCGTGCCGGGCTGCGGGGTGCGCGGCTCGCTGCGTACGGCGCGCGCCGGGTGGTGGTCGGAGACCTCCACGACCAGGGCGTCGAGGCCGTCGAACCCGTCGAAGCCGGTGAGGGGGCCTTCACCCGGCACCGCCTCGTCCAGGCGGCACAGCACCTCGACGGACGTGCCCGCGTGTACCACGGCGTTCGTCACCAACTCGCTGACCAGGAGCACCGCGTCGTCCGCGAGCCGCTCGCCGATCCGCGCCGCGGCGGGCACGGCGAGGTCCACCCAGTCGGCGAGGGCCGCGCGGACGAAGCGGCGCGCGGCGGAGGGCGCGAGCGGGTTCCCGGGCAGGGACGTGCGCACCACCGTCGGTGGCCCGGGGCGTGAAGCGGGCTCGACGGAGGCGTGGACAGCGGTCTCCCGTTGCATCGGAATGGCCCCCACAGTGCGGCTCCTGAGCAGTTCGGACGTTACGCCTCAGGCGACACGGACAGAGTGACAGACTGACTGGGCCCATAAGCACCGAGTTACCGAAGTGGGCCATCATGAGTGAGAACAGTGCTACGCCCGCGCCGGGACACGGTCAGATTCCGGCATCGGCAGACATGTCGATATCCACATCCGCCCGGTCTCCGGCCCCGGCCCCGGCCCCCGCCCCCGCGGAGGCGGCCGGTCCGCTTCCGCCCGCCGCCACCACCGCCACCACCGTCGCCGCCGTCGCCACCACCGTCACCGGCGTCGCTCCGGATACGGGGAGCACCGCGGGTGCCGTGCAGGGGGCGGGGGCCTCGGAGAACGCAGGGGACTCAGAGACCTCGAGCCGCGCAGGGCTCTCGGAGCCCTCAGGTGTCTCAGGTGTCTCGGAGCCCTCAGGTGTCTCGGAGCCCTCAGGTGTCTCAGGTGTCTCGGGGCCCACAGGTCCCCCAGATCTCTCAGGGCTCTCAAACGCCACAGACCCCCTGAACCCCTCACACACCTCAACCACCGCAGCCCCCTCGGCCCCCTCGGACCCCTCGGACCCCTCGGACACTCGCATGGCATCGCCCGGCCAAACGCCGCCCCGCCCCGCGGCCAGTACGCCGCCGTCGGCTCCGCCCGCACCACCACCGGCCGCCGCCGCCGAGGGCGAGGAACCCGGCAAGGCGGCGCGCACCGCCCGCGCCCGCCGTGCCGCCCCGGCCCCCGTCTCGGCCGCCTCCGCCCCCCGCCGCTCCCCCACCGCGCGCGCCAAGCTGCCCGCCCCCGCCGGGACCCCGGCCGTGGAGGCGCTGCCCGGCGCCGGTGCCCCGGCCGCCGCGCCCGCCGGGCTCTCCGAGGCCGACGCCGCCAGCCTGCGGGCGCTGCTCGCCGCCATGCGGGCCGCCCGCGACGGGAACTTCTCCAAGGCGCCGCTGGCCGGCTCGGGCCTGGCGGCCGAGCTGATCACCGTCTTCAACGAACTCGT
Organism: Streptomyces sp. NPDC045778; assembly: GCF_056431945.1. Lineage (NCBI taxonomy): Bacteria > Bacillati > Actinomycetota > Actinomycetes > Kitasatosporales > Streptomycetaceae > Streptomyces > Streptomyces sp. NPDC045778. The sequence goes on from NZ_JBWKJZ010000006.1 coordinate 285,300, forward strand.
GGACCGCTCCACGCACTTCGACGGCGAGCTGATCCGCGTGCGCAGGGAGATGGTCCGCCACGGACGGCTCGACGAGCGGTTCACGGCCAGCCCGGGCCAGGGCAGCTGGGCCACGAGGATCATCGAGGTGAACTCCCTCCTGGAGTCCCTGGTCGCACCCGCCACGAACGCGACGCGGGTCCTGAACGCCGTCGCGGGCGGCGACCTCACCCAGCGCGTCGACCTGCACGACGGCTCACGCGAGCTGCGCGGCGACCTGCGCCGGCTCGGACGCGCCGTCAACACGATGGTCGATCAGCTCTCCCTCTTCACGGGGGAAGTCACGCGCGTCGCCCGGGAGGTCGGCACCGAAGGCAGGCTCGGCGGCCGCGCCAAGGTCAGGGGCCTGTCCGGCAGCTGGCGTGACGTGACGGAGGCCGTGAACACGATGGCCTCGCGCCTGACCGCGCAGGTACGCGACATCGCCCTCGTCACCACGGCGGTGGCGCAGGGCGACCTGACCCGCACCGTCACGGTCGAGGCCACCGGTGAACTCCTCGAACTGAAGCTCACCGTGAACACCATGGTCGAGCAGCTGTCCGCGTTCGCCGCCGAGGTCACGCGCGTGGCCCGCGAGGTCGGCACCGAGGGCAGGCTCGGCGGCCGCGCCCAGGCGCGCGGTGTGTCGGGGGTGTGGAAGGACCTCACCGACAACGTCAACTTCATGGCGTCCAACCTCACCTCGCAGGTCCGCAACATCGCCCAGGTCACCACCGCCGTCGCCAACGGCGACCTGAGCCAGAAGATCACCGTGGACGCGCGCGGCGAGATCCTGGAGCTGAAGGACACCGTCAACACGATGGTCGACCAGCTCTCCGCCTTCGCCGACGAGGTCACCCGCGTCGCCCGCGAGGTCGGCACCGAGGGCAACCTCGGCGGCCGCGCCCACGTACGCGGCGTGTCCGGGGTCTGGAAGGACCTCACCGACAACGTCAACTTCATGGCGGACAACCTCACTTCGCAGGTCCGCAACATCGCCCTGGTGTCGACCGCCGTCGCCCAGGGCGACCTGTCGAAGAAGATCACCGTCGAGGCCAAGGGCGAGATCCTGGAGCTGAAGTCGACGATCAACACGATGGTCGACCAGCTCTCCGCCTTCGCCGACGAGGTCACCCGCGTGGCCCGCGAGGTCGGCACCGAGGGCAACCTCGGCGGTCAGGCGCAGGTGCGCGGCGTCAGCGGCGTATGGGAGGAACTGACCGACAACGTCAACTTCATGGCGTCCAACCTCACCTCGCAGGTCCGCAACATCGCCCAGGTCACCACGGCCGTCGCCAACGGCGACCTGTCCAAGATGATCACGGTGACGGCGCGCGGCGAGATCCTGGAGCTGAAGGACACCGTCAACACGATGGTGGAGCAGCTGCGCGCCTTCGCCGCCGAGGTGACCCGCGTGGCCCGCGAGGTCGGCACCGACGGCCGCCTCGGCGGCCGCGCCCAGGTCCTCGGCGTCTCGGGCGTCTGGAAGGACCTCACCGACAACGTCAACTACATGGCGGACAACCTGACCGGCCAGGTGCGCAACATCGCCCAGGTCGCGACGGCCGTCGCCCAGGGCGACCTGTCGAAGAAGATCGACGTGGACGCGCGCGGCGAGATCCTGGAGCTGAAGACCACCATCAACACGATGGTGGACACCTTGTCGTCCTTCTCGTCGGAGGTGACACGCGTCGCCCGCGAGGTCGGCTCCGAGGGCCAGCTCGGCGGCCAGGCCCGCGTCGAGGGCGTGTACGGCACCTGGAAGCGCCTGACCACGAACGTGAACGAGCTGGCGCTGAACCTCACCACGCAGGTCCGCGCCATCGCCGAGGTCGCGTCCGCCGTGGCGCAGGGCGACATGTCCCGCTCCATCACCGTCGAGCCCCGGGGCGAGGTCGCCGAGCTGAAGGACAACATCAACCTGATGGTGTCCAACCTGCGCGAGACGACCCGCGCCAAGGACTGGCTGGAGTCCAACCTCGCCCGCCTCGCGGGCCTGATGCAGGGCCACCGCGACCTGATGGAGGTCGCCGACCTGATCCTGCGCGAGCTGACCCCGCTGGTGAACGCCCAGTACGGCGCGTTCTTCCTGGCCAACCCCGACGCCGACGGCACCGCCCCGCTCCAGACCTCGCCCGCCAAGGGCCTCGCCTTCATCGCCGGCTACGGCTCCGCCCAGGACACCGGCACGGAGGAGCAGGGCTTCCTCGTCGACACCACCGGCATGCCCGCGCACGGCCTGGTGCGCCAGGCGGCCCTGGAGAAGAAGCGCATCCTCCTGGACGAGGTGCCGCCGGACTACATCAAGATCCATTCGGGTCTCGGTGACGCCTCGCCCGCGAGTGTCGTGATCATCCCGATCCTCTTCGAGGACAAGCTGCTCGGCGTGATCGAGCTGGCCACCTTCTCCCGCTTCTCCGACGTCCACCTGGCGTTCTTCGACCAGTTCGTGAACACCATCGGCGTCGCCATCAACACGATCATCGCCAACTCCCGTACGGAGTCCCTGCTCAGCGAGTCGCAGCGGCTCGCCACCCAGCTCCAGGAGCGCTCGGACGAACTCCAGCGCCAGCAGGCGGAGCTGCGCCGCTCCAACGCCGAGCTGGAGGAGAAGGCGGCGCTGCTCGCCACCTCCTCGCAGTACAAGTCGGAGTTCCTCGCGAACATGTCGCACGAGCTGCGCACCCCGCTGAACTCGCTGCTCATCCTCGCCCGGCTGCTCTCCGACAACCCCGACGGCCACCTCTCCGACCAGGAGGTGCAGTTCGCCACCACCATCCACCGCTCGGGCTCGGACCTGCTCCAGCTGATCAACGACATCCTCGACCTGTCGAAGATCGAGGCGGGCCGCATGGACGTACGCCCGAAGAAGCTGCCGCTGATCAAGGTCCTGGACTATGTGCACGCCACGTTCCGGCCGCTCACGCTCGACCGGGGCCTCGCCTTCGACGTGACCGTCGGCCACGACGTGCCGCGCGAGATGTTCTCCGACGAGCAGCGCCTCCAGCAGATCCTGCGCAACCTCCTGTCGAACGCGGTCAAGTTCACCGCCAACGGCCGCGTCGAGCTGAGCGTGCAGCACGTCAAGCACTCCCCCGACCCGCTGCTCAGCGACCGCGGCGACCTCATCAGCTTCACCGTGAGGGACACCGGCATCGGCATCCCGCCCGAGCAACTCCCGGTGATCTTCGAGGCGTTCCAGCAGGTCGACGGCACCACCAACCGCAAGTACGGCGGCACCGGGCTCGGCCTGTCCATCAGCCGCGAGATCGCGGGCCTGCTCGGGGGCCGCATCACCGCCGAGTCCCGCCCCGGCGAGGGCTCCGTCTTCACGCTGTACGTGCCCGTGGTGCACCCCGGCCACGGCGCGGCGGCCGTGGCGTACGCGTCCTCGCGCACACTCCCGGCGCCCGAGCCCGGGGAGCAGATGCCGCTGTCGGCGCACACGATGCCCGCGGCCCCCGAGACCGAGGACAACTGGCCCGCGCCGACCAAGCTGGAGGCGTGGAAGGAGGGGCAGGCGGGCCGGGTGCTCCCGGGCCGCCGGGTGCTCATCGTCGACGACGACATCCGCAACGTCTTCGCGCTCACGCACGTCCTCAGCCGCGTCGGCCTGGTGGTCCTGTACGCGGAGAACGGCCGCGAGGGCATCGAAACCCTGGAGCGCAACCCCGACACCGACCTGATCCTGATGGACATCATGATGCCGGAGATGGACGGCTACGAGACCATCGCCGCCATCCGCCGCTCACCGCGCTGGACGGGCCTGCCCATCGTGGCCCTGACCGCCAAGGCCATGCCCGGCGACCGCGAGAAGGCCATCTCGCAGGGCGCCACCGACTACGTCCCGAAGCCGGTGGACGTGGACCAGCTCCTCACCGTCGTCTGCGCCCTCCTGGACCCCGAGAGCCAGCCGGCGGAGCCCAAGGAGTCCGCTTCCCCGCGGACCGCCAGGCCGGTGGAGACCGTCGGCCCCCCGGAGGCGGCCGAGCCCCCGGAAGCCGTCGGCGGGACACCCGCGGGAACCGCCGACGCGGAGCCGCGCGGCACGCGGCACTCGACGGAAGCCCGCGATTCCGCCGACGACCGAGTGAGGCACCGTCACCATGAGCACTGAGGCCACCACCGGCGACCACGCGAGCATCCTCCTCGTCGACGACATGGAGGACAATCTCGTGGCGCTGGAGGCCGTCCTGGGGTCCCTGAACGAACCGCTGGTCCGCGCCCGCTCGGGGGAGGAGGCGATGAAGGCCCTGCTGCGGCAGCGGTTCGCCGTGGTCCTCCTCGACGTGCGGATGCCGGGCATGGACGGCTTCGAGACCGCGTCCAACATCAAGCGCCTCGACCAGACGAAGGACGTGCCGATCATCTTCCTGACAGGCACCGACAACGACGCGGGCTACGCCTTCCGCGGCTACGCGACAGGCGCGGCGGACTACCTCACCAAGCCCTTCGACCCGTGGGTGCTGCGCGCGAAGGTCACCGTGTTCCTGGAGCTGCACCGCAAGAACCAGCAGCTGGAGCAGGTGCTGGCGCGCGAGCAGGAGGACTTCGACGAGCTGTCGCTGCGCCTCGCCGCGGTCGAGCGGCAGCTGGCGGACCGGGGCTTCGACGACATGACGGACGTACGCCGGCAGATCGCCCGCATGGAGGAGATCCTGCGGGAGATGCGGCGCGTACGGAGCGCCTGAGCGCCCCCGGCCGGCCCGGCCCCGGGTGGGCGGGGGCGCTCAGGCGCTCCGTACGCGCCGGCTCAGGCCTCGCGCGCGCCCGCGTACATCTCCTCGATCAGGTCCTTGTACTGCCGCTCCACGACCGGGCGCTTGAGCTTCAGGCTCGGCGTCAGCTCGCCGTGCTCGACGTCGAGGTCGCGCGGGAGCAGCTTGAACTTCTTGAGGGTCTGCCAGCGCTGGAGGCCCTCGTTGAGCTGCTGGACGTACCCCTCGATGAGGGCGACGGTGGCCGGGGCCGCGACGACCTCCGCGTAGCTCTTGCCGTCCAGGCCGTTCTCCTTGGCCCAGCCCATGATGGCGGCTTCGTCCAGGGCGATGAGGGCGGAGCAGAAGTTCCGGTCGGCGCCGAGCACCAGGATGTTGGAGACGTACGGGCACACGCCCTTGAACTGGCCCTCGACCTCCGTGGGCGCGACGTACTTGCCGCCGGAGGTCTTGAACAGGTCCTTCTTGCGGTCGGTGATCCGCAGATAGCCGTCCGCCGACAGCTCCCCGATGTCGCCGGTGTGGAACCAGCCGTCGGACTCCAGGACCTCGGCGGTCTTCTCGGGCAGCCCGTGGTAGCCCTCCATGATGCCGGGGCCGCGCAGCAGGATCTCGCCGTCATCCGCGATCCGCACCTCGGTGCCGGGCAGCGGCTTGCCGACGGTCCCGGTGCGGTAGGCCTCACCCGGGTTCACGAAGGAGGCCGCGGAGGACTCGGTGAGTCCGTACCCCTCCAGGATGTGGATCCCGGCGCCCGCGAAGAAGTAGCCGATCTCCGGGGCGAGCGCCACCGAGCCGGAAACGGCGGCCCGCAGCCGCCCGCCGAACGCCTCGCGCAGCTTCGCGTACACGAGCTTGTCGGCGATCTTGTGCTTGGCCCCGAGGCCGAACGGCACCGAGGCCACGCCGGTCCTGCGGAAGTTGTCCTGGCTGGTCTTCGCGTACTCGCGGGCGACGTCCGCCGACCACTGGAAGATCTTGTACTTGGCGTTGCCGCCGGCCCGGGCCTTGGCCACGACGCCGTTGTAGACCTTCTCGAAGATGCGCGGCACGGACGCCATGTACGTCGGCTGGACCACCGGCAGATTCTCGATGATCTTGTCCACGCGGCCGTCGACGGCGGTGACGTGCCCCAGCTCGATCTGCCCGCTGGTGAGCACCTTGCCGAAGACGTGCGCGAGCGGCAGCCACAGGTACTGCACGTCCTCGGCCGAGAGCAGGCCGGTGGCCGCGATGGCCTTCGCCATGTACGACCAGTTGTCGTGCGGCAGACGCACGCCCTTGGGGCGGCCCGTCGTCCCCGAGGTGTAGATGATCGTCGCGAGGTGGTCGGCCCTGATCGCCTCGATGCGCTGCTTGACCGCGTCCGGGTTCTTCTCCAGGTGGGCGGCGCCGCGCGCCTCCAGGTCCGCGAGGCTGAGCACCCACCCCTCGGGATCGTCGTCGGCGGGCTCGACGCCCTGGGTGTCGAAGACCACGACGTGCTTCAGGTCGGGCAGGTTCGCCCGCTGCTCGCGCGCCTTGACCAGCTGCTCGGCGTTGTCGGCGATCAGGACCCGGCTGCCGGAGTCGGCGAGGATGAACGCGGACTCCTCCGCGTTGGTCTGCGGATAGACCGTCGTGGTGGCGGCGCCCGCGCACATGATGCCGAGGTCGGCGAGGATCCACTCGATGCGGGTGGCCGCGGCCAGGGCGACGCGGTCCTCGGGCAGCAGCCCCAGATCGATGAGCCCCGCCGCCACGGCGTAGACGCGCTCGGCGGCCTGGGCCCAGCTCAGCGACTTCCAGTCGTCAGGACCGGCGCCGGAGGCCGCGGGGACCGGGTAGCGGTAGGCCTCGGCCTCCGGGGTCGCCGCCACGCGCTCCAGCAGGAGGTGCGCCACCGAGGGCGGTCGGTTCTCGATCAAGGTCAGTGTGTCGCTCACGACATCCTCCGGGCCCGCGACGGTGCGTCCTACTGGCTGGCTGCGTGTGGCTTACTGGCTGGCTGCGTGTGGCTGCTGCGCTCCGATGCCACTCCAGGCACGTTGTTTAACTTGCGAGTAACCTCCGAGCAGTGATCAGGGTAGAGGCCGGACGCCCCGCCATGTAAGGGGCTGCTGCCTGTCACTTTCTACAGAACGGGGCGGTAGCCTCACTGCCGCCCCGGGCCGGTGAGGGTGGCGCGGCGGCCGTCCCGGCAGACGAAAAGCGCTCGTCCGGGCGACGGACGAGCGCTTTCCACACAGCGGGGAACCCGGCCGGGGCCGGGCGGGCGGCTACTTCTTCTTGGCGCCCTCGTCGCTGGAGAGCACCGCGATGAAGGCCTCCTGGGGGACCTCCACGGAGCCCACCATCTTCATCCGCTTCTTGCCCTCCTTCTGCTTCTCCAGCAGCTTCCGCTTACGCGAGATGTCACCGCCGTAGCACTTGGCGAGGACGTCCTTGCGGATGGCGCGGATGGTCTCGCGGGCGATGACCCGCGAGCCGATGGCCGCCTGGATCGGCACCTCGAAGGCCTGCCGCGGGATCAGCTCGCGCAGCTTGGCCACCAGGCGCACGCCGTACGCGTACGCGGCGTCCTTGTGCGTGATCGCCGAGAACGCGTCGACCTTGTCGCCGTGCAGCAGGATGTCGACCTTGACCAGGCTGGAGGACTGCTCGCCGGTGGGCTCGTAGTCCAGCGAGGCGTAACCGCGCGTCTTGGACTTCAGCTGGTCGAAGAAGTCGAAGACGATCTCCGCGAGCGGCAGCGTGTAGCGGATCTCCACGCGGTCCTCGGAGAGGTAGTCCATGCCGAGCAGCGTGCCGCGCCGGTTCTGGCACAGCTCCATGATCGAGCCGATGAACTCCGACGGCGCGAGGATGGTCGCCCGCACGACCGGCTCGAAGACCTGGTCGATCTTCCCCTCGGGAAACTCACTCGGATTGGTGACCGTGTGCTCGGTCCCGTCCTCCATGATCACGCGGTAGACCACGTTCGGCGCGGTGGCGATCAGGTCGAGCCCGAACTCCCGCTCCAGGCGCTCGCGGATCACGTCCAGGTGCAGCAGGCCGAGGAAGCCCACGCGGAAGCCGAAGCCGAGCGCGGCGGAGGTCTCCGGCTCGTACACCAGGGCGGCGTCGTTGAGCTGGAGCTTGTCCAGCGCGTCGCGCAGTTCCGGATAGTCGGAGCCGTCCAGCGGATACAGGCCCGAGAAGACCATCGGCTTGGGGTCCTTGTACCCGCCGAGGGCCTCGGTGGCGCCCTTGTGCAGGGAGGTGATCGTGTCACCGACCTTGGACTGCCGCACGTCCTTCACGCCGGTGATGAGATAGCCCACCTCACCCACGCCGAGGCCGTCGGCGGCGAGCATCTCGGGCGAGTTCGTCCCGATCTCGAGCAGCTCGTGCGTCGCGCCCGTCGACATCATCCGGATCCGCTCACGCTTGTTGAGCTGGCCGTCGACGACACGTACGTACGTCACGACGCCCCGGTACGAGTCGTACACCGAGTCGAAGATCATCGCGCGGGCGGGCGCGTCCGCGACACCGACGGGCGCGGGGACCTCGGCGACGACCCGGTCGAGCAGCGCCTCGACGCCGAGACCGGTCTTCGCGGAGACCTTGAGGACGTCCTCCGGGTCGCAGCCGATGAGGTTCGCCAGCTCCTCGGAGAACTTCTCGGGCTGGGCGGCCGGCAGGTCGATCTTGTTGAGCACCGGGACGATCTTGAGGTCGTTCTCCATCGCCAGGTACAGGTTGGCGAGGGTCTGCGCCTCGATGCCCTGGGCGGCGTCGACGAGCAGGATCGTCCCCTCGCACGCGGCGAGCGAGCGCGAGACCTCGTACGTGAAGTCCACGTGGCCCGGGGTGTCGATCATGTTGAGGATGTGGGTCGTGCCCTGGTCCGGGCCCTCGGTGGGGGCCCAGGGCAGACGCACCGCCTGGGACTTGATCGTGATGCCGCGCTCTCGCTCGATGTCCATGCGGTCGAGGTACTGGGCGCGCATCTGGCGCTGCTCGACCACACCGGTCAGCTGGAGCATGCGGTCGGCGAGCGTGGACTTGCCGTGGTCGATGTGCGCGATGATGCAGAAATTGCGGATCAGAGCCGGGTCGGTACGGCTCGGCTCGGGCACATTCTTAGGGGTCGCGGGCACGCAGGGTCCTGTCTCTTGAGGCGCCTTATGCCTCGGGTCGGATCGATACGTAGCCTCCATGGTCCCACGGGTGGGCCGCGCCCATCGGTTTGGGCCGCCCGCGGGACGGCTGGTACCGTGGTCAGCTGTGTCTCGTAGCCCTCTCAGCGCGAGGCGCATGTCAGAGAAACCAGCGGTACCTGAACCTGAAAAGGCTCTTTCGTGGCGAACATCAAGTCCCAGATCAAGCGGAACAAGACCAACGAGAAGGCGCGCCTGCGCAACAAGTCGGTCAAGTCCGCCCTCAAGACGTCGATCCGCAAGACCCGTGAGGCCATCGTCGCGGGCGATGTCGAGAAGGCCACCGTCGCGCTGCGCGACGCCAACCGCAAGCTGGACAAGGCCGTCTCCAAGGGCGTCATCCACAAGAACCAGGCCGCCAACAAGAAGTCGGCGCTTGCTTCGAAGGTCGCGTCCCTCCAGGGCTGAGTCCTTCTGGACCGAACCTGATGTAACCGCCGGCAGGACCCAGAGCGGGCCCTCTCTCATCCGCTCCCGACCGGCACCTCGAGCTCGCACGCGGCCTGCGTTCGCCACGCGGGTGCGAGCTCAACACCCAGCACAACCGAAGGCCCCGCGCCTCACCCCTTCCCCGGGGCGAGAGCGGGGCTTTTCGGCTTGGGGCTTGCTCGGGGCTGGGGGCCTGGGGGCGGGGGTCTGGGGCCTGGGGCCGGGGGCCTGGGGCCGGGGGCCTGGGGCCTGGGGCCTGGGGGCGGAGCCCCCAGTTTCGGGAAGGGGCGGGATTGGGGAAAGAAACCCCCGCCGCGACGGCGAGCAACCAGAGCACACGGGATCGGCGGTGCCGAACTCACCACCACGCCGGGTGGGCAGGCGCCGGGCGCAGCCGGCCGGGCGGCACGGGCTCGACCGGAGCGTGGCCCAGCGCGGACGGGCGGGCTCGGGCCGGAGCGGCTCCCGGGCTCGCCTGGAGCGTGGCCCGACGCCTGCGGGCGGGCTCGACCGGGCAGTGGGCGGGCGCGGGCGCGGCGGCGGGGTGGGGCCCGTGTGGGGTCAGGGGCGGCGGGTGCGGGCGGCGCGGGCGACGGCGACGACCGCCTTCTCCAGGGCGTACTCAGGGTCGTCCCCCCCACCCTTCACCCCCGCGTCAGCCGCCGCGACAGCGGCAAGAGCCACGGCCACCCCGTCGGGAGACCACCCCCGCATCTGCTGCCGCACCCGGTCGATCTTCCAGGGCGGCATCCCCAGCTCCCGCGCCAGGTCGGCGGGCCGCCCGCCCCGGGCGGAGGACAGCTTCCCGATGGCCCGCACCCCCTGCGCGAGCGCGCTCGTGATCAGCACGGGCGCGACCCCGGTGGCCAGCGACCACCGCAGCGCCTCGAGGGCCTCGGCGGCCCGCCCCTCCACGGCCCGGTCGGCCACGGTGAAGCTGGAGGCCTCGGCCCGCCCGGTGTAGTACCGCCCGACGACCGCCTCGTCGATGGTCCCCTCGACGTCCGCGACCAGCTGCGCCGCGGCGGATGCCAGCTCCCGCAGGTCACTGCCGATCGCGTCCACGAGGGCCTGGCAGGCCTCCGGCGTCGCCGCGCGCCCCAGCGTGCGGAACTCCCCGCGCACGAACGCGAGCCGGTCCGCCGGCTTGGTCATCTTGGGGCAGGCGACCTCCCGCGCCCCGGCCTTGCGGGCCGCGTCGAGCAGGCCCTTGCCCTTGGCGCCGCCCGCGTGCAGGAGCACGAGGGTGATCTCCTCCACGGGCGCGCCGAAGTACGCCTTCACGTCCTTGACCGTGTCCGCCGACAGGTCCTGCGCACCGCGCACCACCACGACCTTGCGCTCGGCGAACAGCGACGGGCTGGTCAGCTCCGCGAGCGTCCCGGGCGCCAGCTGGTCCGGGGTGAGGTCCCGCACATCGGTGTCGGCGTCCGCGGCGCGGGCCGCCGCGACCACCTCCTGCACGGCGCGGTCGAGCAGCAGGTCCTCCTGCCCCACGGCTACCGTGACGGGCGCGAGCGGGTCGTCTTGTGCGTTCTTCCTGGCCATCGCGGTCAAGCATCCCACGCGCCACCGACAGCGGGCCGCGCGGCGGGGACCGCGCCCGGACCCCGGCCGCCCGTGGGTGAGAATGGCCAGGTGACCGACGTACGACATGTCCTGGTGCTGCCCGACCGCGACGCCGCGGAAGAAGTCGCCGAAGAGCTTCCCGACCGCTTCCAGGTGGCCGAGGAGCCCCAGCTCGTCCGCGACGCGCTGGCCGGCGAGGACGACGCCGAGGACGCCCAGTGGCTGGTCGTCGTCGAGGACCCCGAGCGGCGCCTGGACCCGGCGGCGCTCGACGGCCTCGCCGCGGAGTACGAGGGCTGGCTGGAAGCCCCCTGAGCCCTACGCCGCCGCGGCCGCGGCGGCGCTCTTCGGCACCACCTGGATGTCCAGCTCGATGGTGATGCTGGCGCCGACCGCGGCGATGCCCCGGGCCAGCATGGTCTGCCAGGTGATCGTGAAGTCGTCGCGGTGCAGCTCGGTCGTCGCGCGGCAGGCCGCGCGGGTCTCACCCTGGATGCCCTGCCCGACGCCCAGGTACTCGGTGTCGAGCGTCACCGTCCGCGTCACACCGTGCAGCGAGAGCGCGCCGGTGATCGCCCACCGGTTGCCGCCCTTGTGCACGAACCGGTCCCCGTAGAACTCCATCGTCGGGAACCGCTCCACGTCCAGGAAGTCACCGGACCGCAGATGGTCGTCGCGCATCTTCACGGCCGTGTCGATGGACGCGGCGTCGATCACCACGTGCATCGCGGAGTCCTCCATCCGCTCGGCGAGCCGGATCGCCCCCGCGAACGTGTTGAACCGTCCGTGGATGCGCGCAAGCCCGATGTGCCGCGCCGTGAACCCGATCGTGGAGTGCATCGGGTCGACGTCCCAGTCCCCCGGCTCCGGCAACGTCGGCAGCTGCGCCACCTGAAGCGTCACATCACCCATCGAGGCGTGCGCGGCCTCGGTGACCGTCACGTTCGCCCGGTACGGCGTGAACCCCTCCGCCGACACCGCGATCCGGTACTCCCCCGCCGGAACCGTCGTCACGAACGACCCGAACGGGTCCGTCCCTCCACCGACGACCTTGCGCCCCATCGTGTCGGTGACGGACAGCTCCGCGTGCCGCACCGGCTCGTTCACGGGGTCGAGCACCCGGCAGCTCAGCACCCCCGCGCTGGGTGGGACCACCACCGCCGACAGCGGCCCGGACCGCCCTCCCCGGCTCATACGGTTTCCCAGCCAACGGCCGAACACTGCGACACACCCCCGCGGGCCTTGACAACATACCGAAGAGGCATTCGATCACCGTTGCGGCATTCGATGCAAACGCACCCCCTTCAACATGAACATTGCAAAAACAGGAGAACTGATCGGACTGTCCGGCTGACCCGAATTGATCTCTCCCCGGAACACCGCCTCAGAACCGGAACACCGCCTCAGAACCGGCGCGTGATCACCCCCAGCTCCACCTCCTCTCCCCCGGCCGCGGCCCCGGCGGCCCCCGGCGCCCGCTCGCCGGACGCACCGCCGGGCCGCCCGCCGATCACCGCGACCGCGCCGTCCTCGTCGGTCCGCAGCACCATCGCCCCCGCGCTCCGCAGCGCGTCGACCGTGCGGGGTGCGGGGTGTCCGTAGGAGTTGTCCGCCCCGCAGGAGATCAGCGCGAGGCGCGGCCCCGCCCGCCTCAAAAGCTCCGGGTCCTGGTACGACGAACCGTGGTGAGCCACCTTCAGGACATCCACCCGCGGCAGCACCGCCCCCGCCGGGGTGCGCAACAAGGCCCGCTGCGCGGGCGGTTCGAGATCGCCGAGCAGGAGCAGCGTGAGGCCCCTTGTGCGCACCAGGAGCGTGACGCTCGCGTCGTTCGGCCCCTCCGGGTCCGGTGCCGGGCGCGACGCGGGCCAGAGCACCCGCCAGTCCAGCTCCCCCACGCGCCGCCGCTCCCCGGCCACGGCCCGCGTCACCGGCACGCCCCGCGCCGCCGCCTGTGCCCGCACGAACGCCACCTGCCCTGGTGGCTCCCCGAGCCCCGTCGTCTGGATCGCCCCCACCGAACGCCCCCTCAGCACCCCCGGCAACCCCGCCACGTGGTCCGCGTGAAAGTGCGTGAGCAGCACCAACGGCACCCGCGTGACACCCAGCGTCCGCAGACAGCGGTCCACGAGCATCGGGTCGGGGCCCGCGTCGACGACCACCCCAGCCCCCGGCCCCGCCGCGAGGACGGTCGCGTCGCCCTGCCCCACATCGCACATCACCAGGCGCCACCGGGGCGGCGGCCAGCCCGCGATGACCCGGGTGAGCGGCGGCGGCTGGACGACCACGACGAGCAGCAACAACGCGCACGCCGCGCACAGCCAGGGGTGCCGCACGAGCCGTCCGCCCACCAGGACGAGCGCCACCGTCAGGACGGCGAGCAGCAGCGCGCCGCGCCAACTGCCCGGCCAGTCCACCCCGTTCCCGGGCAGTCCCGCACCCGCCCGCGCGATGCCCGCGATCCACCCGGTCGGCCAACTCGCGCACCACGCCAGGGCCTTGGCCAACGGCATCGCCACCGGCGCCACCGCGAGCGCGGCGAACCCGAGCACCGTCGCGGGCGCCACCGCGAACTCCGCCAGCAGATTGCACGGCACCGCCACCAGGCTCACCCTCGCCGCGAGCACGGCCACCACCGGCGCGCACACCGCCTGCGCCGCCGCCGCGGCCGCGAGCGCCTCGACCAGCCGCCCCGGCACCCCGCGCCGCCGGAGCGCGGCACTCCATCTCGGCGCGAGCGTCAGCAACGCCCCGGTGGCGAGCACGGAGAGCAAGAAGCCATAGCTCCGCGCCAGCCACGGGTCGTACAGGACGAGCACGAGGACCACCGCGGCCAGCGCCGGGATCAGCGATCTTCGCCTGCCCGTGGCGAGGGCCAGGAGCACCACCAGGCCGCACGCCGCCGCCCGCACCACACTCGGCTCCGGTCTGCACACGAGCACGAAGCCCAGCGTCAGGACGCCCCCGAGCAGCGCCGTCGACCGCAGCGGGATGCCCAACCGTGGCGCCAGACCACGCCGTTCGGCCCGGTGTGCCGCCCCCGGCGGGCCGATGAGCAGCGCGAGGACAATGGTGAGGTTGGCCCCGCTCACGGCGAGCAAATGCGTCAGGTCGGTCGCCCGGAACGCCTGCTCCAGCTCCGGATCCACCCGGGAGGTGTCCCCGATCACCAGCCCCGGAAGCAGCGCCCGGGCGTCGGCGGACAGCCCGTCCGTCGCCTCTCGCAGGCCCCCGCGCAGCTCTCCCGCGAACCGCTGCGCCCGCGAAGGCTCCTCGATCACACGCGGTGCCCGGTCCCTCGTCACGCGCAGCACCGCCGCGATTCCTCCCCTGTCCGGCAGCGGCGGCACGAGGTCCGCCCGCACCCGAAGCCGCGTGGACGGCAGCAGCCCGAGCCACGGGGAGTCCCGCCGCTGCCCGGCCTCCTTTCCCGCAACCTCCCCCGGCCCCTCGGTTTCTTCGGACTCCGCAGGCTCCTTCGCTTCCTCCTTCTCCTCGTGCCGCACGATGACCAGCACCGGTGTCCGCGTCGCGGTCGTCGTGCCGTCCCTCTCCGTGACCCGCACGACGTCCGCGTCCAGCACCACGGCCGGCGGCACCGGCCGGTCGCCCGCCGCCCGGGGTCTGGTGCGGCGCGGGTCCGACGTCACCTCCAGCTCCGCCGTCACCGTGGCGTACTCCCGGGCCAGCGCGGGGACCGGGCCACGGTGCAGATCCGCCCCGTGCAGCCCGGCGGAGGCCGCCGCCGCCCCGGCGCACAACAGGACGGCCGCCACGCTGACCCGCCCCCAGGCCCCGCCGCGCCGGCGGCCCAGACGGCCACGCCTCCCGCTCGGCACGCGCCCGCACGCCGTCCAGGACACCAGCAGGGCACCGGCGACCACCACGCAGACCACCACCGCGCCCGTCACCAGGCGGGGTGGCGCGTCGAGCGCCAGGGCCGCGGCCGCCCAGGCCGCCAGGGCGGGCGGCACGAGGCGCAGGTCCACCGGGGCTTCCTGGCGGGGGTTCGCCGTACCCGGCCCCCTCATGGCCGTACGAGATTCCGCAGATCGGCGAAGCGTCGATCGCCGATGCCATTGACCTCGCGCAACTCGTCCACCGAGCGGAAGCCGCCGTGCTCCGTGCGGTAGTCGATGATGTGCTGCGCGAGGACCGGGCCGACCCCCGGCAGGGTGTCCAGTTGCTCAGCCGTGGCGGAGTTCAGCGCGACCGGGCCCGTGGTCGCTCCGGGGGTGCCGGGTGGTCCGGCCGCCGCGCCACCCGCGGGCACCCCGGGCGCCCCGGGCGCGGGCCCGCCCACGATCAGTTGCTCACCGTCCACGAGCAGCCGGGCGCGGTTGAGGCCATCGGTCTTCGTGCCGGGGCGCACCCCGCCCGCGGCCCGCAGCGCGTCGGCGACCCGGGAGCCGACCGGCAGGCGGAGCACACCGGGGCTGCGGACCTTGCCGCTGACGTCCACGACGAGCGCGCCACTCGCCGCGCCCGCCGCGCCCGCGCTCCCGGCGCCGGCACCGGCGCCCTCGGCCCCTGGAGGCGGCCCCGCGTCCGGCAGCATTCCCGGTGACGGGGACGGTCCCGCCTCGCCACCGGGCGCGGCCGCCTCACCCACCACGTCCGGCGCCCGCACCGGCTGAGCCCGGCCACTCCAGAAGTGCTGGGCGGCGAACACCGCCGCGACGACGAGGACCACCCCGAGCGCGAGCACGCTCCGCCGCTCCATGGCGCATCTGAGCTGCATCCAGACCGGGAGCCGCTCCCGCACGGCGAGCCCGGCGCGCACCCGCCACGACACCTCCGCCCGCGCGGGGCGGTCACACCCGTCCTCCGGCACGGAGCCCACGCGATCCGGCGCGGAGCCCACGAGCCCCGAAGCAGGGCCCACACCCTCCGGCACGGCCACCGGCACCGCCAAGGGCCGCGAGGCCTCCTCGCGTCGCCCCGCCACGCCAACCCCCGCTCGGCGAGGCCCTCCCGGACCGGGCCCCGCCCCACCGACCCCGGCGAACAGCGTCTCCGCCCGCAGCCGCATCGCCTCCGCCGCGGCCCGCCTGCGCCGGACGCGCCGTCGGGCGTGACGACGCGTCACTCGTACTGAGAAGTCCTGGCTCAGCTCTCCGCCCGCCGTGCCTGTCGCTGTCCGTGAAGGTGATCGAAGTGCCATGCCGAAAACGCTAGACACGGCACGGAAAACACGTTGATCTTGGTCAATTCCCGGGGACTACCCGCGAGTTGTGGATAACTCCGTCACTCACACGAGGGCACGAGCCCTCCGCCGAGGTGTCACGGGAGCACGAGGCACCCCACCGATGCGCCACGAGGGCACGAGCCGCCTCACCGAGGCGAGACCACAGCCCCCAGCAGCCCCGGCCCCGTGTGCGCACCGATCACCGCGCCCACCTCGCTGACGTGCAGCTCCGCCAGCGACGGCACCCGCTCCCTGAGCCGCTCCGCGAGCGCGTCGGCGCGCTCGGGCGCCGCGAGGTGATGGACCGCGATGTCGACCTCGTGCGCACCGGCTTGCTCCACCGCGATCTCCTCGAGGCGGGCGATCGCCTTCGACGCGGTGCGCACCTTCTCCAGCAGCTCGATGCGCCCGCCGTCCAGTTCGAGCAGCGGCTTCACGGCGAGCGCGGAGCCGAGGAGCGCCTGGGCCGCGCCGATCCGCCCGCCGCGGCGGAGGTAGTCGAGGGTGTCGACGTAGAAGTACGCGGAGGTGCTCGCGGCCCGCTTCTCGGCGGCGGACACCGCCTCGTCCACGGAGCCGCCCGACTCCGCGGCCTCGGCGGCCGCGAGGGCGCAGAAGCCGAGGGCCATCGCGACCATGCCGGTGTCGACGACGCGCACCGGCACCGGCGCCTCGCGTGCCGCGAGGACGGCCGCGTCGTACGTCCCGGAGAACTCCGCCGACAGGTGCAGCGAGACGATGCCCGTGGCGCCCGCCTCGGCGACCTCGCGGTAGGTGCGCGCGAAGACTTCGGGGCTGGGCCGCGACGTGGTCACGGGCCTGCGCTTCTGCAACGCGAGCGCGAGGGAGCGGGCCGAGATCTCGGTGCCCTCTTCGAGCGCCTGGTTGCCGAGCACCACGGTCAGCGGCACCGCGGTGATGCCGTGCCGCTCCATCGTCCGCTGCGGCAGGTAGGCCGTTGAATCGGTGACGATCGCGACATGGCGGGACATGAGCTGGAGATTACCCGCAGGAACCGGGACGCGGCAGTCCGACCCCGTCACCCGGGCGACGGCACCCATGACGGGCCGCACGCGACCGGGCGCGACCGGGCAGGCCGAGGCCTCACCACGGCGTCGGCAACGGATCGCGCGGGGCTCAGGTGGTGCTCTCCGGCTTGGCCTGCTTCTCCCAGGAGTACGTCGGCCGCGGGGTCGGCGGGGTGATCGCGGGTCTCGTCGGCTCCTGGGCGGCGCGGTCGGAACTCTCCGGGGCCGGGTCGGGCCACGACGAGGCGGGCGCGGAGGCCGGCGGGGAGGAGAAAGGCGAAGAAGGCGCGGCGGACTCCGGGGGCCGTGCGTCGGTCGGCTCCGCCGTCCAGTGCCGCAGGGCGCCCGCTTCCATGTCGATCTGCGTCATCAGGCCGTCGAGGTTGTCGTCCGCGAACTTGTGGGCGCGATCGCGCGCCGCCCAGCGCAGGGAGTCCGCGGCCTTGGTGATCTGCTCCGTGCGCTCCTTCAGGGCGGGCAGGCGCTGGCTCAGGGTGATGCGGTCCGGCTCCCTCTCAAGGCGCCGCAGCTCGTCGTCCAGCTCGTGGCCGTGGGTGCTCAGGCGCTCGAACAGGGCGAGGGACTCGTGCAGCGAGGCGTCCTCGGCGACGCCCGCGCGCAGGGCGTCCTGGGTGGCCCGCATCGAGGTGCGCAGCTTGAGGCGGAGCTGGGCCAGCTCGCCGACGGCTCCCGGCTGCGCGATCGTCCGCGCGCGCAGCGTGGTGTCCTCGACCGTGCGGCGGGCCTGCGAGATCGTGCGGTCCACGCCTCGCTTGGCGGCGCCGACGGCCTTCACCGCCGCATAGGCGCCGACCACCAGGAACAGCACGAAGAGCAGCGCGACCACTGCGATCACGGCTTCCACGATGCTTCTCCTTCGGCCGGGCGGGGCGGGGGTGGTGGTGCCGGGACGGACGGCCTGTCCGCCCCTCCACGGTAAACGCAACAAGCCCGTCGAGGGTTCCAGCGGAACCCCCAACGTGCCCGTAGGGGACTACCCCGAGGCGGTGCGCCCCACGCGGGCTCGCCCCGCCGCTCCCCCGGGCCCAACGCGCCTGCCTCGCCGCCCCTCCCGGGCCCGACGCGCCTGCCTCACCGCCCCTCCCGGGCCCAACGCGCCCGGCCCCGGCAAACGTTGAACGGCCGGAGCCCCATGGGCCCCGGCCGCTCTCAGCGCCTCGTACAGGTCAGGCGGGAACGATGTTCACCAGCTTCGGCGCCCGCACGATGACCTTGCGGATGCCCGCGCCGCCCAGCGCGGCCACGACCCGCTCGTCGGCCAGGGCGACCTTCTCCAGCTCCTCGTCGGAGATGGCCGGCGGGACCTCCAGACGCGCCTTGACCTTGCCCTTGATCTGCACGACACAGGTCACGGCCTCGTCCACGACGTACGCGGGGTCGGCGACCGGGAAGTCCTGGTGGACGACCGAGTCGGTGTGGCCCAGTCGGCGCCACAGCTCCTCGGCGATGTGCGGGGCCAGCGGCGCCACCAGCAGCACCAGGGCCTCGGCCACCGAACGCGGCAGCGCGCCCCCGGCCTTGGTCAGGTGGTTGTTCAGCTCGGTGACCTTGGCGATGGCGGTGTTGAACCGCATGCTCTCCAGGTCCTGGCGGACGCCGTCGATCGCCTTGTGCAGGGCGCGCAGCGTGTCCTCGCCGGGCTCCGCGTCCACGACGGTGACCTCGCCGGTGGCCTCGTCGACGATCAGGCGCCACAGGCGCTGGAGCAGCCGGTACTGGCCGACGACCGCGCGCGTGTCCCACGGGCGGGACACGTCCAGCGGGCCCATCGCCATCTCGTACAGGCGCAGGGTGTCCGCGCCGTACTCCTCGCAGATCTCGTCCGGGGTGACCGCGTTCTTCAGGGACTTGCCCATCTTGCCCAGCTCGCGCTTGACCGGCTCGCCCTCGAAGAAGTACTGCCCGTCGCGCTCCTCGACCTCGGCGGCCGGGACCGGGAAGCCGCGGCTGTCGCGGTAGACGTACGCCTGGATCATGCCCTGGTTGAACAGCTTGTGGAACGGCTCGGCCGACGAGATGTGGCCCAGGTCGAACAGGACCTTCGACCAGAAGCGCGCGTACAGCAGGTGCAGCACGGCGTGCTCGGCGCCGCCGACGTACAGGTCGGCGCCGCCGGTGGGCTGGCCCTCTCGCGGGCCCATCCAGTAGCGCTCGATGTCGGACGCGACCAGCTGCTGGTCGTTGTGCGGGTCCAGGTAGCGCAGCTCGTACCAGCAGGAGCCCGCCCAGTTGGGCATGGTGTTGGTCTCGCGGCGGTAGGTGCGCGGGCCGGCGCCGTCGCCCAGGTCCAGCGTGACGTTGACCCAGTCCTCGTCGCGGGACAGCGGGGTCTCCGGGCGGGTGTCGGCGTCGTCCGGGTCGAAGGTGCGCGGCGAGTAGTCGTCGACCTCCGGCAGGGCCAGCGGCAGCATCGACTCGGGCAGCGCGTGGGCGACGCCGTCCTCGTCGTAGACGATCGGGAAGGGCTCGCCCCAGTAGCGCTGGCGGCTGAACAGCCAGTCGCGAAGGCGGAAGTTGACGGTGCCGCGGCCGATGCCCTCGCGCTCCAGCCACTCCGTGACGCGGGCCTTGGCCTCGACGACCGACAGGCCGTCCAGGGAGATCTTGTCGCCGGACGAGTTGACGATCTTCGCTTCGTACGAGGCGAAGGCGTCGTCCCACGTGGACGCGTCGGTGCCCCGGTCGTCGGAGGGCTCGACGACACAGCGCATCGGCAGCTCGAAGGCGCGCGCGAAGGCGAAGTCACGGGTGTCGTGCGCCGGGACGGCCATGATGGCGCCGGTGCCGTAGCCCATCAGGACGTAGTCGGCGATGAAGACCGGGACGCGCTCGCCGCTGACCGGGTTCGTGGCGTACGCGCCCGTGAAGACGCCGGTCTTCTCCTTGGCGTCGGCCTGGCGCTCGACGTCGGACTTGGCGGCGGCGGTGGCGCGGTACTTGGCGACGGCCTCGGCGGGCGTCGCGTGCCCGCCGGTCCACACCTCGTGGGTGCCCTCGGGCCAGGCGGCCGGGACCAGCGAGTCGACCAGCTCGTGCTCGGGCGCCAGGACCATGTACGTGGCGCCGAACAGGGTGTCCTGGCGGGTGGTGAAGACCGTGATCGCCGCGTCGCCGGAGCCGACGGGGAAGTCGACGCGGGCGCCCTCGGAGCGGCCGATCCAGTTGCGCTGCTGCAGCTTGATGGCCTCGGGCCAGTCCAGCCCGTCCAGGTCCTCCAGCAGGCGGTCGGCGTAGGCCGTGATGCGCATGTTCCACTGGCGCAGCTTGGACTTGAAGACCGGGAAATTGCCGCGCTCGGAGCGGCCGTCGGCGGTGACCTCCTCGTTCGCCAGGACGGTGCCCAGGCCCGGGCACCAGTTGACGGGGGCCTCGGAGGCGTAGGCCAGGCGGAAGCCGCTCAGGACGTCGGCGCGCTCCGCGGCGGACAGCTCGTTCCACGCGCGCGTGGAGTCCGGTACGGCGCGCTCACCGGTCTCGAACTGGGCGATCAGGTCGGCGATCGGGCGGGCCTTGCGCAGCTCGTCGTCGTACCAGGAGTTGAAGATCTGCAGGAAGATCCACTGGGTCCACTTGTAGTACTCCGGCTCGATCGTCGCGAACGAGCGGCGCTTGTCGTGGCCCAGGCCCAGGCGGCGCAGCTGCGCCTTCATGTTGGCGATGTTGGCCTCGGTGGACACGCGCGGGTGCGTGCCGGTCTGCACCGCGTACTGCTCGGCGGGCAGGCCGAAGGCGTCGAAGCCCAGGGAGTGCAGGACGTTGTGGCCCGTCATGCGCTGGAAGCGCGCGTAGACGTCCGTGGCGATGTACCCCAGGGGGTGGCCCACGTGCAGGCCCGCACCCGAGGGGTACGGGAACATGTCCATGATGAACTTCTTGGGGCGGGCCGCCAGCTCCGGGTCACCGGCCAGGTCGCCGCTCGGGTTGGGTGCCTCATACGTGCCGTCGGCGTCCCAGACGTCCTGCCAGCGCGCCTCGATCTCGGCCGCCAGGGCGGCCGTGTAGCGGTGCGGCGCGGCCGTCTCGGCGGCCGTGGGGGCGCCCCCCGCGCCTTCGGCGGTGGCGGAGGAATTCGTCTCGCTCATGGTCCTCAAAGCTCCATCGATCGTCTCTGCCTGCGGAAACGGCCGTGCGGCCAAATAAAAATGCCCCTCGCACAGGAGGGGACGCCGCGCCGATTCCGACCGCGCTCACTCGCGGTCGGGACTGATCAGCGCGGCCCGCTAAGCAGAAGGCGTACGGCACGCATGGCGTCAGAGTACCGCAGCGCCCCGAGGCCGGGCGACGCACTTCGTCCCGCTCCGACCGGATCCGGACCGCGGTGCCGCACGGAAAGCGGCGGCCCACCCTTGGCCAAGGATTACCCCGCGTACCGCCCCCTATCGGGGCAACACCAAGATCGAGTCGCACTTTGATAACAACGCAATAACTCAAACCCCGTACCCACCGGTATGGGGCGACTTAGCATGCGGCGACCGGACCATTTCGGAGTCGCCCCCATGAACCCTCTGCACCCGCACCGCAAGCGTCCCCGGAGCCCCGTGTTATCCGGCTCCCCCTTCCTCCGCTCGCCGGCCGAGCCCTTCACCGGCTCGTTCACCGGGCCGGGCAGAGCGGCCCGCGGCCTGCTGACCACGGCCGCGCTGCTCCTGATACCCCTGCTGGTGTTCGCGGGAGGCGACGACTTCCGTGCCGCCCTCGACCACACCACCGGCGTCCTGTCCCTGGTCGCCCTGACCGCGTCCGTCGGCTGGGGCCTCGTCGCGTCGGACCGGCTCTTCCTGCGCTCCCGCCAGCGTCTGCTCGCCCAGGCCGTGCACCGGGCCACGGCGGTCGCCTCCGTCGGCTTCCTGCTGCTGCACGGCACCGTCAAGCTCGCGCTCGACCACGTGTCCCTGGTGGGCGCCCTCGTCCCCTTCGGCCTCGGCGTCACCGGCGGCGACGGCCTCATCGGCCTGGGGTCGCTCGCCGGCCTCCTGATGGTCACCACCAGCGTCACCGGCGCGCTGCGCAGCGCCTTCGCCTCACCGGTCCAGGTCGCCTCGCGGTGGCGGGCCCTGCACATGCTCGCCTATCCCGCCTGGTGCGCCGCCCTGCTCCACGGCCTGTACGCGGGACGCCAGCCGAAGCCGTGGGTCGTCGCCCTGTACTGCCTGTGCCTCGTCGCGGTCGCCGGGGCGATGGCGCTGCGCGCGGCACCGCGCCCGGTCAAGCGCAGGGTGGCCGCCCGGATCCTCGCCGTCCTCGAACCCGACGGCCGAGGAGCGCCCGGCCGGCCGCGCCGCAGGGCCCGCGCGACCGCCCGGGACACCGAGACCGCCCCGCTCCCCGGCACGGCCCCCGGCGCCCGCGGGCTCCCCCCGGAGCCGGGCCCCGTCACCGGCATCGCCGCCGCCTACCGCGCCCTCGCCACGCCCTCCGGCCAGGACGGGGCCGATCTCCCGCCGGACCTCAGGACGACCGAGGTCCTGCCCACCGTCACGCCCCGCTGGCCCACCCCTTCACCACCGCCACCCGCCCAGGCCCCCGGACCCCCGTTCTCGTACGACTCCGTAGACCCCCGACACGACTCCGTAGACACGCGATACGACTCCGTAGACACGCGATACGACTCCGTAGACCCCCAGGACACGCAACACGACTACGGAGACACCCGATTCGGCACCGACGGCCCGGGGCCGTACGCCGACAGCTCCTTCGACACCTGTTCCCAGCCCGCCTACCACCCGCCCGTGTACGACCCGCCGTGCGAGCCCGTGCGCGACGGCGGCGAGCCCGCCACGCAACCCCTACCAGGCCCGTTCCAGGCACCCAGCACCGGTGAGCCCTGGAACGCGCCCGCCGGAGGCAGCAAGTGAACGCGTCCCTGCCCGACGTCCCCGAAGTCCGCGTCGTCGGGCTTCCGCTGCTGACCTCGGGCTTCGATCTGGTCGAGCGGCTCGACCTCGCCATGCACCTGAAGGTGCACGGCCCGCTGCGGCCCGTCGCGGGCGAGCAGCTGGCCGGGCTCGCGGAGGCGATCGGCCTGCGCGGCCGCGGCGGCGCGGGCTTCCCGTTCGCCAGGAAGTTGCGGGCCGTCGCCGAGGCCGCGATCCGCCGCGGGGTCCGTCCCGTGGTCGTCGTCAACGGCAGCGAGGACGAGCCCGCCTGCCGCAAGGACACCGTCCTGATCAACCGCACGCCGCACCTCATCCTGGACGGTGCCCTGCTCGCGGCCGAGGCCCTCGGCGCGCGCACCCTCGTCGTCGGCGTGACCCGCGACTCCACGGAGGCGTCGATGCGCGCCGCACTCGGCGAGCGGGGTCTGACCGACCGGCGTGGATCGCGTCTCCGCGCGCGGGTGCAGCGCAATCCCGCGCGCATGGTGACCGGCGAGTCCTCCGCGCTCGTACGCTCCGCCGACGGCGGTCCGCCGCTGCCTCCGGGGCGCAAGGTCCGCACCGCCGACTCCGGGGTGGGTGGCGCGCCCACGCTCCTGTCGAACGCGGAGACGTTCGCGCAGCTCGCCGTCGCCGCCCGGACCGGAGCGGACCGCTACCGCCGCACCGGTCTGCGCGACGAGCCCGGCACCGTCCTGCTGACCCTCTCCGGGGCCGTCACGCGCCCCATGGTGGTGGAGGTCCCAACGGGCGTCCCCCTGCGGTACGTTCTCCAGCTCGCGGGCGCTCCCCCGCTGCCGCAGGGCGTCCTCACGGGCGGCTACCACGGCAAGTGGCTGGACGCGGCCACCGCGCACGACGCCGTGGTCTCCCGGGCCGCCCTGGAGGCCTGCGGGGGCGCTCTGGGCGCGGGCGCGGTCCTTCCGATCGGCCCCGGCACCTGTCCGCTCGGCGAGTCCCTGCGCGTGGCGCACTGGCTGGCGGCCGAGAGCGCGGGCCAGTGCGGCCCCTGCTACCTGGGGCTGCCCGCCGCCGCGCGCGGTCTCGCGGACGTCCTGGACGGCGGCGGGCCGACCGCCCTGGAGGCGCTGCGCGAGGTGACGCGGGCGGTGAAGCGGCGCGGCGCCTGCAAGCACCCCGACGGCACGGCGGCCTTCCTGGAGTCCACGATCGCCGCCTTCACGGACGACTTGGCGGCGCACGTCCTGGGCGACGGCTGCGGACGGCCGGTCGAGGGCGTGCTGCCCCTCCAGGACGACGCGCCGGAGGGCGAGGCGCCCAGCGGGCGCAGGCTGGCCGTCGACTGGACGCTGTGCCAGGGCCACGGCCTGTGCGCCGACATCGTGCCCGAGCTGATCCAGCTGGGTCCCGACGGCTTCCCGTCCGTCGCGGAGGCCGCGGTGCCGCGCTACGCGGAGGCACGCGCCCAGCGGGCCGTGCGGCGCTGCCCCGCGCTCGCCCTGCGGGTCGAGGAGGACCCCGCGGCTCCCGCCGCGTCCCGGGCACTGCCGATGCCGCCGCGCGGGCGCGGGCGCCGCGCCCTGGGCAGCGGACGGCAGTAGAGCACACGGCGCGGGGAGGAAACACGAGAGCGGGCCACCCGATCCGGGTGGCCCGCTCTCAATTCACTGTGGAGCTAAGGAGAATCGAACTCCTGACCTCTTGCATGCCATGCAAGCGCTCTACCAACTGAGCTATAGCCCCTTGCTGTGTTCCGCCCGGTTTCCCCGGCGGCTCCGCCAACATTACACGGTGGACCCCCCGCACCACCAAATCGTTTCCGTTCCGGTCGGACGGGGGCGCTACTGTCCCGCGGCGTGACCGTGCTCGTGTCCGTCGCCGCCCGCCGCCGCGTACCGCTCGCCGCCGGGGCCTGCCTGTTCTCCTTCGTGCTCTTCTGGGCGGCTCAGCGTGCTGCCGACGTCTCGATGATCGACTTGATGGTCTACCGCGCGGAGGGCGCGACCGCGCGTGCGGGCGGTGACCTGTACGCGCTGCGCGCGACCGAGGCGCACCTGCCCATGACGTACCCGCCCTTCGCCGCGCTGCTCTTCACACCGCTGACCGTGCCGGACGTCGCGGACCTACGGGTGCTCGCGACGGCAGGGAACCTGCTCCTGCTGATCGTCTTCGTCCGCCTGTGCCTGCGGCTGATCGAGGAGAGGGGGCATACGCCCGTCGCGCTGCGGCGAGGGCACGCGCGCGTAGAGACCGCTTTGTGGGTCTCGGCGGTCGCCGTCTGGTCGGAGCCGGTGTGGACGACGCTGCGCTACGGGCAGATCAATCTGCTCCTTGCGGTCCTGGTGCTGTGGGACCTGACCCGGCGCCCGGGCCACCGGTGGGCGGGGGCCGGCATCGGGGTGGCGGCGGCGATCAAGCTCACGCCCGCGCTGTTCGCGGTCTTCTTGTTGTTGGTCGGCATCGCGCAGGCCGTACGGAGAGGGGGATGGCCACCTGCCGTACGGCACGCGTGCGTGGCCACCGCGGCGTTCCTGTCGGCGACACTGGCCGCCGCTGTGGCGCTGCCGGGCGACTCCCGGCGCTTCTGGACCCGCGTGGTCTTCGAGGCGGGCCGGGCCGGGCACACCGAGCAGACGGCGAACCAG
The DNA here is from genome assembly GCF_056431945.1 of Streptomyces sp. NPDC045778. Classification (NCBI taxonomy): domain Bacteria; kingdom Bacillati; phylum Actinomycetota; class Actinomycetes; order Kitasatosporales; family Streptomycetaceae; genus Streptomyces; species Streptomyces sp. NPDC045778. The sequence continues at coordinate 310,934 of NZ_JBWKJZ010000006.1, forward strand.
TCACTGCGCGGGGTGCTCGCCCGGCTGCTGCACACCGGGGAGCCCGGCCCGTGGTGGGCGGCGGGCGCCGTCCTGGTGGGTGCGGGTGGCCTCGGGGTCGCGGTGGCCGCGACGCTGCGCGGGGAGCGGGCCTGGGGCGCGGTCGCCTGCGCGGCGACGGCGCTGCTCGTCAGCCCCGTGTCGTGGTCGCACCACTGGGTGTGGTGCGTGCCGATGGCGCTGCTCCTGTGGACGCGGGCCGCGCGCCGTGGCGGGCCGGTGCGCTGGGCGGCCGCGGGCGGGCTCGTGGTGGTGTTCTGTTCGTACGCCCTGTGGTGGGTTCCGCACCGTCCGGGGCGGCCCGAACTCGACCAGAGCGTCGTCCAGATGGCGCTTTCGGCGGTGTACCCGCTGACGGCCTTCGGCTTCCTCGCGGTGGCGGCGGCCGTCGCGCGGCGCGGGCCCCGCGGGCGGACCCAGTGCCCGGACGGCACCTCCGGAGCCTCGCTCAGGCAGTGGCGAAGGAATAGAAACGTTTAAGTGTGCAGTGCTCGTCGAGAAGGCGGCCGTAGATCGGCTCCCCTTCGAGTTCGCGGTACGTCTCGATGGGGTCGCCTTTTATGATCAGCGCCCGCGCGCACTCCTCGCACCAGTACTGGTAGTCCGGGTTCACCGGCTCCATGTCGCGGACGATCGGCGTACCGCTGCCGCACCAGTCGCACTTACGCCTGTGTGCACCCATCGATCAGCTCCAGCTGTGGCCGCAGGCCGTGCACACGTAACTGACTCCGCCGTTGTCACCGAGGACTTGGGCGACGTGGGACGAACCGCAGGAAGGGCAGTTGAGGAGCGTGGCGTCGCCGGACCGTATCTTCGCCACTTCGGGGAGGCCGCCGGCCTCCTCGAGGATGCTCGCAGGCATCGCGCTCTCCCTCCCGTCGAGTCACCGTCGGCGCACTGGTGCAGTCCCCTTCCGGCCCCCCGAATTCTGCCACGCCCACGGCGAGCCGGTCAGCGACGCATACGTACCAGTCCGGACACGGCCCCGAGGGCGGCCGCCGCGGCGAGCGCGTAGGAGCACACCAAGAGCGCGTCCGCCGACGAATACGCCCCAGGAGTCCCCTGTGACTCAAGCCGGCCGAGGAAGAGCGCGCCGAAGGCGGCGACGCCCGTCACCTGGCCGAGCTGGGTGACGGTCGCGAGGAGGCCGCTGGCGTCGGCCGCGTCCTCGGGCTTGACCGTCGCCAACGCGCGCGTGAGGACCGGGCTGAAGCCGAGCGACATTCCTGTGCCCGCGGCGACGAACGTCACGTACAGCCAGAGACCGACGTCGTGGCCGTCGCGCAGCAGCAGGCCCATCGTGAGGCTCGCCACCGCCGTGAGCGTGAACCCGAAGGGGACCAGCGCCGGTTGGACGGCCTGCGGCCACTTCCGCCAGGTGAGGCCGACCGCGCCGAAGAGCATGGCGGTCGGCGCGAACGTCAGCCCCGCGCGCAGCGGGCTGTAGTCGAGCCCCCCTTGCAGGTGCAGCGTGAGCACGAACAGGAAGCCCGCGTTGACCGCCATGATCACGGCGAGGCGGACGACGGCGACGCCCATGCCCGGGGCGCGCAGCAGGCGCGGCGAGATCAGCGGCGACCCGCCGCGCCCGGCCAGGCGGGACTCGTAGCCGCAGAACAGGACGAAGAGCACCGCGCAGGCGGCCAGGGACAGCCAGGTCCACAGCGGCCAGCCCTTCTGCTCGCCGAGTACCAGGGGCACGGTGAAGAGCGAGACGGCGGCGCCGAGCAGGACGAGGCCCGGCAGGTCGAGGCCGCGGGCGCGCCCGGCCGGGGCCGTGCCGTCGGCCGGCAGGACGCGGGCGGCGAGGACCAGCAGGACCAGGCCGACCGGCACGTTCACGAGGAACACCGGGCGCCAGCCGGCGCCGAACAGGTCGGCGCTGACCAGGACGCCGCCGAGCACCTGCCCGGCCGCGGCCCCCGTGGCGAGCACCGCCGAGTACGCGCCGAGGGCCCGCACCCGGGCCTCGCCGGTGAAGGTGCGCTGGATGAGGCTCAGGACCTGCGGGATCAGGAGCGCGGAGCCCGCGCCCTGGACCAGCCGGAACGCGATGAGTTGCCCGGTGTTCTGGCTCAGCCCGCAGGCCAGCGATGCGGCGGTGAACAGGGCGAGCCCGGCGATGTAGACGCGCCGGTGCCCGAGCCGCTCGCCGAGCCGGGCGCCGGTGATGAGGAGGACGGCGTACGTGATCGTGTAGCCCGCGATCACCAGTTGCAGCCCGGCGCCGGACGCGTGCAGGTCGGTACGGATCGTGGGTGCGGCGACGTTGACGATGAACACGTCGAGCAGCGCCATGAACTGGGCCGCGAGCACGGTCGCGAGGACGCGTCCCGGGCGATTGTCAGTGCCGGGGGCTTTACTGGACGCGGGAGTTGAGACCGGGCTCGGTGCCGATGGGGTGGTGGTCGTCATGCCCCTGAGCGTGGCGACGGTTCGGTACAGGTAGTGAGAGCCCGCGGATGCTGGTACTGACAGCACCTGGCACAGGCCGGGCCGGGCGGTGACGATGGGGGACGTGACGATGGGGGACGTGACGATGACAGACGTGACGATGACGGACACGACGAGCAGGGCGCGACCACGCCCCGCGCCGGACCTCCCGGCGCCGGGCCCCACCTCCGGCCGAGCGACTCCGGCCCCCGCACCGCACGCCACGCCCCCGGCCGCCCCGGCCCCGACCGACCCGACGGCGGCCGGCCCTGCGGCCGACCCGACCGCGGGCCACGCGACTCCGCACCGTACGGCTCCGAGCCCCGCCACCCCACCCGGCGACACTGCTCACGCGACCTCGGCCGCCGCCGTGTCGGGCGCGGCGGAGGCCGCCGGTGTCCGCGGTGCGGGGCGTCCGACCGGTGCCGCACGGGGGTCGGCCACCGGTCGGGCGCCCGGCACGGCGGACACCGCGGACGCGCCCGCGCCCGGCCTCACCATCCCCTACGCGAGCGCCCCCGCCACCCCCTCGGCCCCCTCGGCCCCCTCCGCGGCCGCGTCACCCCGGCGCCGCCCCGAGCTGGCCGCCTTTCTGCGCAGTCGTCGGGCCCGGGTGACCCCGGCCGACGTGGGCATGCCGCCGGGGCCGCGGCGGCGCACGCCGGGGCTTCGGCGTGAGGAGGTCGCCCAGCTCTCCGGCGTCGGCGTGACGTGGTACACGTGGCTGGAGCAGGGCCGCCCCATCAACGCCTCCGCGCAGGTCCTGGACGCCGTGGCCCGCACCCTGCGCCTGGACGGGGCGGAGCACGAGCACCTGTACCACCTGGCCGACGTGCCGTACGCGGTACGGCACGAGGCGGCCGCCGAGGCGGTCGGCCCCGAGATCCAGGGCATCATCGACGCCCTGGACCCGCACCCGGCCGTGGTCTACAACACGCGGTACGACATCCTCGCCACCAACCCCGCCTACCGAGACCTGTTCCTGGTCCCGGAGACAGAGGTCATAGGCGTGCCGAATGTCCTGTGGACCCTGTTCGTGGTGCCCAGGCGCGACTGCCCGCTGGTCTTCCGGGACTCGGAGCTGCCGGTGATGGTGGCGACACTGCGCGGGGCGTACGGACGGCACGTGGGCGAGCCCGCCTGGGAGGAGTTCGTCCGGGGCCTCTCCCTGGCCAGCCCGGAGTTCGCCGACCTCTGGGCGAGCGGGGACGTCATACCCCCGGGCCCGCGCGTGAAGACGTTCCGGCACGCGGCGGTCGGCGAGCTGCGGATGACGTCGGTGTCGCTGTCCATCAACGGGATGCCGGAGTGCCGGATCGTGGCCTACACCCCGGTCGACGAGGACACCCGCAGGGGAGTGGCCCGGCTCCGGGAGCTGCGGCGCGCGGCGATCGGTCCGCGAGCAGCGAAAAGCCCCGCTCGGGCAGCGAAAATCCCCACCCGAGCAGCAAAAAGTCCCGCCCCCTGACGGGGACGGGACCGGGATTGTGGAGCTAAGGAGAATCGAACTCCTGACCTCTTGCATGCCATGCAAGCGCTCTACCAACTGAGCTATAGCCCCTTGCGTTCTTCCCGCTCCGCGGTGCGAACAAGAAGAACTTTAGCCTGCCACCTGCCCAAACGCGAAATCCGTGGTCGGACCCCGCCGCGGGGGCGTGACCTGCGGCTAGTCGTCGTCGCCGAGCACCGGCTCGGGCAGCGTGCCCGCGTTGTGCTCCAGGAGGCGCCAGCCGCGGGCGCCCCGGCCGAGGACGGACCAGCAGCAGTTGGTGAGCCCGCCCAGGCTTTCCCAGTGGTGCGACTCCAGGCCGAGGAGGCGGCCGATGGTCGTACGGATCGTGCCGCCGTGGCTGGCGACCACGAGGGTGCCGTCCTCCGGCAGCTTCTCGGCGTGCCGCAGCACGATCGGGGCGGCACGGTCGGCGACCTCGGTCTCCAGTTCGCCGCCGCCGCGGCGCACCGGCTCGCCGCGCTTCCAGGCGGCGTACTGCTCGCCGAAGCGGTCGATGATCTCCTCGTGGGTGAGGCCCTGCCACTCCCCCGCGTACGTCTCGCGCAGGCCCTCGTCGTGCGTGACGTCGAGGCCCGTGACGGCGGCCAGCTCGGCGGCCGTCGCGGCGGCACGCTTGAGGTCGGACGCGATGATCGCGTCCGGCTTCAGCGAGGCGAGCAGCCGCGCGGCGCGCCGGGCCTGGGCGACACCGGCCTCGGTCAGCTCGATGTCCGTGGAGCCCTGGAAGCGGCGCTCCAGGTTCCAGGACGTCTGACCGTGCCGCCACAGGATGATGCGGCAGCCGCGGGAGGTCACCGAAGCTCACCGCCGAGGTGACGCATCTCCTCGGCCTCCTCCGCGGCCTGCTGGAGCTTGGCGTGCTCCGCGGCCTTGCCGCGCGAGGCCTTGGCGTCGGCGGGCAGCTCGATCTCGGGGCAGTCCTTCCACAGCCGCTCGAGGGCGTAGAAGACGCGCTCCTCGCTGTGCTGGACGTGGACGACGATGTCGACGTAGTCGAGGAGGATCCAGCGGGCGTCGCGGTCGCCCTCGCGGCGCACCGGCTTGGCGCCCAGCTCCTTGTTCAGGCGCTCCTCGATCTCGTCGACGATCGACTTGACCTGGCGGTCGTTGGGCGCGGAGGCGAGCAGGAAGGCGTCCGTGATCGACAGCACGTCGCTGACGTCGTACGCGATGATGTCGTGCGCGAGCTTGTCGGCGGCCGCCTGGGCGGCGACGGTGATGAGCTCGGTGGAGCGGTCCGTGGCGGTCACTAGAGAGCTTTCCTTCAGGTAGGCAATACCCGTCAAGGGTCTCACGGACTGCGGACGGCTCCCCAGGCGATTATTCGATCACCCGGGGACGCCGTACTCGATCACCCGGGAACGCCGTGCTCGATCACCCCAGGAGCCGTACTCGATCCCTCGCGGAGCCGGGCGGAACGGGCGCCGCCGCTCAGCGCCCCCGAAGGTCTCGGCCCCCGGCTCCGGCGACCCCACCCCTCAGCGACTCCCGTAGTCCCGGCCGAGCACCACGGACACCTCCGCGTTCGACGCCGGGTCGCCCTTGCGGACGGCGCTCGCGGGCAGGCCCAGGGTCTTGGCGACCTCCGCCGCCTCCCGCTTCTTGTCCGCGTCGCCGTAGGTGACCTGCGAGGACGGGGCGGGCGCGGAGCCGGTGCCGCCGTCGACGAAGGTGTAGCCGCCGTTGACGAGGGCGATGCGGGCGTTCTCGGTGGCGGTCTTGGCGCCGGTGGCGTTCTTCACGCCGACGCGCACCGCCGCGCCCTGCTCCGGGCTCTTCACGACGCCGCCGAGCACGTCCTTGACCACCTGGGCGCCGGCCTTCTCGGTGAGCGTGCCGTCCTGCCGCACCGGCAGGAGCGTGGTCGCGTAGTCGCCGCCCTTGGCGCGGTCGGCGAGCTTGGCGAGGAAGCTGCCGAGGTCCTTCTCCTTCAGGGACGGGTCGAGGATCTGCGCGAGCGACTGCACGGTGACCGTGGCGGCCTGCGGGTCGGACGACAGCTTGCGCAGCACGCCCTGCATGACCTGGCCGAACCGGGTGAGCTGCGCGTTCTCGCCCTCGCCCGGCGCGCGGTAAGTGGCGTAGGCGACGGCCATGGGCCCGCTCAGGGTCTGCTGCTCGCCCTTCTTGACCAGCGGCGCCTCGCCCTTGCGCTTGGCCTTGGGGTCCGGCACGTCGGTGTTGGTGTCGATGTCGATGTTGCCGACGAGTTCGACGAGGTTGTTGAGGTAGGGGGTGTCGAGGCGCCAGGTGCCCTCGACCTTCGTGCCGAGCAGCGTGTCCAGTTCCTCGCGCGTGCCGGTCGAGCCGTCGTCGTCGACGGACTTGCCGAGCGTGGTCGTGGTGCCGTCGTCGCTGGTCAGGGCGAGGGCGTTGGGCAGCAGGACGGCGGAGCCGCGCTTGCTGGTGGTGTTGTTCACCAGGAGCACGGTGGAAGTGCCGCCGCCCTTGGTGTTGTGCAGGTGCACGACGACGACGTCCCGCTTCTGCGGTCCCGCGGCGGCCGCGCCGCCGGACTTGTCGTCCGACTGTCCTGGCAGCTTGCCCGCGGCCCACAGATAGCCGACGCCGCCGACGAGGGCGAGCGCCAGCACGACGACCAGCGCGACGATCCGCGAGCGGCCGCGCCGCCTGGCCTCCTCACGCCGCTCGGTACGGCTCTCGGTGAACTTCAGCCAGTCGATGACGTCTTCGGAGTCCTCGTCCGGTTCTTCGATGAAGGAGAACTGCGCGGTGTGGTACTCGCGCTGCTCCGAGGGCTCCGGTCCGGGGTCGGGCTGGTGGTGATGCTGAGGCTGCTGAGCCCCTTGGCCCTGCTGAGCCTCTTGGCCCTGCTGAGCCCCTTGGCCCTGCTGAGCCCCTTGGCCCTGCTGAGCCTCTTGGCCCTGCTGAGGCTCCTGATACTGCTGAGGCTCCTGATACTGCTGATCCCACGAAGGCCGCTGCTCAGGCTGTTGTTGCTGCGGGATCCACCCGGCCTGCTCCCCGGCCCCGTACGGGACCTCGTACGACGGCGCGTACGTGTCATAGCCATAGCCTTGCGGCTGCGGCTGCGGCTGCGGCTGGGCCTGGGGCTGCGCGGCATACGTGTCGTACGAGGGGGCCGGCGCCTGCCGGGGCACCAGTTGGTAGACCGGCCGGCCGTACTCGTCGTACCCGACGACCTCGTACTGAGCCGCCGCGTCACCCTCGTACTCGCCGCCGTACGGGTCGTACTGTCGGTCGTTCACCGGTGCCCCTCTCGGCTCACTCGCCGCGGTACAGCTCGCGCTTGTCGATATAACGCACCACGCCGTCCGGCACCAGGTACCAGACGGGCTCCCCCTTGGCGACCCGGGAGCGGCAGTCGGTGGAGGAGATCGCGAGCGCGGGCACCTCCACCAGCGAGACGCCGCCTTCGGGCAGGCCGGGGTCGGCCAGGGTGTGGCCGGGGCGTGTGACGCCGATGAAGTGGGCCAGCGAGAACAGCTCTTCGGTGTCCCGCCAGGTGAGGATCTGACCGAGCGCGTCGGCGCCCGTGATGAAGAACAGGTCCGTGTCGGGGTTGAGGCGACGCAGGTCGCGCAGGGTGTCCGTGGTGTACGTGGCGCCGCCGCGGTCGATGTCGATGCGGCTGACCGAGAACTGCGGGTTCTCCGCGGTCGCGATGACCGTCATCAGATAGCGGTCCTCGGCGGGCGAGACCTGCTTGTGGCTCTTCTGCCACGGCTGCCCGGTCGGTACGAACACGACCTCGTCGAGGTGGAACTGGGCGGCGACCTCACTGGCCGCCACCAGGTGTCCGTGGTGGATCGGATCGAACGTCCCACCCATGACGCCCAGACGGCGCTTGGCGGCGCTCGCCGGGCCTGTGCCAGGTCCGCCCCGCGGGCCGGCCGGCATGTCCTGCTCTCCCATGCGTGCAGACACTACCGGCCCGGCCGGGCGACCCGGGTTCCAGGCGTACGGCCCCGGGCCGCGGGGCTCAGCGGTCGCGGTTGAAGCGCGTGGTGATCCACAGCAGCAGGAGCAGCACGACGAAGGCGCCGCCGCCGGTCACGTAGGGGCTGATGCTCGCGTGCTCATCGACGTGCTCACCTTCGGAGGAGGCGAGGGTGACCAACTGGGCGGCGGTGGCGTGGAGGCTCATCGTCAGCAGGACCTATCCGGTGTGGGATCGGGGTAAAGACTTGGGCACATCGTATGCGGGGCGCGCGGACGCGACCACGCCGCCCTGCCGGGGTCCCCCGCTCCCGTCACTTCCGGTAACCCCGCAGGAGCAGCCAGCCCACCAGGACACAGCCGATGACCATCACGATCAGTACGACGCGAAGCAGGTTGCCCGGGCCCTGCTTGTCGGCCGCGTGGGCGGCCAGGGTGAGGGCGTCGGCGGGAGAGATGTGCTCCATGGCGGATGGCTCCTTCTGTGCGCTGCCCTGTCACGGTATCTCCGCCTAGGCTGGGGTCCGTCTCGGGGGCACGACTGCGGATTCGACACGCGGACACGACACGCGGATCCGATGCGCAGACACGACACGCGGATCCGGCACGTGGATCCGCCACGCGGACACGACATGGGGGCTGCGGCATGACCAACGGCAATCACGACGGCACGGACGGCGGGCAGGAGAGCGTGCCGAGCCGGCAGCGCAGGCGCTTCCCCGGCATCTCGTCGCGGGCGTACGAGCACCCGGCGGACCGCTCGGCCCTGGTGGCCCTGCGCAAGCTCAGCGGCTTCGACACGGTCTTCAAGGCGCTCAGCGGGCTGCTGCCCGAGCGCAGCCTCCGGCTGCTGTTCCTCTCGGACTCCGTGCGCGTGTCCGACGCCCAGTTCGCGCACCTCAACGTCATGCTGCGGGACGCCTGTTACATCCTGGACCTGGAGAAGGTCCCGCCGATGTACGTCACGCAGGACCCGAAGCCGAACGCGATGTGCATCGGCCTCGACGAGCCGATCATCGTGGTCACCACCGGCCTCGTCGAGCTGCTCGACGAGGAGGAGATGCGCGCGGTCGTGGGCCACGAGGTGGGCCACGCCCTGTCGGGCCACTCCGTGTACCGCACGATCCTGCTGTTCCTGACGAACCTCGCCCTGAAGGTCGCGTGGATCCCGCTCGGCAATGTGGCGATCATGGCGATCGTGACCGCGCTGCGCGAGTGGTTCCGCAAGTCGGAGCTGTCCGCGGACCGCGCGGGCCTGCTCGTCGGCCAGGACCTGCAAGCGTCCATGCGCGGCCTGATGAAGATCGCCGGCGGCAACCACCTGCACGAGATGAACGTGGACGCGTTCCTGGAGCAGGCCGAGGAGTACGAGGCGGGCGGCGACCTGCGCGACTCCGTCCTGAAGATCCTGAACGTGCTGCCGCGCTCCCACCCCTTCACCACCGTGCGCGCCGCCGAGCTGAAGAAGTGGGCCGCGACCCGCGACTACCAGCGCCTCATGGACGGGCACTACCCGCGCCGCGATGAGGACAAGGACACCTCCGTCAGCGACTCCTTCCGGCAGTCGGCGTCGTCGTACGCGGAGAGCGTGCGGGGCAGCAAGGACCCGCTGATGAAGCTGGTCACGGACATCGCGGGCGGCGCGGGCGACCTCGGCGGCAAGCTGCGCGGCCGGTTCACGGGGCAGGGCGGCAGCGGTCCCTCCGACCGCTCCGGCGGGGACGGGCCCTCCGCGGGGCCCGACGGAAAGTAGCCCCGGTCCCCCGAACCCCGAGGCCGCGGGGCGGGAGCTACACCCTGGGCTGGGCCGCCCCCGCCAGGGTCCCGCACAGCGCCGTGGCCCGGCCCGTCGCGTACGGGTCGGTGCCCGCGGGGCCGCCCGGCGTCGCCTTCTGGCCCGCGAGCAGCGGCCGCAGCCGGCGCGTGGTGTCGGCGGCGCAGGTCAGCGGCCCGGCCTGGACGTACGACACCAGCAGCTCGGTCTGGTGCATGCGCAGGTCGTCGCGGTCGAAGCGGAAGAGCAGCTCACGGCGGACGGTGAACAGGGAGGCGCGCGCGTGGCGTCCGGCGCCCGCGGGCCGCAGCGCGTAGACGAAGGTGTGGTCGGAGGCCACTTCGAGGGTCTCCTTGTCGGTCTCGGTGGCGCGCAGCGAGCCGTTCACCCGCACCCCCGGGTCGGCGAGCGCGGTCTTCGCCGGGTCGAACCGCACCAGCCAGCCGGTGGACGCGTGCCGCCCGTCGGCGGCCGGGTGGTCGAAGCTGCGGTCGAACTGGTCGAGTTGAGCGGGGTCGAGCAGCACCCGGGCGGAGCGGACGGCACGGCCGCTGAGCACGTCCGGGTCGAGCGAGGACTCGACGAGGTAGTCCTTGGCGGTGGCGAGCGCGGCGACGACCTGGTCCTCGGAGAAGTGCGCGGTGCGCCGGGCGGCGGGCAGCGCGATGCCGCTCGCGCCGACGCCGAACTGCGCGGCCGGGCTCTTCGCGAACAGCTCGGCCACCTCCTCGGAGCCGGGCACGCGGCCCTGCGGGGCGAGCGGGACGACGGTCATGCGCAGCGGCTCGGGGCGGCGGGCCACGGGGGTCTCGTACGGGTGGCGCACGCCCATGTAGATGGCGGTGCCGAAGGCGACGGCGATCAGGACGACGAGGACCACCACTTGCCGGGAGAGCCGCCGGTGCGGGTTCGGCCTGCGGCGTACGGCGCGCGCGTGGTCGCCCATGCGCTCGCGCGCGGAGAACTCCTGTAATCGCGCAGCGCGTATGAACGACTCGTCGAAGACGACGGATCGGTACTCGTCCTCACCTCCGGGAGCGCCCTCGGGTGTCCCCGCAGGTGGTTCTCCTGGCCCGCCCATACCTTCAGGGTAGGTCTCCGGGACGCGCGATAAACGCCCTGGTACACGACAAGTTCTGACAACGCCTCACGTGCTGTGTCAGCGCGTTCGCCGAGCTGGGGCGGGGGTTCGCGGGGCGGTGTCAGGGCCTGCGCGGCTCGGCCGGTACGGCGGGCTGGCCGAACTCCGCCGACGCGGAGGGGCCGCCCGCCTCGCCCGCGCCCCTGGGCTGCTCGACCTCGGTGCTCGCGGGCGGGGGTATGCGGTCCTGGCGGCCGGACGACGCGCCCCGGTACACCGCGGCGAAGGCGAAGGCCACCATGCCTATGCCCATCAGGAGGGCCAGCATCCAGGCGACGGGGCGGTGCCAGCGGACCTTGCCGCCGCGGCGGCCGTAGCGCCCGCGGCCGTCCTCAAGGAGGGTCGCGTCGTCGAAGTCGTCGAAGTCGTCGGAGTCGTCGGAGTCGTCGAAGGGGCCACCCTCACGGCCGGGGCCGAAGACGCCGTCGTCCGGGCCGTATCCGTCGTAGGCGTAGTCGTCGAAGTCGTCGTCCGCCCCGTCCCGGGCGTCGGAGCCGGAGCGGCGGGCGCGGCCGCGGCGGGCCTCGGCGTCGGCGCGGGCCTGGGCGGCGGCCAGGAGGCGCTCCACGGCGGTGGGTTCGTGGATCCGCGCGGCCCGCACGAAGTCCTCGTCGAAGACCACGGAGGCGAACTCGTCGTCCGCACCCCCGTGGTCGCGGTCGTCGTCGGGCTCCTCGCCGCCTGGGAACGGCGTGCCCCCCACGTCCTCCGGCACGCGTCCAGCGTAGACCTGGAGGGGTGGATTTGGGCAGACGGAAAGGGAATTCAGCGGGTGTGACCGCGAACGCCCCCGTCCGCCGGCCGGGCCCGCGGACGCCTCAGCGCACGTGTCCGTCGCCGGTCACGATGTACTTCGTCGAGGTCAGTTCGGGCAGGCCCATGGGGCCCCGGGCGTGCAGCTTCTGCGTGGAGATGCCGATCTCGGCGCCGAATCCGAACTGGCCGCCGTCGGTGAACCGCGTGGAGGCGTTCACGGCGACCGTCGTGGAGTCCACGAGCTGCGTGAACCGGCGGGCGGCCTGCTGCGAGGTGGTGACGATGGCCTCGGTGTGCCCGGAGGTCCACAGCCGGATGTGCTCGACGGCCTGCTCCAGGGAGTCGACGACGGCGGCCGCGATGTCGTACGAGAGGTACTCGGTCTCCCAGTCCTCTGCGGTCGCCGGTACGACGGTGGCCTTGGAGCCGGGGGCGTACGCCTGGACCCGCTCGTCGGCGTGCACGGTCACGCCCGCATCGGCGAGCGCGTCGAGGGCGCGCGGCAGGAAGGCGTCGGCGATGCCCGCGTGCACGAGGAGGGTCTCGGCGGCGTTGCACACGCTGACGCGGTGCGCCTTGGAGTTGATGAGGATCTCGACGGCCGTGTCGAGGTCGGCGTCCTTGTCGACGTACACGTGGCAGTTGCCGGTGCCGGTCTCGATGACGGGGACGGTGGATTCCTCGACGACGGTCTTGATCAGCGAGGCGCCGCCGCGCGGGATCAGGACGTCGACGAGGCCGCGGGCGCGCATCAGCTCGCGGACGGATTCGCGGCTCTCGCCGGGCACCAGCTGGACGGCGTCGGCCGGGAGCCCGGCGCCGCCCACCCGTCGCCCACCACCACCCGTGCACGAGTCGCTGCGCGACGCCCCTTCGATGGCGTCGCGCAGGACGCGCACGAGGGCCGTGTTGGAGGCGTACGCCGATGACGAACCGCGCAGCAGCACCGCGTTGCCGGACTTCAGGCAGAGGGCCGCGGCGTCCACGGTGACGTTCGGGCGGGCCTCGTAGATGATGCCGACGACGCCGAGGGGGACGCGGACCTGGCGCAGGTCGATGCCGTTGGGCAGCGTGGAGCCGCGCACGACCTCGCCGACGGGGTCGGGCAGCGCGGCGACGTCCCGCACGTCCGCGGCGATGGCCCGCACGCGCTCGGGCGTGAGCGTGAGCCGGTCGACGATCGCCTCGCTGGTCCCGGCGGCGCGGGCGCGCTCGACGTCCTCGGCGTTGGCCTCGACGATCTCCGCCGTGCGCACTTCGAGGGCGTCGGCGACGGCGAGCAGCGCGTCGTCCTTCGCGGCCCGTGGCAGCGGCGCGAGCCCCGCGGCGGCGGCGCGGGCGCGGTAGGCCGCCTGGGCGACCGGGGACATGTTGTCGTACGGGGAGAGCGGGGCGGTCATGAGGGCAGGGTAACCGCGCGTCCCGGGCCGTCCAGCCGGTATCCCACTCCGCGAGACATGGCCGGTAATGACCAGTGGTGCGTAACCTCGCCGGTCCGGCCGCGGGGCGCGTCCCGGAGGGGCAGCGGGGGCCGGCCGGGGCTCAGAAGGGGTGGACGCCGACGGGTGTCGCGGGCAGCGGCCCGTACCCCTCCGCGATCCGCTGGTGATAGGTGTCGCGGTCGATCACTTCGAGGCCGACGATCTCCCAGGGCGGAAGCCGCGCGGTCTGCCGGTGCTCGCCCCACAGGCGCAGCGCGACCGCCGCGGCGTCGTGCAGGTCGCGGGCCTCTTCCCAGTAGCGGATCTCCGCGTGGTCGTGGGCGTACCGGCTGGTCAGCAGAAAGGGGTGGTCGTGGGCGAGCTGTTCGAGGCCCCGCCTGACCTCCTGCAACGGGGTCCTGGCGCCGGAGACGCTGAGGGTCACGTGCCACAGGCGCGGCGCCTCGGCGCGCTCGCCGCCCGTGTCCTTGGGGCTCTCGTCCGACTGCCGCGCGCGTGACTCCCGGTCGTGGTCCTCGCTCGCGTCCCCGGTGTACGTCGCCCCCGCGGCGACGCTCGTCAGGGCGCGCTCAGCCGACCCGCGGGACGCCGCCCCTGGGCGCACTCGTCTCACGACGGCCTCCTTCAACCAGTCCTCATGCGGATACGCAACGGTCGTTACGCAACGGTCGTGCGGAACTGCCTTGACACAAAGTTGAGCAGGACAAGCGGTCCCTCGGGGCGATTTTCCGGAGTTTCCCCTCGGGCGGGCCGGTCCCGGGACGGCGTTCGCGCCTGTTTTCGGCCTGTTTTCCGCTGGTGCCCCTGGGGTGGGCGGGGATACCGGGGCCGGCCGCACAGGGGTTCGCGCGAGCGCGCGTTCAGGGGTGCAGGACCACCAGGTCGTCCCGGTGGATCACTTCGCGCTCGTAGGCGGGGCCAAGGTCGCGGGCCAGGTCGCGGGTGGAGCGGCCGAAGAGCAGGGGCAGCTCCTTGGCGTCGAAGTTGACCAGGCCGCGGGCCACGGCGCGCCCGGAGGGGTCCCGCAGCTCGACCGGGTCGCCCGCGATGAAGTCGCCCTCGACGGCCGCGATGCCCGCGGGCAGGAGCGACTTGCGGCCCTCGACGACCGCGCGCACGGCCCCGTCGTCGAGCGTGAGGGCGCCCCGGGGCGCGGAGGCGTGCTGGAGCCAGAGCAGGCGGTCCGCCGAGCGGCGCCCGGTGGCGTGGAAGTACGTGCCCGTGTCCCGGCCCGCGAGGGCGTCCGAGGCGTGGCTCGCGGAGGTCAGGACGACGGGGATACCCGCGGCGGCCGCGATCCGGGCGGCCTCGACCTTGGTGGCCATGCCGCCGGTGCCGACACCTGCCTTGCCCGCGCTGCCGATCTTGACGTGCGCGATGTCGGCGGGGCCGCGCACCTCGCCGACGCGGGCCGTGCCCTCGGCCGCGGGGTCGCCGTCGTACAGGCCGTCGACGTCCGAGAGCAGCACGAGCAGGTCGGCGCGTACGAGGTGGGCGACGAGGGCGGCGAGCCGGTCGTTGTCGCCGAAGCGGATCTCGTCGGTCGCGACGGTGTCGTTCTCGTTGACCACCGGCAGGGCGCCCATGGCGAGGAGCTTGTCGAGGGTGCGCGAGGCGTTGCGGTGGTGGGCGCGGCGGCTGGTGTCGTCGGTGGTGAGCAGGATCTGGCCGACGCGGACGCCGTAGCGCGCGAAGGAGGCCGTGTAGCGGGCCACGAGCAGGCCCTGGCCGACGCTGGCCGCGGCCTGCTGGCGGGCCAGGTCCTTGGGGCGGCGGCGCAGGCCGAGCGGCGCGAGCCCGGCGGCGATGGCCCCTGAGGACACCAGGACGATCTCGTGCTCGCCGCCGCCCGCCCGTCTCCCGCCACCACCCTCAACCGAGGCCCTTCGGGCCGCCCCCAGATTTCGGTGCTTGGCCAGCACGTCGACGAGCGCGTCAACGCGGTCCGCGTCGAGGCCGCCCGAAGCGGTGGTCAGCGAGGAGGACCCCACCTTGACGACGACCCGGTGCGCCGCTGCCACGCCCTGTCTGGTCACGCGCTTCCCCAATGATCCCGATGCTGCTTGCCCCGCGAATCTACGCGAAGACCGGGGCCCGGCGCCCCGGCGTTTCGCCCGGTGGACCGCACCGGGACAGCCAGGGGACTTTTGTCCCTATATGCGGTGATGAGCATCACGGAAGATTGCTACGGAGGCGCCCGGCGTCATACGGTCAGGGGTCTTCCTCTTATCCGGATGAGTGACGAGCCTCGTCTGAAGCAGGCCCCGCCCTCACGTCCGGACTCTCAGTACCGCCCCCGCCCTGTCCGACCGCCCCCCGCCAGGAGCTCAAGCCCGTGCCCTCCGCCGGACTCGCCAACCGCCGCATCGTGCAGCTCACCGCGCTGCTGACGATGTTCGCACTCTTCGCGGCCCAGCTCGCCACCGCGCTGATCCCGTACGTCCCGGTGTTCATCGCCGCCTCCGCGGCGAACCTCGCGCTCGACATCTACCTGCAGTACAAGCAGCCGGGTCTGCTCTCCCTCCTCGGGAAGGTCCGCTTCGACGTCATCGTCCGGCAGCTGCTGCGGGACATGCTGATCCTGGTCGGCCTGCTGCGCATCGACGGCATCGAGCCGCTCGCCGAGCAGTCGCCGCTGACCATCGGCCTTCTCGTGTTCTTCGCGCTGCACTTCACCTGCACGGCCACCGCCGTCATGGTCCGCCGCAGCCGCCAGCTCCCGGTGCTCACGCGGAACATCGACACGTCCGCGCTGCACCTCACCGCCGCGCCGCCGCGCCTTCTGGCCCGCCAGCACGCGCGCCGCCTGCTCCTGTTCTCGGTGCCGACGACCCTGGGCCTGCTGCTCACGGCCGCCACCACCGACGCGTATTGGGGCGGCGTCGGCCTCGGCATCTCCCTGGTGCTCGTGGGCGCGGGCGTCGCCCACCTCATGACCTGGCTGCTCCCGAAGAAGCGCGCCAAGAACACCGAAGCGGTCATGGAGTGGCTGGACCAGTGGCTGGCCGAGTACCAGCCGACGGTCGGCATGTACTTCTCCGGCGGCACCACGTCCGCGTACCAGGCCAACATGTGGCTCTCCACGCTCTCGCAGCTCGACGGCAACCCGCTGATCGTGCTCCGTGAGCGCTTCATGGTGCAGAAGATCGACTCCACGGACGTGCCGATCATCTGCTTCCCGAAGGTCGCCACGATGTTCTCGCTGGAGCAGTCGACGCTGAAGATGCTCCTGCACCCGGCGAACGCCGCGAAGACCTCGCAGGTCCTGCGCATCCCGTCGATCAAGCACGCCTTCATCAACCACGGCGAGAGCGACAAGCTGTCCTCCTGCAACCCGTACGCGAAGGCGTACGACGAGGTGTGGGTCGCCGGTCCCGCCGCGCGCGAGCGCTACCAGCTCGCCGACATCGGCGTGGACGACAAGGACGTCGTCGAGGTCGGCCGTCCGCAGCTGTCGCCGATCCGCCCGTACTCGGGCGCGCCCACCGGGGCGTACACGACCGTCCTGTACGCGCCGACCTGGGAGGGCTGGGACGGCAACCCCGGCAACACCTCGGTCATCCTCGCGGGCGAGAACATCGTCAGGAACCTCCTCGCCGACCCCGGCGTGCGCCTGATCTACAAGCCGCACCCGATGACCGGCTCCCAGATCCCGGCCGCGGGCGCCGCCAACGAGCGCATCAAGGCCCTGATCCGCGAGGCCAACACCCGGCGCTCCGGCGCCCGGCCCGGCCCCGAGGCCGACGCCGAGCTGGTCCGCCGCACCGAGGAGCTGAACCTCCTCACGGCGAAGAAGTTCCGCAAGGGCGCGGACGAACAGGAGCGCATGATGCTCCAGGGCAAGCCGGACGGCGACATCCGCGCCGCGATCATCGAGGCGACCCTCGCCTGGGAGAACGCCTACTGGGCGGCCCTGCCGGAGTGGGAGCACCAGATCATCACCGAGTCCCGGCCGGCGATCTTCTCCTGCTTCAACCAGGCCGACCTGCTCATCAGCGATGTCTCGTCGGTCGTGTCCGACTGGCTGAGCAGCGAGAAGCCGTACGCGGTGGCCAACACCTCCGGCCTGAGCGAGGCCGACTTCCGCGCCGGCTTCCCGACGGTGCGCGCCGCGGCCATCCTGTCGCCCGAGGCGGAGGGCGTGCCCGCGCTCCTGGCCGCCGTGCGCGACCCCCGGCACGACGTGTACGCCGAGGCGCGCGCCGAGCTGAAGGAGCACCTGCTCGGTCCTTCCGACCCGCCCTCCCTGGTCCGCTTCAACGCGGCCGCGGTGGCGCTGTGCGCCAAGTCCGACGCCCGGCGCGTGCGCGCCGCCGCCCGGGTGGCCGCGGAGATCCCCGCGCAGCGCGAGGAGGCCGCGGAGGAGGCTGCCGCCGAGGCGGCCGAGGCCGCCGCGGAGGAGCTGGAGTCCGCGTAGCTCTTCGTAGCTCTTCGTACGCCGAAGGGGCCCGGAGCGAGTGATTCGCTCCGGGCCCCTTCGCTGTGCCCCAGAGGCGTCGCTGTGCCCCAGGGGCGCGACGACGATCCCGTACGGCCAGAACGGGTCGCAGTCGTTCAGAACGGGTTGAAGTCGTTGAACTCCCGCTCCGACTCGTCGCGCTCCGCGTCGCGGTCGCGGCGGCGCTGCGCGGCGGGGCGCGGTGCCTCGAAGCGGTGGTCCTCGCCACGGCGGCCGAGCATCTCGGCGCCCGCGGACATCGACGGCTCCCAGTCGAAGACGACGGCGTCGTCCTCGGGGCCGATGGCGACGCCGTCGCCCGCGCGGGCGCCCGCCTTCATCAGCTGGTCCTCGACGCCGAGGCGGTTGAGCCGGTCGGCGAGGTAGCCGACGGCCTCGTCGTTGTTGAAGTCGGTCTGGCGGACCCAGCGCTCCGGCTTCTCGCCGCGCACGCGGTACACGACCTCCCCGTCCTCGTCCTCGCGCGTCACGGTGAAGCCCGCGTCGTCGACGGCCTTGGGCCGGATGACGATGCGCGTGGCCTCCTCCTTGGGCTGGGCCGCCCGCGCCTCCGCGACCAGCTCCGCGAGGGCGTACGACAGCTCCTTGAGGCCCTTGTGGGCGACGGCGGAGACCTCGAAGACGCGGTAGCCGCGCTCCTCCAGGTCGGGCCTGACCATGTCGGCGAGGTCCTGGCCGTCGGGGATGTCGATCTTGTTGAGGACGACGAGCCGGGGCCGGTTCTCCAGGCCCGCGCCGTACTGCCGCAGCTCGGCCTCGATCACGTCGAGGTCCGAGACCGGGTCGCGGTCGGACTCCAGGGTCGCGGTGTCCAGGACGTGCACGAGCACGCTGCACCGCTCGACGTGGCGCAGGAACTCAAGGCCCAGGCCCTTGCCCTGGCTGGCGCCCGGGATGAGCCCGGGCACGTCGGCGATGGTGTAGACGGTGGAGCCCGCGGTGACGACGCCGAGGTTCGGCACGAGCGTCGTGAACGGGTAGTCGGCGATCTTCGGCTTGGCCGCGGACAGGACCGAGATCAGCGAGGACTTGCCCGCGCTCGGGTAGCCGACGAGCGCCACGTCGGCGACCGTCTTCAGCTCCAGGACCACGTCGCCCGCGTCACCGGGCTCGCCGAGCAGCGCGAAGCCGGGGGCCTTGCGCCGGGCGGAGGCGAGCGCCGCGTTGCCGAGCCCGCCGCGGCCGCCCTGGGCGGCGACGTAGGAGGTGCCGTGGCCGACGAGGTCCGCCAGGACGTTGCCCTGCTTGTCCAGGACGACCGTGCCGTCCGGCACCGGCAGGACCAGGTCCTGGCCGTCCTTGCCGGAGCGGTTGCCGCCCTCGCCGGGCTTGCCGTTGGTGGCCTTGCGGTGCGGGCTGTGGTGGTAGTCGAGCAGGGTGGTGACCGACTGGTCGACGACCAGGATCACATCGCCGCCACGGCCGCCGTTGCCGCCGTCCGGGCCGCCGAGCGGCTTGAACTTCTCACGGTGGACGGAGGCACAGCCGTGGCCTCCGTTACCCGCGGCGACGTGCAGCTCGACGCGGTCCACGAAGGTGGTCATGGTTCGGTGCCTCCAGAGACGTACGGGGTGTGTAGCTTGCTGTGTCTATTCAAAACACGCGAAAGGCGGACCCGCTTCCCGGCAGGGAAGTGAGGTCCGCCTCGCGAAAGTTCCGGTCAGAGTGCCGTTCAGGCGACCGGGACGATGTTCACGACCTTGCGGCCGCGGTGGGTACCGAACTCCACCGCGCCGGCGTCCAGGGCGAACAGGGTGTCGTCCTTGCCGCGGCCGACGCCCGAGCCCGGGTGGAAGTGGGTGCCGCGCTGGCGGACCAGGATCTCACCGGCGTTGACGAGCTGACCGCCGAAGCGCTTCACGCCGAGCCGCTGAGCATTGGAGTCGCGACCGTTCCGGGTGGACGATGCGCCCTTCTTGTGTGCCATCTTGTCTCAGTCCCTTACTTCGCAGCCGTGGGGATACCGGTGACCTTGATCGCCGTGTACTGCTGACGGTGACCCTGGCGACGGCGGTAGCCGGTCTTGTTCTTGTAGCGCAGAATGTCGATCTTCTGGCCCTTGTGGTGGTCCACGACCTCGGCCGTGACCTTGATGCCGGCCAGGACCCACGGGTCGCTGGTCACGGACTCGCCGTCGACAACGAGCAGGGTCGAGAGCTCGACCGTGTCGCCAACCTTGGCAGTGGAAATCTTGTCAACCTCAACGATGTCGCCGACAGCAACCTTGTGCTGGCGACCACCGCTGCGCACGATGGCGTACACGCGGATCTCTCTCTCGCTCGGAACGGTATCCCCGCAGTCCAGCCGTCCGGCGCGACAGCGCGATCGGCCTCTCCCGGACATCTCTGGGAAATTCCCGGGAGGAAGAAGGTTTACGAGGATGGGCGTACCTATGGACACGCCGACGGTCAAGATTACGGGGCCCACCCGTACGGGTCAAACCGGGCCTCGTCCCCTGTGACCCGCGCCCCTAGTGCGGCGGCTTCTCACCGTCCGGCGGCAGCGGCTTCACGCCCCGGCACAGGTCCGTCTTGTCCTTGGTGCCGGGCCACGCCACCTTCTTCACGCGGTTGAAGTGCTTGAGGTAGGTGTTGTGCACGGAGTCGTCGTCGACCTTGACGATCAGCTCGTCGTTCTCGCGCAGGGCGGGCGCGGTGTAGTTCTGCGAGCCGGTGAAGGACACCTTCTTGATCTTGCCGTCGTACTTGCCGTCGATCAGCACGTACTTGCTGTGGATGATGTACGGCGTGATCAGCTTCTGGCCGGGCCTGAGCGGGTCCCGGTCGTCGTTGTAGCAGCGCAGCGCCGGGCCGCCCGGCTTGTGCAGGCCCTCCCAGGTGCCGGGCTTGCCGTTCTGGCTCTTGGCGCTGTCCGTCTCGGCGTACACCAGCTCGACGGCGCAGCCCGCCTTCTGGAGGGAGACCAGCTTGTCGGCGATCTGCTTGCGCGTGATCTTGAAGATGGAGGCGCGGACCTTGGTGCTGCGCTTGACGCCGCTCGCGTCCTTGTACGTGCACGAGACGTTGTTCAGGACCGAGTACATGGTGTCGGTCTCGTTCACCGTGCCGACGCGCGGGAAGAAGTACGCCTTGTAGCGGCCGCTGCTGACCGTGCGGTAGTCCCAGGCCTCCCAGTTCCTGCCGACCATGTCGGTGAAGTACTCGGAGAACGCGTCGTACATGGCCGGGTTGTCCGGCAGCAGCAGCGCGTCGTTGAAGAACTTGGTGTGCGCCGACGGGGTCGAGTTCGACGTCGTCTGCACGACGACGTCCCGGGCCCCCTTGACCTCGGAGAACAGCCAGAACTTGTTGTGCATGATCGATTTGCCGTACTTCGGGTCGCCGAGGCACGACTTGTTCGGCGGGCAGAGCGTCACGAAGGACGACTTGGTCCGGTTGGCGCCCAGCTCGCGCACGAGCTGGGCGTACGCGGTGTTGTCCGGGCGGTCCGTCTTGCTGGTCGAGTCGAGCAGGACCTGCACGTCGACGCCGCGCTTGTGGGCGGCGACGAGCGCATCGACTATGGGTGCCTCCCACACGTGGTAGACGGCGACCTTGATGGTCGAGCCCTTCACGGCCGCGTCGGTCAGCTCGATGAGCCGGGTGCGGATCGCGTGCTGCTGGTCGACGGTGCCCAGCGGGTCGTTGAAGACCGGGCCCTCGGGCCAGGCGGGCGTCGCGGCGGGCGCGGCGGTGGCGGTGGCCGCGGCCGGCAGGGTGGCGGCCGAGAGGACCGTGGCGAGCGCGGCGGCCTGGCGGCCTCCCTTGGCGGGCCGTACCGCTCGGTGGCGCCCCGTTCCTCTCAGGCGTATCCCTCGTGGGCGTGCTCCCGTCATGTCCATCCCTCCCCTTGCTCAACGGACCGGGTGAGTCTTACAGGTATCCGGCTCCGGCACCAAGTGCGGGCCGAAAAGGCGATATCGGCAACGGATGAGTGACGGTGGCACGCGGGAACGCGGAAGCCCCCGCCCGGCGTGATCGCCGGGCGGGGGCCCTGAGCCGCTGACCTCCGCGGTCGCTGCGCCCTCGCGGGTCAGCTCGCGTCGGCCGGGACGGCGGACGACGACGGCTGCTCGGCCGTCGCGGCCTTCTTGGCGGTGGTCTTCTTCGCCGCCTTCTTGGCCGTCGTCTTCTTCGCCGTCGCCTTCTTCGCGGTCGTCTTCTTGGCCGCGGTCTTCTTGGCCGCCGTCGTCTTCGTGGCCGCCGTCTTCTTGGTGGCGGCCTTCTTGGCGGTGGCCTTCTTGGCCGTCTTGCGGGCCGTCTTCTTGGCGGCCTTGGCCTCGGTCCCGTCCTCGGCCGCTTCCGTGGCCGCCTCGTCGGCGGTCGCGGACGGGGCCTCGGGGGCCTTGTCAGCGGCGTCGGCCTTCTCGACCTTCTCAGCCTTCTCGGCCTTGCCGGGCTTCTCGGCCTTCTCCACCGGCTTGTCCGCCGCGGGCAGGACCACCACGGCCGCGTCCTCCGACGCGGTCGGCGCGGTCGCCTTGCGGACGGCACGGCGGCGCGGCCGGGCCGGGGCCTCGGCGACGGGCTCGGACACGGCCTCCGCGACCGGCTCCGCGACGGGCTCGGCGGCAGCGGCCACCGGCTCCTGCTCGGCCGGAGCCGCCGGCTCCTGCTTGGCGGCCTCCGTGACGATCACCTCGGCGTCAGCCGCGGCCTTCGGCGAACCGGCCGGAGCCGACGCCTTGCGGGTCGCGCGGCGCCGCGTACGCCCCTTGGGCGCGGCGTCGTCCTCGGTGGCGGGCGCCGGGGCCTCGGCCACCGGGGCGGCCTCGGCGGGCGCCGCCTTGGCGGGCTCGGCCTGGGCGGTCTCGGCCTTGGCGGGCTCCGCCGGGGCGGGCTCGGACGGGGCGGGCTCGGACGGGGCGGGCTCTGCCCTGGTGGGCTCGGCCTTCTCCGCACGTGCCTTCGCCGAGCCGGACTTCGCCCTCTTCGCCTTCCTGCCGGACTCCGGCCGCTCGGCCTCGGGCTCATCGGCCCACGCGGACGCGGAGGAGGCCTCAGGGGCCTGCTCCGACTGCGGCGCGCCCGCCGGAGCCGACGCGCGGCGCGTGGCCCGGCGCCGCGAACGGCCCCGGGACGCCGCGGCCGCCTCGGCCTCGGCGGCGCTGCTGTACAGCTCCTCGTCCACCGCGAAGTCGGGCTCGGGCAGGGCCACCGGCGCGGCGGCCTCCGCCTCGACCTCGGCCGCGGTCTCGGTGTCGGTCTCGGACTCGGTCTCGACGGTCGCGGGGGCCTCGTGCGTGTGCTCGGCACCGCCGCGGCCGCGCTTCTTGCGCTTGCCGCCGCCACCGGTGGACGTCGCCTGGTCCATGTGCACGATCACACCGCGGCCGTTGCAGTGGACACAGGTCTCGGAGAAGGACTCCAGCAGGCCCTGGCCCACGCGCTTGCGGGTCATCTGCACGAGGCCCAGCGAGGTCACCTCGGCGACCTGGTGCTTCGTACGGTCGCGGCCCAGGCACTCCAGCATCCGCCTGAGGACCAGGTCGCGGTTGGACTCCAGGACCATGTCGATGAAGTCGATGACGACGATGCCGCCCAGGTCCCGGAGGCGCAGCTGGCGCACGATCTCCTCGGCCGCCTCCAGGTTGTTCCTGGTCACGGTCTCTTCGAGGTTGCCGCCCTGGCCGGTGAACTTGCCGGTGTTGACATCGATCACGACCATGGCCTCGGTCTTGTCGATCACCAGCGAACCACCGCTCGGCAGCCAGACCTTGCGGTCGAGCGCCTTCGCGAGCTGCTCGTCGATCCGGTACGTCGCGAAGACGTCGACCTCGGACGTCCACCGCTGGAGGCGGTCGGCGAGGTCGGGCGCGACGTGGGAGACGTACCCGTGGATCGTCTGCCAGGCCTCGTCACCGCTGATGATGACCTTCGAGAAGTCCTCGTTGAAGATGTCGCGGACCACGCGGACGGTCATGTCCGGCTCGCCGTACAGCAGGCTGGGCGAGCTGGTCGTGGTCATCTTCGACTTCTTGAGGATGTCCTCCCACTGCGCCTGGAGCCGCTCGACGTCGCGGCGCAGCTCGTCCTCGCTCGCGCCCTCGGCGGCGGTGCGCACGATCACGCCCGCGTCCTCGGGGACGATCTTCTTGAGGATGGACTTCAGACGCGCGCGCTCGGTGTCGGGCAGCTTGCGGCTGATGCCGGTCATCGAGCCCTCGGGCACGTAGACCAGGTAGCGGCCGGGCAGCGAGACCTGGCTGGTCAGGCGGGCGCCCTTGTGGCCGATCGGGTCCTTGGTGACCTGCACGAGCACGGACTGGCCGGACTTCAGGGCGGACTCGATGCGGCGCGGCCCGTTGGCCATGCCGAGCGCCTCGAAGTTGACCTCACCGGCGTACAGGACGGCGTTGCGGCCCTTGCCGATGTCGATGAAGGCGGCCTCCATCGACGGCAGGACGTTCTGCACCTTGCCCAGGTAGACGTTGCCGACGTACGACGTCGACTGCTCCTTGTTGACGTAGTGCTCGACGAGCACGTTGTCCTCGAGGACGCCGATCTGGGTGCGGTCGCCGTTCTGACGGACGATCATCTCGCGGTTGACCGCCTCGCGGCGGGCCAGGAACTCGGCCTCGGTGATGATCGGCACCCGGCGGCGGCCCTGCTCGCGGCCCTCGCGGCGGCGCTGCTTCTTCGCCTCCAGACGGGTCGAGCCCTTGATGGACTGCACCTCGTCGCTCGGCGTGCCGTCGTCCGCGGACTTCTTGCGCGGCTCGCGGACCTTCACGACCGTGCGCTCCGGGTCGCCCTCGCCCGGCTCGGACTCGGCGGCGTCACCGGCGCGGCGACGGCGGCGCCTGCGACGGCGGCTGCTGCTGGACCCGGTGGGGCCGTCGGCCTCGTCGGACTCCTCGGCGTCCTCGGCGTCCTCTGCGGACTGCTCGGCGGTGTCCTCGGCGTCCTGCTCCGCCTGCTCGGCGGCGACGGCGGCGCTGTCTGCGCTCTCGTCGGCGTCGGCGTCGGCGCCGTCGGCGGACTCACCGCGGCGGCGGCGACGGCCACCGCGGCGGCGACGGCGGCCCTGGCGCTCGCCGCCCTCCTCGCCCTCGGCGGCGTCGGGGCCCTCGGCCTCGGCGTCGGCGTCCTGGGGCTCCTCGGCCTCGGGGGCCTGCGGGGCCTCCACGGCCTCGGCGGGCGCGGCGGCCTCGGCGGGCTGCTCGTCGGCGGCGCGGCGACGACGGCGACGGCGCGGGCCCGACTCCTCGTCGGCGACGGGCGGCGCGCTCTGGGCCTCGGCCGCCTCGGCGGCGGCAGCGGCGGCGGCGCGCTCCGGGGTCTGGAACATCGGCTCGGTGAACACCGGCGCCTGGAACACGGCGACGGAGGGACGCGCGGGCCGCTGACCGGCCTCGTCCTCACCCTTCGCACGCGCAGCGGCGGGCGGCGCGGTGAACCCGGCCGCGGCCTTGCGGGTGGCGCGGCGGCGGGCACGGGCGCGCGGGGCGGCCTCGGCATCGTCGGCGGCCTGCGGGGCCTCGGCGGCGGGCGTGGGCTCCTCCGCGGGCTTCGCGTCGGCGGCGGGCGCGGCGGCGGCACGGGTGGCGCGGCGGCGGGCGCGGCGGGGCGCCTCGGTCTCGGCCTGCGGGGCCTCGGCCTCCGGCTCGGCGGCGGTGGTGGTGGTGTCCGCCACGTCGGCGGTCTCCTCGGCCTGCGGCTCGGCGGCGGGCGCGGAGACGGCACGGGTGGCGCGGCGGCGGCTGCGACGCGGCGCGGCCTCGGCCTCAGCACCGGCCTCAGGCTCGGCGGCGGCCTTGGGCTCCTCCGCGGCGGCGGGCTGCTCGGCCGGCGCCTGCGCCTCGGCGGCGGGCGCGGTCACGCCACGGGTGGCGCGGCGGCGGCTGCGGCGGGGCGCGGCCTCGGCCTCCGGCCCGGCGGCGGACTCGGCGGCGACCGGCTCGGCGGCGGCTGCGGGCGCCTCGGCGGCGGCCTCCTGCGGAGCCTCCTCGGCACCCTTGGGCGCACCGGCCGGAGCCGACGCACGCCGCGTCGCACGCCGACGCGTACGCGCCACAGGCGCCGCCTCAACGGCCTCAGCGGTCTCGGCGGTCTCGGCGACCGACGGCTCCACGGCCTCGGCCTGCTCGGCGGCGGCCTCCCGCGGAGCCTCCTCGGCACCCTTGGGCGCACCGGCCGGAGCCGACGCACGCCGCGTCGCACGCCGACGCGTACGCGCCACAGGCGCCGCCTCAACGGC
>NZ_JBWKJZ010000006.1:336707-350779 GCF_056431945.1 Streptomyces sp. NPDC045778
GGCCTCAGTGGCCTGGGGGGCCTCGGGGGCCTCAGCGACCTCGGCGGCCGACAGCTCTTCGTCGGTCTCTTCGGTCTCTACGGTTCCTACGGTGTCTTCGGTGTATCCGGCGTTCACGGCGGCGGGGGCGGCCGGTATGGCCGGCGCGGCGTCCGTGGCGGTGCCCGCGGGCGGTCCCGCGGGGCGCGACGCGGCGCGGCGCCGACGGCGCGGCGGCAGCGTGTCGCTGGGGGTGCTGCTGTTCTGCGAGCCCTCAGTGGGGTCGTTCGGCTCAAGCATGCGGGCGGTTCTCCCGTCACGCTCCCGGGCGCCGCGCCGTAAGCCGGACGTACCCGCGGCCCTCGCCTGTCGCGTGGGGCCGCCATCCGAGGGCGTGGGCGCCGCACGGGAGCTGTCTATGTCTTGTCTCGCCGGTTCCGTACGCTCCTGGCGGACGGCCTGGCGAAAGTCTTCTGGTCAGTGCGCCGCCCGACCCAGGTGGCTCCCGAGTACGAGGGTGGCGCTGCGGTGTGCTCGGCGAGCGCCCCTACGCGGGACCTTCCGGCACCGGCGCCGTCGCGGCGGCAGCTTCGGCGACCCCTGAACGGGTGCGCCCATCGGAACGGGTCTGCCCATCGGCCGGGGCGGCCGTGACTGCCTCGCGGTCTGGCGCGAGCGGGTCGGTCACCGTGCCGGTCTCTTCATCGAAAAGCCCCTGCGCCAGCCTGGTCACCGCTGCGGGGACCGGCGGCGCCAGGTCGGCCACAGCTCGGAGACCGGACAGGACGTCGTCGGGTCGGACGGCAGGTGTCACGTGCCGTACAACCAGCCGCAGTATCGCACAGGGCTTGTCGGTCGGCCTATCAGCG
This sequence comes from Streptomyces sp. NPDC045778, assembly GCF_056431945.1. NCBI lineage: Bacteria > Bacillati > Actinomycetota > Actinomycetes > Kitasatosporales > Streptomycetaceae > Streptomyces > Streptomyces sp. NPDC045778. The sequence goes on from NZ_JBWKJZ010000006.1 coordinate 337,556, forward strand.
ACGGAGGCGCGCGCCTCCGGGCCGAGGGCGTCCAGGCTCACGACGGCGGCGCGGGCGTCGAACGTGCGCATCCCGTTCTTCGTACGGCGCTGGACCTCGACGGTCTCGGCGGCGCGGAAGGCGGCGGCGGCCCGCTCGGCGTCGGTGCTCTCCACGCCGTCGAGGCGCAGCTCCCACACGGAGGCGGTGAGCCGGTCGGCGAGCCCGGAGGTGCGGGCCTCGACGGCGTCCGTGATGTCGAGCCCGGCAGGCAGCGACTCGTTGAGCAGCGTCCGCAGCGTCTGCGGGTCGCGGGGCGCGGTGAGCGCGATCTCCAGATACTCGGCCTCGCTGCCCGTGCCGGTGGGTGCGGCATTGGCGTACGACACCTTCGGGTGCGGGGTGAAGCCCGCCGAGTACGCCATGGGCACATCGGCGCGGCGCAGCGCCCGCTCGAAGGCGCGCTGGAAGTCACGGTGGCTGGTGAACCGGAGGCGGCCGCGCTTGGTGTAGCGCAGGCGGATGCGCTGCACCGCGGGTGCGGGCGGCGGGCCTTCGGGCTGTCGCTTGCCCAGGGGAACTTCTCCTCGTGTACGCGGTCTGTGACGCTGCCCCGCATGGGCGGGGCCGCGTCCGGGCTGGCGCTCGCCCGGTGTCGGCGGGATCACCCCCCGCGTCGACGGGGACATTTCACGCCGGACCCTTTGCTCTAGAGTACGCGCTTCGCCTCTCCGGGTTCCCGCCGGGCCTCGGAGCCGCTGGTCACCGGCACCCTCTCCCGGGACGCGCCGAACAGCAGCCGCCGGAAGTCCGCCCGGGCCTCCCGCACGCTCTCGCGTACGGAGCCGAGCGCCTGCCGGGTGACGTGGCCCACGGCCCGGGCGCCCCGCCTGACCGGGTGCCACACCGCGTCACGCACGGCGTGCCCGACCGGTGTGAGGAGGGTCCGGTACACCCAGCGCACCGGCTCCACGAAGATCAATTTGAGCAGGCGGCCGAGGACGCCCCACACGGCCCGCGATATGCGCCCGGCGATCCGCCAGGCGTGTCCGAGCGCGTCCCCGACCTCCCGCGCGACGAAGGCGACGGCCCGGCCGATGGGCGCGAGCACCCAGCGCCACAGGGCGACGACGGGCTCCACGAAGATCCACCGCAAGAGTGTGCCGACGACGATCCCGATGCCCCGCAGCACCCACCACACGCCCCGCGCGAGCCAGGCGATGCCGTGCCCCAGGGGCGTCAGGACGTACGCGTACAGCCACTGCGCGGGCACGACCACGAGCACCCGCCCCAGCCAGGCGAGCGCGTGCCCGATCGGCGTGAGCACCCACCGGTACGCCCACTGGGCCGGTACGACGATCAGCACGCGCCCCAGCCAGAGGAGCCCGAGCCCGAGCGGCTCGACCACGTACCGCCACAGGGCCACCCAGGGCCAGACGAAGAGGGCCTTGCCGACGAAGCCGAGGACGGCACCGATCCCCCGCCCGGCCCAGGCGAGCGCCCGCCCCACCGGCCGCAGCGCGAGGTCGTACACGAACCGCCCGCACACCACAAGGGCGTCCCACACGATCCGCACCGGCACCACGAGCACCAGGACCACGATCCGCACCGGCATCCGCAGGGCCACCACGAGACACCCCTCGGCCCGCGGGGCAGGCTCAGGAACGGCCTTCGCCAACGCCACAGGCTCAGCGCCCACCTCGGCCACCCGCTCGGGTCCCGGCTGCCACACCGACCGCGCCCCCGGCTCCGCCGGGAGCCCCTTCTGAAGGTCCATGCCTACTGAGACGCCGTCACCGGCACCCCGTTCCCCCCGTTTCCGAACTGCGACGCTGACACTGCCAAGAAATCGTACGCAGCGACCGAACACCACACGGTCGAGCCCCAGCGCCCGGCACCGGCGGCGCGGAACGCGCTGTGCCCCCGCGCCTCGAAGGAGGTGCGGGGGCACAGCCGTGACCGTGCGGCTCAGCCGCTGGTTCAGCTGGTCACAGGGGTCTTCTTGACCGTCAGCGGCAGCAGCTTCTTGCCGGTCGGGCCGATCTGGATGCTCGTGTCCATCTGCGGGCACACGCCGCAGTCGAAGCACGGGGTCCAGCGGCAGTCCTCGACCTCGGTCTCGTCGAGGGAGTCCTGCCAGTCCTCCCAGAGCCAGTCCTTGTCGAGGCCGGAGTCGAGGTGGTCCCAGGGGAGGACCTCCTCGTACGTGCGCTCGCGGGTGGTGTACCAGTCGACGTCGACGCCCATCTCGGGCAGCGTCTTGTCGGCGCACCGCATCCAGCGGTCGTAGGAGAAGTGCTCGCGCCAGCCGTCGAAGCGGCCGCCGTCCTCGTAGACGGCGCGGATGACGGCGCCGATGCGGCGGTCGCCGCGGGAGAGGAGGCCCTCGACGATGCCGGGCTTGCCGTCGTGGTAGCGGAAGCCGATGGAGCGGCCGTACTTCTTGTCGCCGCGGATCTTGTCGCGGAGCTTGGCGAGACGCTCGTCCGTCTGCTCGGCGGAGAGCTGCGGGGCCCACTGGAAGGGGGTGTGGGGCTTCGGCACGAAGCCGCCGATGGACACCGTGCAGCGGATGTCGTTGGAGCCGGAGACCTCGCGGCCCTTCTGGATGACGTTCATCGCCATGTCGGCGATCTGGAGGACGTCGTCGTCGGTCTCGGTGGGCAGGCCGCACATGAAGTACAGCTTCACCTGGCGCCAGCCGTTGCCGTACGCGGTGGCGACGGTGCGGATGAGGTCCTCTTCCGAGACCATCTTGTTGATGACCTTGCGCATGCGCTCGCTGCCGCCCTCGGGGGCGAACGTGAGGCCGGAGCGGCGGCCGTTGCGCGTCAGCTCGTTGGCCAGGTCGACGTTGAAGGCGTCCACGCGGGTGGAGGGGAGGGACAGGCCGATCTTGTCCTCGGTGTAGCGGTCCGCGAGGCCCTTGGCGATGTCGCCGATCTCGGAGTGGTCGGCGGAGGAGAGGGAGAGCAGGCCCACCTCCTCGAAGCCCGTGGCCTTCAGCCCCTTGTCGACCATCTCGCCGATGCCCGTGATCGAGCGCTCGCGCACCGGGCGCGTGATCATGCCGGCCTGGCAGAAGCGGCAGCCACGCGTGCAGCCGCGGAAGATCTCCACGGACATGCGCTCGTGGACGGTCTCCGCGAGCGGGACCAGCGGCTGCTTCGGGTACGGCCACTCGTCGAGGTCCATGACGGTGTGCTTCGACACGCGCCACGGCACACCGGACTTGTTCGGCACGACGCGGCCGATGCGGCCGTCGGGGAGGTACTCGACGTCGTAGAAGGCAGGGATGTAGACGCTGCCGGTCCTGGCGAGGCGGAAGAGGACCTCCTCGCGGCCGCCGGGGCGGCCCTCGGCCTTCCAGGCGCGGACGATCTCCGTCATGTCGAGCACGGCCTGCTCGCCGTCGCCGATGATCGCCGCGTCGATGAAGTCCGCGATCGGCTCGGGGTTGAAGGCCGCGTGGCCGCCCGCGAGGACGATCGGGTCGTCGACCGTGCGGTCCTTGGACTCCAGCGGGATGCCCGCGAGGTCCAGGGCCGTCAGCATGTTCGTGTAGCCCAGCTCCGTGGAGAAGCTCAGGCCGAAGACGTCGAAGGCCTTGACGGGCCGGTGGCTGTCCACCGTGAACTGCGGGACCTTGTGCTCCCGCATCAGCTCCTCCAGGTCCGGCCACACGCTGTACGTGCGCTCGGCGAGGACGCCCTCGCGCTCGTTCAGGACCTCGTAGAGGATCATGACGCCCTGGTTGGGCAGGCCGACCTCGTACGCGTCCGGATACATGAGCGCCCAGCGGACGTCACAGGAGTCCCACGGCTTGACCGTGGAGTTGAGCTCGCCGCCTACGTACTGGATCGGCTTCTGCACATGCGGGAGCAGGGCTTCGAGCTGTGGGAAAACCGACTCGACAGACATCGCTGGACCTTCGTGAGCTGACAGGGGTGACCCTCAAGCCTAACGTGACCGGGGCCGCGCCCCGTACCTCGATCGGCCCAAGCCACCCCGGGGCTCAGCCGCCGAGCGGTGCCCGCACCTTCGGGGCCGCCGCCCTGGCCCACACCTCGGGCAGCTCCCGCTCCTGGGCCGCCGCGGCCGCCTCCTCGCGGCCGTACAGCAGGCCCCAGGTGTACGCGGACTCGCCCGCGCCGTGGGCCTGGATCGCCAGGTTCCGCAGGGCGTCGCGGGCGACGACGCTGTCCTGGTGCTCGCCGAGGACCTTCTGCACGGCCTTCATGCGCTTGGCGAAGCGCTTCGCGGGCTTGCCCAGGGCGGGCTTCGCGGCCTCGCCCGCGTACCGGGCGCGCTTGGCGGCCTTGCGGGCCTCGTGGAGCGCCGTGTCGCGCTCCTCGCCGGGGGCGAGGGCCAGGGCGTGGTCCACGCGGGCCGCGAGGCGGTCGAAGTCCTTGAGCAGCGCCTTGGGCAGGGCGTCGCCCGCGGGAGCCGCGGCGGCCTCGCGCAGCGGCGGGTCGGCGAGCAGCGCGTCGACGGCGTCGAGGAGGGCCAGATAGCGCGGCGAGTCCAGGACGGCGACCGTCTTGCGGCGCGATCCGGTGCGGCCCGCGATCGACCAGATCCGCAGGCGGGCGCGGACGGGGCCGAGGCGCAGCGTGCGGGGCACGTCCGCGAGGGCGGTCGTGAGGCGCTCGGTGAGGACCTCGCGGTCGCGGTCCACGCCCAGCTCCCCGGCCAGCCACTTCAGCTCGTCGCCGAGCGGATCGGTGACGTCCCGGTCGAGGATCTTGCGGTACGACTTGAAGGCGCTGCGCAGCCGGCGGGTCGCCACGCGCATCTGGTGGACGGAGTCGGGGAGGTCCTGGCGGACGGCGGGGTCCATGGCGAGCAGGGCGTCGCGCTGTGCGTGGAGGTAGGCGAGGACGTGGGCCCCGGCCGAGTCGTCCGCGCGGGGCGGCTCGGGCCGCATGCGCCCCGTGGGTCGATCGCCCGCGGCGGGGTCCGCCGTCTCCGCCAGGGCGCGGGCCAGCTTCGAGCCGGAATCCGAGCGGCGCACCCCCGCCTTCCTCAGCTTCTTCTCGACCTTGTCCAGGAGCGCGGGCTCGCCCGCCTCTCCCAGTTCGACCTCGATCTCCGTCCAGGCGGTGGCGCCGGGGCCGCCGTGCAGGCGCTCCGCCCGTACGCCGTCGACGCTGACCTCCGCGAGGAGGGCGCCCGCCCCGTCCACGAGGTGGCGTACGGTACGCGCCGAGCGGAGGCGTACGACCGGCACCAGCGGGGTGTCGCGCACGCGGGAGCGGACCAGGGCCGCGAGGGGGCGGGGGACGTCGTCCGAGAGGGGGGCGTGGACCTCGTCGCGCACGCCGTCCGCGAGGGAGACGGGGAGCTTCAGGTGCCAGCCCGCGTCGGAGCCGCCGGTGCGGCGGCGCAGGGTGATGGCGGCGGCGGCCAGGCGCTGGTCGGCGGTGTCGTAGTAGACGGCGTCCAGGTCGGCGACGCCCTTGTCGATGACGTCGGCGACCCCGGCGACGCCGCGTAGGTCGGGGAGGCTTCCGCCGTCCCCGGCGTCGTACTTGCGCTCGATCTCGCGGTGCGTCGCAGTCCCGTGCTTCGTGTCCGCCATGAACCGAATCTAGACGCGATCCGGGGCGCCCGGCAGTCCCTGGGCGCCCCGGCGACGGGATCAAGCCGACAGCGGCCGCTGCACCTTGATCGACTGGAGGAGGCCGACGGCCACCCAGACGGCGAACATGGAGGTTCCGCCGTAGGAGACGAAGGGCAGCGGGAGGCCCGCGACCGGCATGATGCCGAGGGTCATGCCGATGTTCTCGAAGGCCTGGAAGGCGAACCAGGCGATGATCCCGGCGGCGACGATCGTGCCGTACAGCTCGGTCGTCTCGCGGGCGATGCGGCAGGCGCGCCACAGGACGACGCCCAGGAGGAGCAGGATCGCGCCCGCGCCGACGAAGCCCAGTTCCTCGCCTGCGACCGTGAAGACGAAGTCGGTCTGCTGCTCGGGCACGAACTGGCCGGTGGTCTGGGAGCCCTTGGTGAGCCCGGTGCCGGTGAGGCCGCCGGAGCCGATGGCGATGCGGGCCTGGTTGGTGTTGTAGCCGACGCCCGCCGGGTCGAGCGCGGGGTTGGCGAAGGCGGCGAAGCGGGCGATCTGGTAGTCGTCGAGGACGCCGAGCTGCCATATGGCGACGCCGCCGAGCGCGCCCGCGCCGAGCAGTCCGAAGACCCAGCGGTTGGAGGCGCCGGAGGCGAGCAGGACGCCGAGGACGATCATCACTATCACCATGACCGAGCCGAGGTCAGGCATCAGCATGATGATCATGATCGGGACGGCGGCGAGGCCGAGGGCCTGGACGACGGTGCGGTGGTCGGGGTGCTCCCGGTCGCCCGCGTCGACGCGGGCCGCGAGCATCATCGCCATGCCCAGGATGATCGTGATCTTGCAGAACTCGGAGGGCTGGAGCGACTGGCCGCCGATGACGATCCACGCGTGGGCGCCGTTGACGGTCGCCCCGAGCGGGGTCAGGACGAGCAGGATCAGGAAGACCGAGATGCCGTAGAGGATCGGCACGGCGGTGCGCAGCATGGTGTGGCCGAGCCAGATCGTGCCCGCCATCAGCGCGAGGCCGATGCCGATGTTGATGACGTGCTTGATCAGGAAGGCGTACGGATCGTCGCCGACCAGCTCGGTGCGGTTGCGGGTGGCCGAGTAGACGAGCGCCGAGCCGATCACGGAGAGCGCGAGGGCGGCGAGCAGTATCCACCAGTCGAGGCGGCGCAGCAGCGAGTCGCGGGCGAACAGGCGGGACAGGGTGGAGCGCTCGGGGCCGTAGCCCGAGACGGAGAAACCGTTGTTCATGGTCATGGGCGCAGCCCATTCCTTGGAAGGGCGGTGGTGGGAGACGGGCGGGACATCAGTCGCGCCTCCAGCCCGCGGGCGCGCCCGCGAGTTCCTGCTGGTCCTGGTCCTGCTGGTCCTGATCTTGCTGCTGCTGGTCCTGGTCCGGGTCCTGCTGCTGTTGCTGGTCCCCCGGCGCCTGCGGCGGCTTGGGCTTGCCGGGCTTGTACGGCTTGACCTTCGGGGCGTCGATGGAGCCGTCGGGCTGGATCTTCGGCAGGGACTTCTGCGGCTCGGGCAGCAGGGCCTTCTTCAGGTCCTGGTTGCCGCTGTCGTCGAGGCCGTAGATCGCGTTGTAGATCTGGCGCACGGCGGGCCCGGACGCGCCGGAGCCCGTACCGCCCTGGGAGATCGTCATCACGATCGAGTAGTCCTTGGTGTACGTCGCGAACCACGACGTCGTCTGCTTGCCGTAGACCTCGGCGGTGCCCGTCTTGGCGTGCATCGGGATCTTGTCCTGGGGCCAGCCGCCGAACCGCCAGGCGGCGGTTCCCTTGGTGGCGACGTCGGCGAGGGCACCGTCTATGTCCTTGCGCAGGGCCGCGTCCATGGGGAGCTTGCCGTGCGCCTTGGGCTTGATCTCCTCGATGTGCTTGCCGTCGGCGCTGATGATCGCCTTGCCGACGGTGGGGTTGTAGAGGGTGCCGCCGTTGGCGATGGCGGAGTAGATCGTGGCCATCTGGATGGGCGTGACGAGGGTGTCGCCCTGGCCGATGGAGTAGTTGACGGAGTCACCGGCGCGCATCTTCATGCCTTCGAGGCAGTTCTCGTAGGCGATGCGCTCGGCGTAGTCGCCGCTCTTCTTGCCCTGCTTGCACCAGGCGTCCTTGTTGGCCTTCCAGTAGTCCTTCTTCCACTGGCGGTCGGGGACGCGGCCGCTGACCTCGTTCGGCAGGTCGACGCCGGTCTCCTTGCCGAGGCCGAACTGGTGGGCGGTCTTGTAGAACCAGTCCTTGGGGTTCTTCGCGGGCTTGTTGCCGCCGTCCTTGCGCCACTCGTCGTGCGACAGCTTGTAGTAGACGGTGTCGCAGGAGACCTCGAGGGCCTGGCCGAGGCTGATGCTGCCGTGGCCCTGGGACTCGAAGTTCTTGAAGACCTGGCCGCCGATCGAGTACGAGCTGGGGCAGGGGTAGCGGCCGTTGAACTCGTAGCCCGCGTTGACCGCGGCGGTCGTCGGGATGACCTTGAAGATGGAGCCGGGGGCGGCCTGGCCCTGGATGGCGCGGTTCAGGAGCGGGTAGTTGGACTTCTTGCCGGTGAGCTTGGCGTAGTCCTTGCCGGAGATGCCGCCGACCCAGGCGTTCGGGTCGTACGTCGGGTTGGAGGCCATGGCGACGACACGCCCGGTCTTGTTCTCCATGACGACGACAGCGCCCGCGTCGGCCTTGTAGTTTTCGCCGGTGTTCTTGTCGAACTCGTCGCGCGCTTTCTTCATCGCGTCGTTCAGCCAGTACTCGGAGACGGCCTGGACGCGGGCGTCGATGCTGGTCACGACGTTCGAGCCGGGCTCGGCGCGGTCGGACTTGGCCTTCCCTATGACGCGGCCGAGGTTGTCGACCTCGTAGCGGGTGACGCCCGCCTTGCCGCGCAGCTGCTTGTCGTACGTGCGCTCGAGTCCGGAGCGGCCCACCTGGTCGGAGCGCAGGAACGGCGAGTCGGTGTCCTTGGCCTTGTTGATCTCCTCGTCCGTGACGGGCGAGAGATAGCCGAGGACCTGGGCGGTGTTGGACTTGCCGGGGGCGGCGTAGCGGCGCACGGCGGTGGGCTCGGCGGTGATGCCGGGGAAGTCCTCGGAGCGCTCGCGGATCTGGAGGGCCTGCTTGGGCGTGGCCTCGTCGGTGATGGGGATGGGCTGGTACGGCGAGCCGTTCCAGCAGGGCTGCGGCGTCTTGGAGTCGCAGAGGCGGACCTTGTCCGAGACGTCCTTGGGGCTCATGCCGAGGACACCGGCGAGCTTGGCGAGGACGCCCTTGCCGTCGTCCTTCATCTTCATCAGCTCGGTGCGGGACGCGGAGACCACGAGGCGGGTCTGGTTGTCGGCGATGGGCACGCCGCGGGCGTCGAGGATCTCGCCGCGCACGGCGGGCTGGACGACCTGCTGGACGTGGTTGCCTGAGGCCTCCTCGGCGTACTCGGCGCCGTTGCGGACCTGGAGGTACCAGAGGCGGCCGCCGAGGGTGAGGAGCAGCGAGACGACGAGGATCTGGATGACGACGAGGCGGATCTGGACGCGTGGCGTGCGGCCTGTCTCGGGGATGTTCGTCACTGGGGCGCTCCTCCCCTGGCCGCCGCGGGCGTGGACTGCGGTGCGCTCACAGGCGCTTGACCCCCTTGATGCGTCCGGCGCGGGCGGCGCGGACCTTGGCCGCCTTGGTGCGCAGGCTGCCGCCGCGCTGGTTGCCGATGCTCAGGCCGGTGCCGGAGGACAGGAAGCCCGTGGAGACGTCGGCGGCCTTGGTGCCGCCGGCGGTCTCGCCCAGCGGGTCGTTCTCGGCGCGGCGGGCGAGCGCGATGATCAGCGGAATGGTGAACGGCGCGAGCAGCAGGTCGTACAGGGCCGCCGTGAAGAGCAGCCCGCCGAGGCCCACGTGGCGGGCCGCGTCGTCGCCGACGAGGGCGCCCACGCCCGCGTACAGGAGCGTGGAGCCGATGGCGGCGCCGACCACGACGAAGAGCGGACCGCTGGCGGAGCGCAGCCGTCCGGTCTCGGGCTTGGCGAGGCCCGCGAGGTAGCCGATGACGCACAGCACGAGGGCGTAGCGCCCGGCGGCGTGGTCGGCGGGCGGCGCCAGGTCGGTGAGCAGGCCCGCGCCGAAGCCGATCAGGGCACCGCCGACGTGGCCGTAGACGAAGGCGAGGCCGAGGACGGTGAGCAGGACCAGGTCGGGGACCGCGCCCGGCAGCTGGAGCCGGGCGAGCACGCTGACCTGGACTACGAGGGCGACCACGACGAGGGCGCTGGAGAGCAGGATCCGGTTGAAGCGCATGGTGTCGGTGCTCCTACTGCTCGGTGCCGTCGGCGGGGGCCTGCCCGGACGGTGTCGCGGTGACCGTCACGGTCGGGGCGGGCTTGGGCTTGGCGGGCTTGGACGGCAGGACGCTGTCGCGGGGGTCCTTGCGGGGGGCCTCGACGACGACGCCGACGACGTCCAGCTTGGTGAATCCCACGTACGGCCGCACGTACACGTTCCGGGTCAGGTCGCCGCCGGAGGGGTCGACGCGGACGACCTCGCCGACGGGGACGCCGGGCACGAACGGCTTGTCGGCCTGCGAGCCGAAGGTGACCAGGCGGTCGCCCTTCTTGATCTTCGCCTTGCCGTTGAGCATCTGGACGCGCAGCGGGCGGTCGCCCTGGCCGGAGGCGAAGCCCAGCTCGTCGGTCTTCTCCATGCGGGTGCCGACGGCGAAGTCGGGGTCGTTGGCGAGCAGGACCGTCGCGGTGGACGGGCCGACGGTGGTGACGCGGCCGACCAGGCCTTCGCCGTTGAGGACCGTCATGTCGCGCTTGATGCCGTCGTTGGCGCCCGCGTCGATGGTGACCGTCCAGGAGAAGCCCTGGGCCGCTCCTATGCCGATGACCTCCGCGCCCTTGATGCCGTACTGGCCCGCGCCCGCCTTCTTGAGCAGGGAGTCGAGCTGTTTGACCCGGCTGCGGTTGCGGTCGTCGCTGCCGAGTCTGGCCTTGAGCGCGGCGTTCTCCCGCTCCAGCTGGGCGATGCGGTCGTGGCGGTCACCGGAGTCGCGGACCGCGCCGATGGCGTTGCCGATCGGGTCCACGGCTCCCGCCATGCCGTCCTCGACCGGGCCGAAGACCGTGGCGGCGGCCTGTCGGGCACCGTCGACCGGTGAATCCTCGCCACCACGGATGTCCACCGTGATCAGTGCGAACGCGATGGCGATCAGCAGCACCAGGAGCAGCCGGCTCTCTCGTGTGTCCCTCACGTGCGGCGGCCGTGCCTTCCTCAAGTAGGAATCTGCGGAATGTGAGCCCGCGGGGTCCCCGGAGCCCCGAAGTCCGCGGAATTCTTATGCCTTGCCTATATATCAACGATCCGCCGCACGAGGCGGCAGGCACTCGTACGGCGGACCTTTTCACGTCAGGTCGTGTGCGGGTCGTGACGTCCGGTCAGCGGACGCGGCCGCCCGGCCACCGCGGTGGCCGGGCGCCTGTGGGCGACGCGGCGAGGCGTCGGTCCCGGGTCGTCTTTTCCATGGCGGCTTTTCGCGCCCGTTTTTTCCCTGCCCGCTCTTCCGTGCCCGCTTTTTCCGTGCCGCTCTTCCGTGCCGCTCTTCCGGCCGGGGTCAGCGACGCGGCTGGGCGTCGAGCACCTGCTGGAGCGCCTCGAACTCCTCGACGCACTTGCCGGAGCCGAGCGCCACGCTGTCCAGCGGGTCCTCGGCGATGTGGATCGGCATGCCCGTCTCGCGGCGAAGGCGCTCGTCCAGGCCGCGCAGGAGGGCGCCGCCGCCGGTCAGGACGATGCCGCGGTCCATGACGTCGCCGGACAGCTCGGGCGGGCACTTGTCGAGCGTGGTCTTGACCGCGTCGACGATGGCGTTGACGGGCTCCTCGATCGCCTTGCGGACCTCGGCCGCGGAGATCACCACGGTCTTGGGCAGGCCCGAGACCAGGTCGCGGCCGCGGATCTCGGTGTGCTCGTCGGCGTCCATGTCGTACGCGGAACCGATGGTGATCTTGATCTGCTCGGCCGTGCGCTCACCGAGAAGGAGGGAGTACTCCTTCTTGATGTGCTGGATGATCGCGTTGTCCAGCTCGTCGCCCGCGACGCGGATGGACTGTGCCGTGACGATTCCGCCGAGGGAGATCACGGCGACCTCGGTGGTGCCGCCGCCGATGTCCACGACCATGTTGCCGGTGGCCTCGTGGACCGGCAGGCCGGAGCCGATGGCCGCGGCCATGGGCTCCTCGATGATGTGCACCTGGCGGGCACCGGCCTGCGAGGAGGCCTCGATGACGGCGCGGCGCTCGACCCCGGTGATGCCGGAGGGCACGCAGACGACGACGCGCGGGCGGGCCAGATACCGACGCTTGTGGATCTTCAGGATGAAGTAGCGGAGCATCCGCTCGGTGATCTCGAAGTCGGCGATGACGCCGTCCTTCAGCGGGCGCACCGCGACGATGTTGCCGGGCGTGCGCCCGATCATCTTCTTCGCTTCTGCGCCGACCGCGAGGATGCCGCCGGTGTTGGTGTTGATCGCGACGACGGACGGCTCGTTGAGTACGATCCCCCGACCCCTGACGTACACCAGCGTGTTGGCGGTCCCGAGGTCGACAGCCATGTCACGGCCGATGAACGACATGTTGTTCCCCATGAGGATGCGTCTGGCCTTCCCTAGTGGAGCGTGTGATGGCTTGTTAGGTAGGCGAGGTGGGTGCTGTGTGGCGTGGAGGCTTCCATCGTAGTCTCGCCCGCACGCGCACGGCGCGAGGGTCTCCGCCATTGTCAGCAGATGATGAGCCGCCCCGCTCTTGGAGACGTGCCATCCGAGGCACGGGTTCCCCCAATCGGGGCGCATATGACAAAAGACGGCCGAATCCCTTCGGCCGTCCCTGGTCGGTGGAGCGATCGCACTGACTGCGTGTCAGAACTGGAAAACCTCAGGCGAGACCCGGAAAGAAGATCTTCAGCTCGCGCTCGGCGGACTCCTCGGAGTCGGAGGCGTGCACCAGGTTCTCCCGGACGATGCTGCCGAAATCGCCGCGGATGGAGCCGGGCGCGGCGGCGATCGGGTCGGTGGGGCCCGCGAGCTGGCGCATGCCCTCGATCACGCGCTCACCCTCGACGACGAGGGCGACGACCGGCCCGGACGCCATGAACGCCACCAGCGGCTCGTAGAACGGCTTGCCCTTGTGCTCGCCGTAGTGCGCCTCCAGCGTGTCCTGATCCAGGGTGCGCAGCTCCAGCGCGGAGATGGTCCAGCCCGCCTTGCGCTCGATACGGCCGATGATCTCCCCGATCAGTCCACGGCGGACGGTGTCGGGCTTGAGGAGAACGAGCGTGCGCTGGCTCATGGTGTGCGGCTCCAAGCGGTGTTTTCACGATCACATGGGATGGATTCCGCACGATACCGGGGGCGCTACGGAGGGTGGCCATCGGGTGAGCGCGATATCGGGCCACTCGGGCAGGTCGGATTCCCGGCAAAGCGACCGCCGCGGCGGAATGGGAGCCCGTCCGGCGCTTGAGGACGAGGCCGAAGGCCGAAGAACGCCCGTCCGGCGCTTGAGGACGAGCCCGCAGCGCGACGCACGGCACAGGACCCGGGGGCGAAGGCCGGCTCAGCCCCCGGAGGCCTCCCCCCGCTCAGCCAGCGCAGCGAACATCGCACCCATGAAGAACATCATCGCGATACCG
>NZ_JBWKJZ010000006.1:350878-376751 GCF_056431945.1 Streptomyces sp. NPDC045778
GGGACGAGCCCGCAGCGCGACGCACGGCACAGGACCCGGGGGCGAAGGCCGGCTCAGCCCCCGGAGGCCTCCCCCCGCTCAGCCAGCGCAGCGAACCGCGCCTTCGCCTCGTCGATCTTCTGACCGAAGTGCACCGACGCCCACCACAGGGCGGCGAACATCGCACCCATGAAGAACATCATCGGCACCACGAAGCCGCTCGCGATCAGCGCGACCTGCAAGGCCCAGCCGAGCTGAACCCCGCCCGGCCGGGTGATCATCCCGCACAGCAGGACGCACAGGGCCATCGCGACGCCGCACACCGTCCAGACCGTGCTCGACTCCAGGTCCGGGTCCTTCATGGCGACCAGGCCGGCGAAGCCGATGACGAGGAACTCGCCGATCAGGGTCGAAGAACAGAGCGTACGCACAGCGGTCAGCCCCTCCCCAGGAGCAGTCGGGCCTCGCCCACGGTGATGACGGAGCCGGTGACGAGGACGCCGCCGCCCGCGAACTCGCCCTCTTCCTCGGCGAGGGTGACCGCCGCCTCCAGGGCGTCGTCCAGGCGCGGCTCGACCTGGACGCGGTCGTCGCCGAAGACCTCCACGGCGATGGCCGCGAGGTCGTCCGCGCCGAGCGCGCGGTCGCTGGAGTTCTGCGTGACGACGACCTCGGCGAAGATCGGCTCGAAGGCCTCCAGCATCCCGCGCGCGTTCTTCCCGTCGCTCACGGCGAGGACGCCGATCAGCCGGCTGAAGTCGAAGACCTCGCTGATGGACGCGGCGGCGGCGCGGGCCCCCGCCGGGTTGTGCGCGGCGTCCAGGACGACCGTGGGCGAGCGGCGGACGACCTCCAGGCGGCCCGGCGACGCCACCGAGGCGAAGGCCTTGCGGACCGTCTCCATGTCCAGGGGCTCCACGCGCTGCGCGCCGACGCCGAAGAACGCCTCGACAGCGGCGAGCGCCACCGACGCGTTGTGCGCCTGGTGCTCGCCGTGCAGGGGCAGGAACACCTCCTCGTACTCCCCGCCGAGGCCGCGCAGCGTGAGGAGCTGCCCGCCGACGGCGACCTGGCGGCCGACGAGGCCGAACTCCAGGCCCTCGCGCGCGACCGTCGCGTCCACCTCGACGGCCTTCTTCAGGAGCACCTGGGCCGCGTCCACCGGCTGCTGGGCCAGGATGACCGTCGCGTCCTGCTTGACGATGCCGGACTTCTCGGCGGCGATCTCGGCCGTGGTGGTGCCGAGCCGGTCGGTGTGGTCCAGGTCGATGGGGGTGACGACGGCGACCGTGCCGTCGATCACGTTCGTCGCGTCCCAGGTGCCGCCCATGCCGACCTCGACGACGGCGACGTCGACCGGGGCGTCGGCGAAGGCCGCGTACGCCATGCCCGTGAGCACCTCGAAGAAGGAGAGGCGGTGCTCCTCCTTGGCGTCGACGAGGTCCACGTACGGCTTGATGTCCTGATACGCCTCGATGAAGCGCTCGGGGGAGATGGGGGCGCCGTCCAGGCTGATGCGCTCGGTGATGGACTGGACGTGCGGGGAGGTGTACCTCCCGGTGCGCAGCTCGAAGGCACCGAGGAGGGCCTCGATCATGCGGGCCGTGGACGTCTTGCCGTTCGTCCCCGTGATGTGGATCGACGGGTACGCGCGCTGGGGCTCGCCGAGGACGTCCGTCAGGGCGGCGATGCGCCGCAGCGACGGGTCCAGCTTCGTCTCGGGCCAGCGGGCCGCCAGCTCCCTCTCGACCTCGCACAGTGCCCTGTCCACCTCGGGGTCGGCGGGGCGGGCCGGGACGTCGGCCTGCGGCGGGCCCGCCTGGGTGCGCAGGGTGCGGCTGCCCGCCTCGATCACGGCGAGGTCGGGGTCGCGATCGGTTTCGGCCGCGACGATGTCGTCGAACTGGTCGAAGGAGTCGGCCGGGCCGGTCTCGTCGTCGCGCGGGCTGTCGTTCGGAGGGAGGTCACTCACGTACGTCAGTCTACGGAGACCCACCGACAGCGGCCGGGCGGGCGGGACCCCGTCCGCCCCGGAGCCCGCCCGCCCTCGCCCGGCAGGCCCGCGGCGACTGCCCGCGCAGGCCGCGCGGGCCGCCCCCGCCACGGCTCGGGACTTTAGGCCTGTCCGTTTCGGGACCTTGGTCCCTCCGTCACCCGCATGGGCCCGGCAAACTTGGCGATCATGGACATAGGGATCGACCTCGGCACCGCCAACACGCTTCTGTACGTCCGCGGTCAGGGCATCGTGCTCAACGAACCGTCCGTGGTCGCCGTCAAGGAAGGCGCGCGCGGCGCGCTCGCCGTCGGGACGGAGGCCAAGGAGACCATCGGCCGCACCCCCGGCTCCATCACCGCCATCCGCCCCCTCAAGGACGGCGTGATCAGCGACTTCGAAGCGGCCGAGGAGATGATCCGGCACTTCGTGCGCAAGGCGGTCCCGGGACGCCGTCCGCGCACGCGCATGGTGGTGTGCGTCCCCAGCGGCGTCACGCCCGTCGAGCGGCGCGCCATCGTGCACGCCGCGCAGCGGGCCGGGGCCCGGGCCGTGCACCTCGTCGAGGAGCCGATGGCGGCAGCGATCGGCGCGGGGCTCCCCGTGGCGGAGCCGCGGGGCTCCATGGTCGTCGACATCGGCGGCGGCACCACCGAGGTCGCCGTGATCTCCCTGGGCGGCATCGTCACGGCCCAGTCCCTGCGTGTCGGCGGCGACCGCCTCGACACCGCGATCACCGACTACGTCCGCAAGGAGCACTCCCTCCTCATCGGCGAGCGCACCGCCGAGGACATCAAGGTCGGGATCGGCTCGGCGTGGCCGGTGCCCGGTGAGGACGCCTTCGAGGACCGCACGTTCACCGTGCGGGGCCGCGAGAAGGTGGGCGGTCTTCCCAAGACGGTGGAGCTGACCGTGCGGGAGGTGCGGACCGCGCTCGACGAGCCCGTCGAGGCGATCATCGCGGCGGTGCGGGCGACCCTGGAGGAGTGCCCGCCTGAGCTGTCCGGGGACGTCATGGAGCACGGCATCGTCCTGACCGGCGGCGGCGCGCTCCTGCCCGGGCTCGACCTGCGCCTCGCCTCCGCGACCGGCATCCCCGTCTTCGCGGCCGACGACCCCCTGGACAGCGTGGCGCTGGGCTGCGGCAAGTGCGTGGAGGACTTCGACGGGCTCGAACGCGTGATGTCGGCGGCGTAACCCCGGCCGGGCCCGGTCCGGCCCGGCTCAGGCCGGGGCCCGGCTCAGGCCGGCTCGTCGGCGGGGAGGTCGGCCTCGACCTCGTACGCGCCGCCGCGCGGGCCCGCGAAGAACGTGCCGCCGAGGGTCCACACGCGCTCCCCCATGCCCGCCGTGCCCGTCCCCGCGGACACCGGCGCCCCGGGCCCGTCGGGCTCCGCTGCGGACCCGGGGGGCATCGGGTTGCTGACGCGCACCCGCAGGCGGCCCTCGCGCACGGTGACGCGGACCTCCACGACCTCCCCCGGCGCGTACTTCGCCGCGTTCGTGAGGCACTCCTGCACCACCCGGTGCACGGCCGCCTGGCGCAGCGGCGAGAGGCGGTGCGCCACGGCGTCCACGTGCAGGTCCACGGGGCTGCCCGCGAGGGCGCTGCGCCGGGCCAGTTCGGGCAGGGCCTCCAGGCCGGGCGTGGGGCGGCCGTCGACGCCGCGCTGGACGATGATCTCGTTCAGCATGCGGTGCGCGGAGCGCGCGGTCTCGGACAGCTCCTCGAAGCCGTCGGCGTGCGGGCCGCCCGCCGCGCGCCGCGCGAGCACCTGGGAGCGGACGCTGAGCAGCGTCAGCTCGCGGCCGACGAAGTCGTGCACGTCCCGCGCGATGCGCGCCCGCTCCCGCTGCACCGCGTGCAGCGTCTCCGTCTCGGCCCGCTGGGCCTGGAGCGCCCGGACGAGGTCCTGCCGGTTGGCGGCGACGCCGACGCCCGCGGCGAGCGCGCCGATCGGCACGACGAGGCTGAGGAACTCGCTGAGCGTGTCGCCCCTGTGCACCGGCCAGCCCGGCAGATTGAACATCACGTACGCGAACGAGACATAGCCGATGACTCCCACGGCCCCAGCGAGGCGGCCGCGGTAGCGGGCCAGCGAGTACAGGGCGAACTGCGCGAGCGTCAGCTCGTGCAGCCAGCCGAGCAGCACCAGCGCCACCAGGAACGGCACCCACGGCGCGACCCGGCGGAGCAGCAGCGTCGCCGCACCCGCCGTGAGGACGAGCGCGGCCGTGACCCCGGTCAGCGAGTTGTCGGCCGCGGCCAGGCCCGGCACGTCGAGGGCCATCAGGGCGAGGCAGGCGAACGCCGTGAGCAGATCAAGCGCACGGGGTTCGCGAGTGCAACGCCGAGCGAGGCGACGGCCCGCGGCCACCGCCTGACTGAGCGCCGTGACAGCGGCGGGCCGGTCGTGCATAGCCCCTCCATCATCGCCGAGGCTTCTGCCCCGAACATCCGCCATTCGGCCCGCGGGCCCACTCGGCGACGTGACGTGCCGCACGACCGGGCCCGACACCGTCCCCGTGCGACACGTCCCGTACGACGGTCCGGGCACCCTGCGCGTACGACCGCCCCGGGCGCCCTCCGCGTACGACAACGGGTGTACTCACCGGCGCGGCTGCCCCGTCCCCGCGCGGACCGGCGGTCCAATCGGACCATGTGGTACGCCCAGAATCCGGGTCGCAGGACCCGCCAGCTCGCCGGAGACGCGGCCGTCCTGCTGTGGACCGCGCTGTGGACCGCCGCCGCCCTCGTCGCCTACCGCCTCGCCGTGCTGCTCAGCCGCCCCGGCCCCGACTCGGGCGTCGCCTCGTCGCGGTCCCCGGCCACGCGCCTGCCCGTCGTCGGCGACGACGTGGGCGCCGCGCTGCGCTCGGTGGTCGACTTCGTCCACGCCGTCGACGAAGCCGACCCGGTCGCGCTGCGCGCCGCCCTCGCCGTGGCCGCCGCCGGTCTGTTCCTGCTGCCCATCGGGCTCGTCCTCGCCGTCTGGCTGCCGCGCCGGTTGCGCTGGGTGCGGCAGGCCGCCGCCGCCCGTGAACTCGCGGCCTTCGCCAACGGGCGCGAGCTGCTCGCCCTGCGCGCGCTCCTGCGCCCCCTCGACGAGGTGGCCGCGACCGCCGCCGCGCTGCCCGACGCGACCCCCGGCAGCCTCGCCGAGGGCTGGCGCACCGCCGACCCGCGCACCCTGGACGCCCTCGCCGACGCCGAGCTGGAGCGGCTCGGCCTCGCCCCGGCCCCCGGCCTCGAACCCCTGGGCCCGCTCGCGCCCGAGCCCGCCGGTTAGGCCCCGCCCGTGACGACGGAGCCCCGGGGCCTGCACGCCCCGTTCTCCGCGGCCGTGCTGCGGGCCATCCCGCTGGGGGCGCTGCTCGTCGGGGACGACGGCCGGGTCGTGGCGGCCAACGCGCAGTTCACCGAGATCTGCCGGCTGCACGACGTCGACACCTCGGCGGGCGCGCCCGCCGACCCCATCGCCGACGCCGTGGCGCGGCTGCTCCCGGAGGGCGACGCCGCCGCCCTGCGCTCCCTGCGCGGCCAGTTCGTCCGCAAGGCCGAACTGCGCCTTCGCGACGGGCGCACGCTGCGCCGCAGCCGCCAGCCCATCGACGCGGGCGAGAAGCACCTGGGCGTCCTGTGGCTCGTCGAGGACGTCACCGAGCAGCGCCGGTACGAGGCCGACCTGCACCGGCACATCGACACACTCGGCGAACTGGCCCGCGACCGCGCCGAGTTCGCCGCCCGCACCTCGCACGAGCTGCGCACCCCGCTGGCCACCGTCCTCACCTTCTGCGAGCTGCTCACCGACCCCGCGGGCGGCGCCCTCGACGAGGCCCGGCGCGGGTACCTGGACACGATCCGGCGGGCCGCCACCCGCATGCAGGACATGGCCGACGGGCTCCTGCACCGGTACGCGGAGGCCGCGGGCGGCGCCCCACCGGTCTTCGCCCCCCTCGACCCGGGCCGCCTCCTCACCCGCCTGGTGCACGACATCACCCCGTGGGCCACCCGCGGCGGCGTCTTCGTGGCCCTCGACCTGCCCGGCGGCGAGCCGCCCCCGCTGACCGCCGACGCCGACCAGCTGGAACGGGCGCTGACCGCGCTGCTCGACAACGCCGTGAAGTTCACCCCCGCGGGAGGCACCGTCACCGTCACCGCCCGGCCGTGCCAAGGGCCCGGCGACGGCGACCCGCCGCCCGGCTGGCGCGTCACCGTCGCCGACAGCGGCATCGGCATCCCCAAGGAGTTCCAGGAGGAGGTCTTCACCGAGTTCGTCCGCGCCCCCAACGCCCGCCGGGGCCCCTACCCGGGCACCGGCCTCGGCCTGAGCGTCGTACGCGACGCCGTACGGCTGCACTCCGGCACCGTCACCGTCCACAGCGACGAGGGGCACGGCACCGGCGTGGAGGTGTGGCTGCCGCTCGCCGGGCCCCCCGGGACCGGCCCGGCATGACCCGCCTGCTGCTCGTCGAGGACGACCCCGACCTGGGGCTCGCCCTGCGGGTCCTCTTCACCCGCGCCGGGTACGACGTCGTCACCGCGGACGACGGGCAGACCGCGCTCAAGCTGCTCTTCGCCCGGCGGCCCGCGCTCATGGTGCTCGACCTGGTCCTGCCGGGCCTGGACGGCTGGGAGGTCCTCGACCGCACCCGCGACCTCACCGACCTGCCCGTCCTCATCCTGTCCGGCCGCACCAGCCCCGCCGAGCGCGTCCGCGGCCTGCGCTCCGGCGCCGACGACTACCTCTGCAAGCCCTTCGACCACGTGGAGCTGCTCGCGCGCGTCGAGGCGCTGCTCCGGCGCTCCAACCCCGAGCAGTGGAAGGGCGACTACGTCGAGGCGGGCCTGCGGCTCGTGCCCGAGCGGCGCTCCGCGGTCTGGCAGGGCCACGAGACCCGCCTGAGCGCGATCGAGTACCGCCTCCTCGAAGTCCTCGTACGCAACCGGGGCCGGGTCGTCACCACCGAACAGCTCCTCGACGTCGTCTGGGACGACCCCGGCGGCAGCGGCCGTGAGCGCGTGAAGTTCGCGGTGCTCCGCCTGCGCCGCAAGCTCGCGGTCGGTGAGGGGGACGACCCCTTGGAGTCGGTGCGGGGGCTCGGCTACCGCTACCGGGGGGAGGGCTGAGGCCCACCACCCTCGCGGGACGCGCCACGAGGGCCCTAAGTCCCGGCCCGGCGGGACCAGTGGGCCGGGGCCTTGGGCCCGAACAAGCGCGGCCGCGGGCTCCGCAACCGTTGGGCAACCGAAGGCGAGCCGCCCCCGCAACCCACGCCCCACAAGCTCCTGCGTACCGCCCCGATCCACCCGCCAGGAGTCCCGTTGCACGCCCCCGCCCTCCCGCAGCGCTCAGTCGCCATCGTCATCGGCACCCGCCCCGAGCTGGTGAAGATCGCCCACCTGGTCCGCATCCTCGGCCCGGCGACCCACCTGGTGCACACCGGCCAGCACTACGACGCCGCGCTCTCCGGCCGCTTCCTCACCGAGCTGGGCCTGCCCGAGCCCACCCTCCTGGAGGGCATCGGCGGCAAGCCCCGCGCCGTGCAGATCTCCGCGGCCCTGGCCCAGCTCGACGCCCTGTTCGCCGATGAGCCGCCGCTGGCCGTGGTGGTGCAGGGCGACACCAACGCCGCCCTCGCCGGAGCGCTCGCCGCGAACGCCCGCTCCCTTCCGCTCGTGCACGTCGAGGCGGGCCTGCGCAGCCACGACCGGGCGATGCCCGAGGAGCACAACCGCGTCGTCATCGACCAGCTCGCGGACGTGCTCTGCGCGGCCACGGAGGACAACCGCGACCTGCTGCGCGCCGAGTCGGTCCCGGCCGGGCGGATCACCGTCACCGGCAACACCGTCGTCGAGGCCGTCCAGGAGCACCTGCCCGCCGCCGTCGAGCGCGCCGCGCTGCTCGCCGCGCACGGCGTGAGCGCCGACCGCTACGTCCTCGCCACCGCGCACCGCCCGGAGAACACCGACGACCCCGCCGCGCTCGCCGCCATCCTGCGCGAGCTGGCCTCGCTGGCCGACGAGCTGCCGGTCCTGTTCGCCGTCCACCCGCGCACCCGCGCCCGGATCGAGGCGGCCGGGCTCACGCACCTCCTGGAGCAGCTCACCGAGCTGGCGCCCCTCGGCTACGGCGAGTTCCTCGCCCTCGCCCGGCACGCCGCCGTCATCGTGTCCGACTCGGGCGGCATCCAGGAGGAGACCACCGTCCTCGGCCGGCCCCTCGTGGTCGTACGCCGGTCCACGGAGCGCCCCGAGGCCATGGACGCCGGGTTCGCCGAGCTGGTCCCGCCGGGCCGGGAGATCGGCCGTGCGGTGCGCGGCCGCCTCGCACAGGGCCAGGCCGGGCTGCGGCACCTCGCCGGACTGCCCTCCCCGTTCGGCGACGGCCTCGCCTCGCAGCGGATCGCCGTCCTGCTCGGCGCGCTCGCCGCGGGCCACGCCGGGCGCGAGTTCTCCGCCGCCGCCTGACCCCGCTCCTCCCCCGCCCCCCCACCGCACGAGGACCCCATGCCCAGCCCCCACGTCCTGCTCTACGCCCTGCCGTTCTTCCTGCTCGCCTGCTTCCTGCTGTACTGGGCCGGCGCCCGCCACGCCTACGTGCGCCGACCCGAGGTGCCCGAAGGCGACTGCGCCCCCTTCACCTGGCACTTCTTCGTGCCGTGCCGCGACGAGGAGACCGTCATCGGCCACACCGTCACGCAGCTGCGGGCCGACTTCCCCGCCTCGCACGTGTGGGTCGTCGACGACGACAGCGACGACGCCACCGCGGCCGTCGTCACCGCGCTCGCGGCGGACGACGCCCAGGTGCACCTGGTGTCGCGGCGCCGCCCCGACGCCCGCATCGGCAAGGGCGCGGCCCTCAACTCCGCGTACGCGGCCCTCAACGCCTTCCTGCCCGATGACACCGACCGCTCCCAGGTCGTCGTGTGCGTCGTGGACGCCGACGGGCGGCTCGCCCCCGACGCGCTCGCCCGGGTCAGCGGCCCGGCCGGGTTCGGCGACCCCGAGGTGGGCGGCGTACAGGTCAGCGTGCGGATGCGGAACGTCGACGAGGAGCGGCCCCCGCTGCCCGAGCGCGGGCGGCTCGCCAACGCCGTGGCGCGGCTCCTGGTGCGCATGCAGGACATGGAGTTCGCCGTGTCCAACGCCGGCATGCAGCTGCTCCGCGGCCGCACCGGCTCCGTGGGCCTCGGCGGCAACGGCCAGTTCACCCGGCTCACCGCCCTCGACCACATCGCCGCGGCCGAGCGCCGCCCCTGGCAGCGCGACGCGCTCCTGGAGGACTACGAGCTGGGCCTGCACATGATCCTGGGCGGCTACCGGATCGCGCACATCGCCGACACCTACGTCTCCCAGGAGGGCCTGCCGCGCCTGCGCCGCTTCCTCACCCAGCGCACCCGCTGGGCGCAGGGCAACCTCCAGTGCGTGCGGTACGCGCCGCGCATCGTCGCCTCCCGGCACTACTCGGGCCGCGGCGTCCTGGAGACCCTGTACACGTTCATGCAGCCCCTCGCGCACGTCGCGACGCTCGTCCTCAGCCTGCTGCTGCTCGGCAGCGTCGTCGTGGGCGGCTCGATGCGTGACGCGTTCCTCGGCGCCTGGCCGCTGATCCTGGCCCTGTGCGCCCTGTCGGTGCTGCCGTTCGTGGCCTGGGGCCCGCTCTACCGCCGTGACTACGCGCCCGAGCGCTCCCGTCTCACCGGTCTGCTGTGGGGTCTCGCGCTGTGGGTGTACGCGTACCACGTGTTCGTCGTGGCGGCGCGCGGCTTCCTGCGGCTGCTGCGCGGCCGCAACGGCTGGGCGAAGACGCGGCGCAACGCGGAGGCCGTCGGGACGGGGCCGGTGGCGACGGAGGCCTGACCGGCCCTGGGGGCAAGCGGAAGGCGCCCGGAACTCCTATGAGTTCCGGGCGCCTTCGTGTGCCTGCGGGCGAACCGCCTTACGCCGCCGGGAGGTTGTCCAGCTGCGCCTGGAGCCGCGCGATGTCCTCGTCGGCCTTGGCGAGGCGGCCGCGGATCTTGTCGACCACCTGGTCAGGGGCCTTGGCCAGGAACGCCTCGTTGCCGAGCTTGGCGGTGGCCTGGGCCTTCTCCTTCTCTGCGGCCGCCAAGTCCTTGGCGAGCCGCTTGCGCTCCGCCGCCACGTCGATCGTGCCGGACAGGTCGAGGGCGACCGTGGCGCCCGCGACCGGCAGGGTCGCCGTCGCCGCGAAGCTCTCGCCCTCCGGCTGGAGGCGCAGGAGCTGGCGGACGGCGGCCTCGTGCGCGGCGAACGGCGTGCCGTCGAGCGTGAGGCGGGCCGGCACCTTCTGGCCGGGCTGGAGGCCCTGGTCGGCGCGGAACCTGCGGACCTCGGTGACCAGGTCCTGGACGGAGGCGATCTCCCGCTCGGCGCCCGCGTCCCGGAAGCCACTGTCCTTCGGCCACGCGGCGATGACCACGGACTCGCCGCCGGTCAGCGTGGTCCACAGGGTCTCCGTCACGAACGGCACGACCGGGTGCAGCAGACGCAGCGTGACGTCGAGGACCTCGCCGAGGACGCGCTTGCTGACCTCGGCGGCCGGGCCGCCCGCCATGAACGTGGTCTTGGACAGCTCCACGTACCAGTCGAAGACCTCGTCCCAGGCGAAGTGGAACAGGGCGTCGGAGAGCTTCGCGAACTGGTAGTCCTCGTAGTACGCGTCGACCTCGGCGACCACGGTGTTCAGGCGCGAGAGGATCCAGCGGTCGGTCGCCGACATCTCGGCGGCGTCCGGGAGCGGGCCCTCGACCGTGGCGCCGTTCATCAGCGCGAAGCGGGTGGCGTTCCAGATCTTGTTGGCGAAGTTGCGCGAGCCCTGGACCCAGTCCTCGCCGATCGGCACGTCGACGCCGGGGTTGGCGCCGCGCGCGAGGGTGAAGCGCAGGGCGTCGGAGCCGTACTTGTCCATCCAGTCGAGCGGGTTGACCGCGTTCCCGAAGGACTTCGACATCTTCTTGCCGAACTGGTCGCGGACCATGCCGTGCAGGGCGATGGTGTGGAACGGCGGGGTGCCGTCCATCGCGTACAGGCCGAACATCATCATCCGGGCGACCCAGAAGAAGAGGATGTCGTAGCCGGTGACCAGGACGGAGTTCGGGTAGAACTTCGCGAGGCTCTCGGTGTTCTCGGGCCAGCCGAGCGTGGAGAAGGGCCACAGGCCGGAGGAGAACCAGGTGTCCAGGACGTCCGTGTCCTGGTGCCAGCCCTCGCCCGACGGCGGCTGCTCGTCCGGTCCGACGCAGACGATCTCGCCGTTCGGGCCGTACCAGACCGGGATGCGGTGGCCCCACCAGAGCTGGCGCGAGATGCACCAGTCGTGGAGGTTGTCGACCCAGTCGAAGTAGCGCTTCTCCATCTCCTGCGGGTGGATCTTGACCTTGCCGTCGCGGACCGCGTCACCGGCGGCCTTGGCGAGCGGGCCGACCCTGACCCACCACTGCATGGACAGGCGCGGCTCGATGGTGGTCTTGCAGCGCGAGCAGTGGCCGACCGAGTGCGTGTACGGGCGCTTCTCGGCGACGACGCGGCCCTCGGCGCGCAGCGCGCCGACGATGGCGGAGCGGGCCTCCAGGCGGTCCAGGCCCTGGAAGGGGCCGGGGACCGTGATGACCGCGTGCTCGTCCATGACCGTGATGTTCGGCAGGTCGTGGCGCTGGCCGATCTCGAAGTCGTTCGGGTCGTGGGCCGGGGTCACCTTGACGGCGCCCGTGCCGAACTCCGGGTCGACGTGCGTGTCGGCGACGACGGGGATGGAGCGGTCGGTCAGCGGCAGCTTGATCTGCTTGCCGACCAGGTGCTTGTACCGCTCGTCGTCGGGGTGCACGGCGACGGCGGTGTCGCCCAGCATGGTCTCGGCGCGGGTGGTGGCGACGACGATCGTCTCGTCACCCTCCCCGTACGTCATGGAGACCAGCTCGCCGTCGTCGTCCTGGTACTCCACCTCGATGTCGGAGATGGCGGTCAGACAGCGGGGACACCAGTTGATGATGCGCTCGGCGCGGTAGATCAGCTCGTCGTCGTAGAGCCGCTTGAAGATCGTCTGGACGGCCTGGGAAAGGCCCTCGTCCATCGTGAAGCGCTCGCGGGACCAGGCCACGCCGTCGCCGAGGCGGCGCATCTGGCCGGAGATCTGGCCGCCGGACTCGCCCTTCCACTGCCAGACGCGCTCGACGAAGGCCTCGCGGCCGAGGTCGTGACGGGACTTGCCCTCCTTGGCCAGCTCGCGCTCCACCACGTTCTGCGTGGCGATGCCGGCGTGGTCCATGCCGGGCTGCCACAGCACCTCGTAGCCCTGCATGCGCTTGCGGCGGGTGAGGGCGTCGATGAGGGTGTGCTCGAAGGCGTGGCCCAGGTGCAGGCTGCCGGTGACGTTCGGCGGCGGGATGACGACGGTGAAGGGCTCCTTGTCGCTCGCCGCGTCCGCGTCGAAGTAACCGCGCTCCACCCAGCGCTCGTACAGCGTCCCCTCTACCTCGGCCGGCGCGTACTGCGTCGGAAGCTCGGGAGTGGTCGCTGGAGGCTGCTGCTGAGCGTTCTCGGTCACGGGCCCAGTTTAGGGGTGTCACAGTGTGGTCCCGAAACTGGATTCTTCAGTAACGGTTGACTCCCCGGGCACCACGGTGCTCCCGGCGT
This sequence comes from Streptomyces sp. NPDC045778, assembly GCF_056431945.1. NCBI lineage: Bacteria > Bacillati > Actinomycetota > Actinomycetes > Kitasatosporales > Streptomycetaceae > Streptomyces > Streptomyces sp. NPDC045778. Next base: position 363,508 of record NZ_JBWKJZ010000006.1, read on the forward strand.
CGGTCAGGATGTCGGGAACACATAAACGTGCGGGAGAACGTAGGCGCACACGCGCGTTCGAGGGGGAGCTTCGACATGAGCTACAACCAGCCGGGCCCGTACGGCCAGCAGCCGCAGCAGCCGGGCCCTTACGGCGGCGGGCAGCCCCAGCAGCCCGGCCCCTACGGCGGCCAGCCCCCGCAGGCCCCCTACGGGCAGCCGCCGCAGGCGCCGCCGGGCTACGGCTACCCCCAGCAGCCCCCGCAGGGCGTGCCACCGCAGCAGGCCCCCTACGGGCAGGCCCCGTACGGGCAGCCGCAGCCTCCCTACGGGCAGGCCCCCTACGGGCAGGTGCCGCCGCCCCCGCCGCCGAGCGGTGGCGGGAAGAAGACGGGCCTGGTCATCGGCGCGGTCGCGGTCGTCGCGGCGATCGGTGTCGGCGCGTACTTCGTGCTCGGGGGCGACGACGGCGGCTCCGGCTCGGTCACGGACGACGGGCCGCACAAGCTGGTGTCCCCGGCCTCGGTCGGCGATTACCAGAAGGACGTCTCGTCGGGCTCGTCCGACGGCCCGCTGGGCAGCGCGGACAAGGAGGACGCCGCCGAGATCGGCATCGAGAACGCCGTGCAGGAGAAGGCGAACTACAAGTCCGGCTCCGGGCTCAAGACGAAGGGCCTGAATGTCGTCGGCATGTCGGGTGAGATCAGTGACCCGGAGAAGACCATCGACAAGGCGTTCGAGAAGATACACGAGGAGACGGAGAAGGACAGCGGCGACAGCGGCAGCGGTGGTGACAAGGCAGAGGTCACCTGGCTGGGCAGCCCGGAGTCGGTCTCGCCCGGCGACCTGGACAACGCGCTGATGAAGTGCCAGCGGGTCCGGATCTCCGAGGACGGCAAGAACCTGGAGATTCCGTTCTGCGCCTGGTCCGACCGGAGCACCGCCGGCATCGTGACCGCCACCGACACCGCCGCCTTCGTCTCCGGTGGCGCGGGCATGGCGACGGACGACGTCGCCGACCTCGCCGCCAAGTACCGCGACGCGGCCCGCGTGAAGAAGTGACGCGCGCGCACGCGCGCAGCAGCAGTTAACGGAGGGAACCCCCAGTAATGAGCTTCAACCAGCCGGGCCCGTACGGCCAGCAGCCGCAGCAGCCCGGCCCGTACGGGCAGCAGCCGCAGCAACCCGGCCCGTACGGCCAGCCGCCCCAGACCCCGCCGCCCGGCTACGGCTACCCGCCCCAGGCCCCGCAGCAGCCGGGCTACGGCTACCCCCAGCAGGCTCCCCAGGGCGTCCCGCCCCAGCAGGCCCCCTACGGGCAGGCCCCTTACGGGCAGCCGCCCCACGCCCCGTACGGCCAGGTCCCGCCCCCGCCGAGCGGAGGCGGCGGGGGCAAGAAGACGGGCGCGATCATCGGGGCGGTGGCCGTGGTCGCGGCGATCGGCGTCGGCGCGTACTTCGTCCTGGGCGGCAAGGACAGCGACTCCGGCGCGGTCAAGGACGACGGCCCGCACAAGCTGACGGCTCCGGCGACCGTGCTCGGCGACTACACGAAGAAGGAGTCCAAGGAGGACTCCATGACGCCCAAGAGCCGCGCGAAGGCCGAGAGCAACGGCGTGAAGAACGCCAAGGACCTGACCGCGCAGTACCAGTCGGGCAGCCAGGACAACCCGCTGTCGCGGAAGCTGCTCCAGCTCAACGGCCTCTACGGCGAGATCGACGACCCGGAGAAGGTCGTCGACTACATGTTCACCAAGGCGCAGGACGGCTTCTCCGAGCAGTCGGACTCGTCCTCCGACTCCGGACCGTCCGGCCGGAAACTCACTCCGATCGGCGAGCCCAAGTCGTACAACCCCTCCGAACTCGACGGCGCGCTCATGAAGTGCCAGGAGATGAAGGTCGACCTCGGCTCCGGTGCGTCCTCATCGGCGGGAACCCAGGGCCCGAAGGAGATGAAGATTCCGGTGTGCATCTGGGGCGACAAGAGCACGATCGGCGTCGTCATCACCACGGATGTGGCGGGCGCGCTCGGGGGCAAGAGCCCCGACCTGGAGGAGAGCGCGAGCACCGCGGCCAAGTTCCGCAAGGAAGTCCGCGTCAAGCTCTAGAGCAACTGCCCGCTTGGGAGGGCCGGACCAATCCGCAGGACACCTCCCAAGCGGGCCCGGCGAGGGCTACACGCCACGCCTCGCCAGGATGCATGCCTCCGTGCCGTGCCCGCTCTTGACGCCGGCCACAGTGAGTACGAGCGCACACTGGCCATGGTGAACCGGATTGTTCGAAGCCCCGGTTTTACATGCCGACCTCACCTTGACTCCGACCTTGTAGCCCTGCCTGTCGAGGTACGACATGCAGTCCCAGGCTTTCGCCGACGCGGGCGCGGCAGCAGCCAAGGGCACGATGCTCGCGGCAGCCGCCACACTGGCGGCCACCAGCGCGTACTTGATCTTCGAAGTTCTCATGCGTCTTCTCTCCTGTGTAACTCAAGGCACCCGACTGGTCACGGAGGACAAGATCATGTAGCACGCGTGTTCGTCCACTCACCACCGTCTGATCCCGCACGTCCCACAGGACCCAGCACCATGACGCACCACTCCCACAGGCCCGTCATGCCCCTCCGCCCGGCCTCCTGAAAGGCAAACCCCACATGACCCAGCACCAGCCGGGCCCCTACGGCCAGCAACCCCCGCAGGCCCCTTACGGGCAGCCGCCTCAGCCGCCGCAGGCCCCGCCGCCCGGCTACGGGCAGCCGCAGGCCCCCTACGGGCAAGCGCCTTACGGGCCGCCCCAGGCGTCGTACTGGCAGGTGCCGCCGCCTCCGCCGCCTGTGGGGGGTGGTCGCAAGAAGGCCGGGATCGTTCTCGGGGCCGTCGCCGTCGTCGCGGCGGTCGGGGTCGGCGCGTACTTCGTGCTCGGCGGCAGCGACAGCGGCTCCGTGGCCGTCAAGGACGACGGGCCGCACAAGCTGGTCACGCCCGAGACCGTGCTCGGCGCGTACAAGAAGGGCAGCGGCACCATGTCGGGCGGCTTCGACGACCTCGACGACGCCGAGGAGCACGGGGTGAAGAACCCCACCTCCGTGCACGCCGGCTACGAGGTGCGCGACGGGACGAACCCGCTGGGCGGCAAGCTGATCCAGTTCGGCGGGGCCTACGGGGAGATCAAGGACCCCGAGAAGACCGTCGACGCCCTGTTCGCCGGCGCCAAGGCGGAGGCGAAGGAGGACAGCGCGGACGGCGGCGACTCCGGCGAAATGGTCGGCGCGCCCCGGGACTTCAGCTCCGACGGCTTCGTGCTCAAGTGCCAGGAGGCCCACGTCAAGAAGGGCTCCGGGGCGGGCGGCGGCGCGGGCCCCGGGCCCAAGGAGGCGCGGATGGCCGTGTGCATCTGGGGCGACCACAGCACGGTCGGCCTCACCATGCCGATGGAGATCGCGGACATCGTGGCGGGCAAGGACCCGTCCCTCGACGACGCCGCGGAGACCGCGAGGAAGCTCCGCTCCGAGGTCCGTGTGAAGCGGTGAGCCGCCCGGCGGGCCGCGTCTGAACGGCTCATGCGACAGGGGCGCCTGGCGAGGTCGACTCGCCGGGCGCCCCTGGTGGTTCAGCGGGGCGGCGCTAGGCCGACTTCTGCTCACCCGCGCCCGGACCCCGCACCTCGCGCGGCACCAGCGTCGGGTTCACGTTGGAGTGGACGACGTCCGCGGTGATGACGACGCGGGCGACGTCCTTGCGGGACGGCACCTCGTACATCACCGACTGGAGGACCTCCTCCATGATGGCGCGCAGGCCGCGCGCGCCGGTCTGGCGCAGGATCGCCTGGTCCGCGATGGCCTCCAGGGCCTCGCGCTCGAAGTCCAGCTCCACACCGTCGAGTTCGAAGAGTCGCTGGTACTGCTTCACCAGCGCGTTACGCGGCTCGACGAGGATCTGGAGCAGGGCCTCGCGGTCGAGGTTGTGGACCGAGGTGATGACGGGCAGGCGGCCGATGAACTCGGGGATCATCCCGAACTTCACCAGGTCCTCCGGCATGATGTCCTCGAACTGGTCCTTCTCCTCCAGCTCCCGCTTGGAGCGGATCGTGGCGCCGAAGCCGATGCCCTTCGCGCCGGCCCGCGCCTCGATGATCTTCTCCAGGCCCGCGAAGGCACCGCCCACGATGAACAGCACGTTCGTCGTGTCGATCTGGATGAACTCCTGGTGCGGGTGCTTGCGGCCGCCCTGCGGCGGGACCGAGGCCGTCGTGCCCTCAAGGATCTTGAGCAGGGCCTGCTGGACGCCTTCACCCGAAACGTCACGCGTGATCGACGGGTTCTCGCTCTTCCGGGCGACCTTGTCGATCTCGTCGATGTAGATGATGCCCGTCTCGGCCTTCTTGACGTCGTAGTCGGCGGCCTGGATGAGCTTGAGGAGGATGTTCTCCACGTCCTCGCCCACGTACCCCGCCTCGGTGAGCGCGGTGGCGTCCGCGATGGCGAAGGGGACGTTCAGCATGCGGGCCAGGGTCTGGGCGAGCAGCGTCTTGCCGGAGCCGGTGGGGCCGAGCAGGAGGATGTTGGACTTCGCCAGCTCGATGGCGTCCTCGCGGCCCTGCGCGCCGCCGTTCTCCCCGGCCTGGACGCGCTTGTAGTGGTTGTAGACGGCGACGGAGAGGGCCTTCTTGGCGGGCTCCTGGCCGACTACGTACCCCTCGAGGAACTCGTAGATCTCGCGGGGCTTGGGCAGCTCTTCCCAGCGGACCTCGCTCGTCTCGGCGAGTTCTTCCTCGATGATCTCGTTGCAGAGGTCGATGCACTCATCGCAGATGTACACGCCCGGGCCTGCGATGAGCTTCTTGACCTGCTTCTGACTCTTTCCGCAGAACGAGCACTTGAGCAGATCGCCGCCGTCACCGATGCGTGCCACGGTGTGCTTCCCCTTCGCCTGGGAGACGCCGTTGGTCCAGCGGCTCCTGGTGCCTTGTATCCGACGGTACCTTGCCTGGCCCCCCGTTCGGGCCCCCCTTGGCGCGGTTCGCTGTGACACGGAACCGCGAAGAACTACGAAATGTCGCAGATCCCCACGGACCGACGCGACCGCGCCAAGGAGCGGGCAGTTGGTGCTGCGGTTCCCCGGATGTCGCTCAGGCGACCGCGGAGTTGTTCATCTTGCGGGTGGAGATGATCTGGTCGATCAGGCCGTACGCCAGCGCGTCCTCGGCGGTGAGGATCTTGTCGCGCTCGATGTCCTCGCGGATCTTCTCGATCGGCGTGGTGGAGTGCTTGGCCAGCATCTCCTCGAGCTGGGTGCGCATGCGCAGGATTTCGTTGGCCGCGATCTCCAGGTCGGAGAGCTGCTCGCGGCCGGTGCCGCCGGAGGGCTGGTGGATCAGCACGCGCGCGTTCGGCAGGGCCATGCGCTTGCCGGGGGTGCCCGCGGCGAGCAGCACGGCGGCCGCGGAGGACGCCTGGCCCATGCAGACCGTCTGGATGTCCGGCTTCACGAACTGCATCGTGTCGTAGATGGCCGTCAGGGCGGTGAAGGAGCCGCCCGGGCTGTTGATGTAGACCGAGATGTCACGGTCGGGGTCCATCGACTCCAGGCACAGGAGCTGCGCCATGACGTCGTTGGCCGAGGCGTCGTCGATCTGGACGCCGAGGAAGATCACGCGCTCTTCGAAGAGCTTCGCGTACGGGTCGTACTCACGCACGCCCTGCGAGGTGCGCTCGACGAAGCGCGGGATCACGTAGCGGTTGTCCACCTGGGGGCCGGTGTGCAGGCCCGAGGGCTGGCCGCTGGCGGGGAAGCTGTTCATCTGAGGTGTTCCGTCCTGGTGGTGAGCGTGGGCTGGGTCGGCTGGGGCGGTGCCCGTGCGGGCGCCCCGGGCGGGGGCCTTCACAGGCCCCCTGGGACGCCTTCTCAGGCCCCCGTGCCGCCGCCGCCCGGAACACCGGAAGCGGCGCTGATGATCTCGTCGATGAGGCCGTAGTCCTTGGCCTCCTGGGTGGTGAACCAGCGGTCGCGGTCACCGTCACGGATGATCGCCTCGACCGTCTGGCCGGAGTGGCGGGCGGTGATCTCGGCCATCCGCTGCTTGGTGCGCAGCAGGTACTCGGCCTGGATCTTGACGTCCGACGCCGTGCCGCCGATGCCCGCGGAGCCCTGGTGCATCAGGATGTCCGTGTGCGGCAGGGCGAAGCGCTTGCCCGCGGTGCCGCCGGTCAGCAGGAACTGGCCCATGGAGGCGGCCATGCCCATGCCGATGGTCACCACGTCGTTCGGGATGTACTGCATGGTGTCGTAGATCGCCATGCCGGCGGTCACCGAGCCGCCGGGGCTGTTGATGTAGAGGTAGATGTCCTTCGAGGGGTCGGCCGCGAGGAGGAGCATCTGCGCCGTGATCTTGTTCGCGATGTCGTCGTCGACCTGCTGGCCGAGGAAGACGATGCGCTCGCCGAGCAGCCGGTTGTAGACATGGTCGCCGAGGCCACCACCGATGGACGGCTCACCGGCTGCGTAGGGCATCAGATTCGTCACGTATCCACCTGCTCGTCTCTGACGGCACCGGCCGTCTCAGCATCTTCGTTCTGAGGGCAACGACTCCACTGCCCCCCTATTCATGGACCCTAACGCGCGGCCCCCTTCGGGGAATCCCGCAAGGGCAACTGTTCGCTGTGAGCGCAGGTAGCACGCCCTGCGCACAGCGGCCCACAGCGGCCCGTAGGGGCGTGAAGGGCCCCCGGGACGGGTGTCCCGGGGGCCCTTCACTCACTGCTGGGGGGATCAGGCCTCGGCCTTCTCCTCACCGGCCTTGTCCTCGGCGGCGGCCTCGGCCTGCTCGCCTTCGGCAGCCTCGGCAGCCTCGGCAGCCTCGTCTTCGTCATCGTCGAGGTCCACGACCTCGCCGTTCGTGTCCTTGACCGTCGCGGCCTCGACGACGACCGCGAGCGCCTTGCCGCGGGCGACCTCGCCGACCAGCATCGGGACCTGGCCGCCCTCGACGACGGCCTGGGCGAACTGGTCGGGGCTCATGCCGGAGGACTGGGCGCGACGCATGAGGTGCTCGGTCAGCTCCTCCTGGTTCACGTTCAGCTTCTCCTTGTTGACCAGCTCGTCGAGGATGAACTGGGTCTTGATGCCCTTGACCGCCTGCTCGCGGGTCTCGGCGTCGAACTCCTCCTCGGTCTTGCCCTGGATCTCCAGGTACTTCCCGAGGTCGAGGCCCATCTGGCCGAGCTGGTGGTGCTCCAGGTTGTGCTTGCGGGTGCGGATCTCGTCCTCGAGGAGCTTCTCGGGGACCGGCACCTCGACCAGCTCGAGGAGCTTGTCCAGGACACGCTCCTGGGCCTGGGTGGCCTGGTCGAACTGGCGGGCCGTCTCCAGGCGCTTGCGGCTGTCGGCCTTCAGCTCGTCCAGGGTGTCGAACTCCGACGCCAGCTGCGCGAAGTCGTCGTCCAGTTCCGGCAGTTCACGCTTGGCGACCTGGGAGACCTTGACGGTGACCTCGGCCTCCTTGCCCGCGGCGGAGCCGCCCTTCAGCTCGGAGGTGAAGGTGGCCTCGCCGTCGGCCTCCAGGCCCTTCACGGCGTCGTCGATGCCTTCGAGCAGCTCGCCGGAGCCGATGGTGTACGAGACACCCTTGGCCACGCCGTCCTCGAGGACCTCGCCCTCGACCTTGGCCTCCAGGTCGACCGTCACGACGTCGCCGTCCTCGGCGGCGCGCTCGACCGGCGAGGTGGACGCGAAGCGGCCCCGCAGGTCCTCGACGGCCTTGTCGACGTCCTCGTCGCTGACCTCGACCGCGTCGACCTCGACCTCGATGCCGGAGTAGTCCGGGATCTCGATGGTCGGGCGGACGTCGACCTCGGCGGTGAAGCTGAGGGTCTCGTTGTCCTTCAGCTCGGTGATGTCGACCTCGGGCTGGCCGAGGACGTTCAGCTCGGCCTCGTTGACCGCCTCCGTGTAGAACTTCGGGAGGGCGTCGTTGACGGCCTCCTCCAGCACAGCACCGCGGCCGAACCGCTGGTCGATGACTCGGGCCGGGATCTTGCCCTTACGGAAGCCCTTCACCGTGACCTGCTGGTTGATCTTCTTGTACGCCGCGTCGAGGCTGTCCTTGAGCTCCTCGAAGGGCACCTCGACAGTGAGCCGAACCCGGGTCGGGTTCAGGGTCTCCACGGCGCTCTTCACGGTTCGGTCTCCTTGTGGGCTGACTGCTTGGGTTTCTGCCCGGTCGAGAGACACACGGGCACACAGCTTGCATAGTAACGGCACGCGGGAGCCGACCCACAATGCGATCTTGAAAGACGGGCCGAAGACCGGCCTCGGAGGGGCCGGAGGGCACGCGTCCGGATCTTCGGTCCCGGGAACCGGCCACTGAGCTGGAGAAATCCTGCTGGTCGGGGTGGCGGGATTTGAACCCACGGCCTTCCGCTCCCAAAGCGGACGCGCTACCAAGCTGCGCCACACCCCGTCGGTGCGACACGTAGGGTACATGCCCGCAGGCCGTGCGGCGCCCGCTTATCGGGGGCGGGAAGAGCGCGGGGGTGGGGGTGTGCGGGCGACCGCCGTGACCCGCTACGATGCATGCCGTGCCGCGCTCGCCGATCGTGCGAGCGGCTGCACCAGCCGTGCGGGCGTAGCTCAATGGTAGAGCCCTAGTCTTCCAAACTAGCTACGCGGGTTCGATTCCCGTCGCCCGCTCCATGGCCTCCGGCCCGGCGCGCAGGTTCCGTCCTGCGCCCCGGGCCGGAGGCTTTTTCGTATCCCCGCGCGCAGGGGTCATGGGTTGCGTATGTCGATGCTGTAGACGGAGCGGATGCCGTACGTGACGTAGAGGGCGTCGCCGACGAGGGTCAGGGGGGCGGTGGGCCGGTCCGGGGTGGACGCCGCGTCGGTGCCGCGTGCGGGGCGCGACCAGTCCACCGCGCCCGTGCGCCGGTCCAGCGCGCCGAGGCGGCCACTGGGGGACACCAGGAAGACGTGGTGCCGCCCGGCGAGGGGCGGGCCCGGGTTCTCCACCTCGGAGTCGCTGCTCCAGAGCTGACGGCCCGAGCGGGGGTCGACTGCGCTGACGCGGCCGTTCCAGAGCGTGTAGTAGACGGTGCCGTCGCTGAGGGTGGGGACCGCGTTCTCGGGCTGGCGGCGGGAGAGGCGCACGGAGCGCACGGTGTGTGGGGCGGACGTGAGGTCGACCGTGACCAGGCGGGTGTGGACCGCCTCCAGCCCGCTCCGGGCGACGACCAGGTCCCCACCCCCTTCCCCCGCGCCGCTCTGCGCGAAGACCAGGCGCCCGTCCGCCTCCCCCAGGAACAGCAGCGGGCCCGGGAGCCGTGCCGTCCACGCCGGCTCGCCCGTGGCGGGGTCCAGGCGCGAGACGCGGGTCTCCTTCTCGGACAGGCAGGTCAGATAGCCGTGACCCTCGGCCGCGTGAACACCGCAGCTCTCGGAGGGCAGGGCCCGGCGCCAGCGGGGCTTTCCCCGGGTGCGGTCGGCGAGGAGCGCGTACTGGTCCGCCTTGGGGCCGTGGCGGACGAGGAGGCCGTCCTCCACGACCGCGACGTCACCCAGCTCGGGTTCGGTGTTGGGCGGCATCGGGTCCCCCTTGCCCCTCAGGGGGACGTCTCTCCACAGCACGGCACCGGTCCGGCTGTCGAGGGCCTGGACCTCGTAGACGGCTTCGATGGAGTCGCCCTCTTTGCTCTGGGCTGATTTGTCCCGGTAGACGTACACACGCTCACCATCGCGTGACGCCCCGAAGACGGTGCCCTCGCCGGGAAGGGAGGACCCGCCCGCGGCGGACGCGCCGCCCCAGGTCAACTTGCCGGTGGCGAGGGAGAACCGCACCGCCTTCGCGTCGCCGCCCGCGCACACCAGCCCTCCGCGGGCGGCGACGCAGCGGCTGAACGGTTCGTCGCTCCCGCCCGGGGTGCGCGTGTCCTGCGCCTGCCACGCCCGCCAGCCCGGCGGCAGGGCCCGGACCGCGGCGTCGTCGGGACCGAGCCGCTGGACCAGGCCCAGTGTCAGCGCGGTGAGGAGCGCCGCGCCGACCGCCCCGGTGGCCAGCAGCCTGCGGCGGCGCGGGCGCGGCGCGGGCTCGCCCTCGGCGGGTGCCGTCGGGCGGGGCGGCACGGGGTCGCCCCGCAGCAGGGCCAGGAGTTCGTCCGGGGTCGGGCGCTCCTTGGGGTGCTTCGCCAGGCACAGGGTGACCAGGGCGCGCACGTCGGGCGGTACGGCGTCGAGTCTGGCCTCGCCCTCGACCACGCGGGTCGCTGTCTCGTACGGGGAGATGTCGTCGAAGGGGCCCCGGCCCGTGGCCGCGTGGACGAGGACCGAGCCGAGGGAGAAGACGTCGGAGGCGGGGCCCACGTCGCGGGGCGAGGTGAGTTGCTCGGGGGACATGTAGGGCGGGGTGCCCATGACGCGGCCGGTCTGGGTGAGCGGGTCGCCGGCGAGCGCTTCGGCGGCGCGGGAGACGCCGAAGTCGATGACGCGGGGGCCGTCGTCGGCCAGCATCACGTTGGCCGGTTTCAGGTCGCGGTGGACGACGCCGACCCGGTGGAGGTCCCGCAGCGCCTCGGCGAGGCCCGCCGCGAGTTCCAGGAGGCGCTCCGCGGGCAGCGGGCCGTGGCGGCGGACGTGCTCGCCCAGGTTCTCGCCCGGGATGTAGAGCGTGGCCATCCACGGGCTCGGCGCGTCCGCGTCGGCGTCCACGACGGGGGCCGTGAAGGCGCCGCTGACCTGCCGCGCGGCCTCGACCTCGCGGCGGAATCGGGTGCGGAATTCCGGATCGTCGGCGTACTGGGCGTGCACGACCTTGACCGCGAGGCGCCGCCCGGACGCGGAGCGCGCGAGATAGACGACCCCCATCCCGCCCGAGCCGAGGCGGTCCTCGACCGGATAGCCGCCGACCTCCTTGGGATCCGTTTCCCGCAGCGCCACCGCTCCTAGACCCCCCAGCGTCGCCGTGGCCGGCCGTCAGCCGTCAGAACTGTATGTCGCCGATGGTCTCCGCCAAGGAGTTGAGAAGCTCCTGGATGTCGTCTGCCATTCCCGTCGAGGCGAGGGTGAAGCCGAATGTCGCCGCGACGATGGCGGGCCATACCTTGATGTTCCCCTGACGAATCATCAAGACGAGGACGATCGCCAACAGCAGCACCACTGACAGCGAAATGGCCACACTCATCACACCCTAGGTCGGTCGCTCTCCCGCCCGGGGGGTACGGCCCCGCACACCCCCGCCAGGAACCATCGTGCCACCAACAGGGCCGCCCTATGCGGCCGGTGACACATCGTCGGCCATGCGTTGACCAGTGACGCACCCGTCCCGCCGGTGCCGCGGGCAGCCGCGGGACGCGTGCCGCACGGGCCCCGCCCGCATCCGTACGGCAATTCGACGGGTCCACCGGAGGGCGAATTCGACGTGATCGTTTCCATGGCCAGCCATCACCCGGCGGCCGTGCGCGGCGAAGTCCACACCGATAGTTCACCAGGAATTCGAATGGTGGCCGAGAGCACATCGCCCGGGTTCCCATAACCCATCACGGACCGATCAACCGGACATTTCACCAGAGTCGCCCGCAGGCGTTATGCACGATTTAAGCGGTACGAGTGGTGACGTATCGGACAGTGATCAGTGAGTTTTCGGTCTTTCCCCGCGGGTACCCGCAGGGCAATTGCCGGAACCTGACTAACCCACAGGCCGTCCGCCGCCCGCGGAACGGGCCGACGTACCGGTCCAGTTGTCGGCATCGTCACGAGCGTATTGGCAGGGCATTGAGCGGATGAAAGAGACGAGGGTTTTACGGAATCAGCGGGGCACCGCTAGGGTGCGCCAGATGTTCCACGCTGCCATGACCCCCGTAGGCGCAGTGCGGTCCCGGATCGTCTCACCGAGCTCTTGGTGGGAGGGCCTGTGACGAACTCCGTGCAGCCGCACGGCCGGCACCGGGCACCACTGCCCCCCGTACAGGAGGCGGCCGCCACGGCACCCGGCCGGTCCGCCCCCCGCTCCCCCGGACACGCCTCCCCCCAGCCCGCCTCCCCCCAGTACGCGCACCGCCCCGCCGCTCCCGCCCCGCGCTCCGGCACCGGCCCCGCCGGGCGCCCCGCCACCCAACGGGACGCGTTCTTCGACAACGCCAAGTACCTGGCGATCGTCCTCGTCGCGATGGCCCACGCGTGGGAGCCGCTGACGGATCACAGCCGCACCGCCGAGGCGCTGTACATGACCGTGTACACGTTTCACATGCCGGCCTTCATCCTGATCTCCGGCTACTTCTCCCGCAGTTTCGACATGCGGCCCGACCGGCTCAGACGCCTGGTGACCGGCGTCGCCGTGCCGTACGTGATCTTCGAGGTCGCCTACACCTTCTTCAAGCGGTGGGCGGACGACGACCCGACGCAGCCGATCAGCCTGCTGGACCCCTGGTATCTGACCTGGTTCCTGATCGCCCTGTTCGTGTGGCGTCTGACGGTGCCGCTGTGGAAGATCGTGCGCTGGCCGGTGCCGCTCGCGCTCGGCGTGGCCGTCCTCGCCGTGATCTCCCCCGACATCGGTGACGACCTCGACCTCCAACGGGTCCTGCAATTCATGCCGTTCTTCGTCCTCGGCCTGTTCCTGAGGCCCGAGCACTTCCAGCTTGTGCGGCGGCGTGAGGTCCGGATCCTGTCGGTGCCCGTCTTCGCCTGCGCGGTCGCGCTCGCGTACTGGGCGGCGCCGCGGATGACGTCGGTGTGGTTCTACCGGCGCGAGAGCGCCCAGGAGCTGGGCGTTCCGTGGTGGGTCGGCGTCGTGATGACGCTGGCGCTCTTCGGCTGTTCCGTGCTGCTCACCGCGTGCTTCTTCGCGTGGGTGCCGCGGCGGAAGATGTGGTTCACCGTCCTGGGCGCGGGGACCTTGTACGGATACCTGCTGCACGGGTTCCTCGCGAAGGGCTCCCGGTTCTGGGGCTGGTTCGAGGACTACGCGTGGCTGCACCGGCCGCTGGGCGAGGTGTTCGTCTCGGTGGTGGCCGCCGCGGTGGTCACGGCGCTGTGCACGCCGCTGGTGCAGCGGGTGTTCCGCTTCGCGATGGAGCCTCGGATGGAGTGGGCGTTCCGCCGGGACGCCACCGAGGTCGCCCGCGAGCGAGCGGGATCGTCCCCCCGGTAGGCCCCCTGTGGCACAGCCCCGGGGGGGGGGGGGGGGGGGGGGGGGGGGGGTGTCTGACCTTTCCCCCCCGCCGGGGGGGGGGAGGGAGGAGGTCTCCGTGGTGCGGTTGGTGGGAGGGGTGGGGGCAGGGAAGC
>NZ_JBWKJZ010000007.1:0-3844 GCF_056431945.1 Streptomyces sp. NPDC045778
CCCCCCCCCCCCCCCCCCCACCCCCCCCCCCCCCCCCCCCCCCCCCCCCCCCCCCGCCCCCCCCCCCCCGCGGCGGTGGGGGGCCGTGGGGGGACGTGCGGGGTGGTGCGGGACCCGCGGAGTGCGGAGGTCAGTCGTCCGTCACCGTGATCGCCTGGGCCGGGCAGGCCCGCGCGGCCTCGACGACGTCCTCCTTCAGATCCGCGGGCGGCCGTCCCTCCAGGAGGATGACCCGGCTGGTCATCTCGTCCTGGTCGAAGACGTCGGGGACGGTCAGGACGCACTGGCCCGCCCCGAGGCAGGACTGTTCATCGACGGTGATGTGCACGTTTTCTCCGTTCGGCTCCGGTCGGTACCGGCTCACGCGTGCGACGGCTCCGACCGCCACGACGTTCGTCTTCACCGGTCCTGTCGACGGGACAGGACGAACGCGCGGCCGGATTTGTCGAAATGCCGTGTCGAGAATCGCGCATCGAGGTCGGTCACGGCAATGCGCACGCACCAAATCGACGTCGGCCACAGGAATGCGCTCGCCGTGTTCCGAGGAACACCCCGGAACCATGGCATGGCGCGGACGGTCCCGACAGACTCGAACCACGCTGGACGAACAAGGAGTAGGCACGCATGAATCCGTTGTCGCTTGCGCAGCGCCGACTGTGGCTCATCCATCGAATTCAGGGCCCTTCGACCATGCACAACATTCCGTTGGTGCTGCGGATGACCGGGGCCCTCGAAACGGCCGCGCTGGTGCGCGCCGTCGAGGACGTCGTGGCCCGCCACGAAGGTTTGCGCACGATATGCGCCGAGGACGCGGAGGGAGTTCCCGGCCGGCACGTGGTACCGGTCTCCGAACTGGGCCTGGACATTCCTGTGATCGAGGCGGCGCCCGAGCGGGTTTCCGACACCATTGCCGCGCAGGCGTCCCACCACTTCGATCTGACCACGGACATTCCGGTGCGTGCCGCTGTCCTGCGGTGCGCCCCCGAGGACCACGTCCTGGTCCTCGTGACGCACCGCGTCGCGGCGGACGAGGAATCGCTGCGTCCGCTCACCGACGATCTGGCGACCGCTTACGCCGCCCGCCGGGAGGGGGCCGCGCCCGTCTGGACGGACGCGCCGGTTCCGTACGCGGACTTCGCCCTGTGGCAGCAGAAGTTGCTGGCGGAGGAGAGCGGCCCGCACGAGCGCGACCTCGCCTACTGGCGCGCCGAACTCGCGGGCGTGCCCGCGCCGCTGCCGCTGCCCGCCGACCGGCCGCGCCCGCCGGAGGCGAGCCACCGCGCGGGCCGGGTCCCGCTGGTCCTGGACGAGGGCCTCGCCAAGGCGGTGGCGGACCTCGCCGACGAGCGCGGGGTGCGCACCGGCGCGGTGCTGCGCGCCGCCCTCGCGGTGGTGCTGCACCAGCTCGGCGGCGGCGCGGACATCCCCATCGGCTCGCCCGCCGCGCGGCGCCCCGACGCGGCCTGGGCGCGCTGCGTGGGCCCCTTCGACGACGCCTGGGTGCTCAGGGCGGACCTGAGCGGCAACCCGGCCTTCACCGGCCTCCTGGAGCAGGTGCGCCGCAAAACGCTGGCCGCCGAGGCCCACCGGGACCTGCCGTTCGCCCACCTGGTGGAGGCGCTGGAGCCGCAGCGCTCCCTGGCCCACCACCCGCTGTTCCAGGTGGCGTTCGACCTGCGCGAGGGCCCGGACCTCGCCGTCGCACTGCCCGGAGTGAGCGTGACCGCGTGGTCGGAGCCGGTGGACAGCACCCCCTACGACCTGTCGCTGCGGCTGCGCACGACGGGGGAAGGCGCGGAGATCCACGGCACGCTCGACTACGCCGCCGACCTGTTCGACGCGGCCGGAGCGGAGTACCTGGCGGCCTGCTACGTCCGCGCGCTGCGGCACGTGAGCGCCGACCCCGCGGTGCGGGTGGGGGCGGTCGACGTCCTCGACGACGCCGAACGACGGCGGCTCCTGGTGGACTTCGTCGACACCGCCGCCCCCACCCCGGCGGTGACGATCCCGGAGCTGGTGGCGCCGCGGTTCGCCGAGGCCCCGGACGCGGTGGCCGTGGTCTGCGGCGACGTCTCCCTGACGTACCGGGAGCTGGACGAGCGCACCGACCGGGTCGCCCGCACGCTGCGGGACGCGGGGGCGGGACCCGAGTCGGTGGTGGGCCTCGCCCTGCCGCGCTCGGCCGACCTGGTGGTGGCGCTCCTCGGCATCCTGAAGTCCGGCGCCGGATATCTGCCGATCGACCCCCGCTACCCCAGCCGCCGCCTGGGCCACCTCCTCGAGGACGCCGCCCCCCGCCTGATCCTCACCGACGCCGAGACCGCGCGGGCGCTGCCGGAGCACGCCGGCACGTGCCTCCTGATGGAGAGCCTGGCCCTGGACGGGCCCGCCGAGGACACCCCCGGCGCCGGGCCCGCGCGGCCGCCGCTGCGCCCGGACAACCTCGCCTACCTGATGTACACCTCCGGCTCCACGGGCACGCCCAAGGGCGTGGCCATCTCGCACGCCAACGTCGTCAACGGCGTGCTCCGCCTGGCGGCCACCGTGCGCATGCGGCCCGGCGCGCGGATGCTGGCGAGCAGCTCCATCAACTTCGACGTGTCGGTGTTCGAGGTGTTCACCGCGCTGAGCACCGGCGCCACCGTCGAGGTCGTCCGCGACGTCCTCGAGCTGGGCGAGCGCGGACGGTGGTCGGGCACCGTCCTGCACACCGTCCCTTCGGTCTTCGCCGAGGTGCTCGAACAGCTCCAGGGGCGCCTGACGGTGGACACGGCGGTCTTCGCCGGGGAGAAGCTCTCGGCGGCCCTGGCCCGGCAGGTGCGGGCGGTGCTCCCGGACACGACCCTGGTCAACGCCTACGGCCAGACGGAGAGCTTCTACGCCACCACGTACACGGTCCCCGACGACTGGCAGGGAGAGGGCGGCGTCCCCATCGGCACCCCGCTGGGCAACATGCGCACCTACGTCCTCGGGCCGGGCCTGGTGCCGGTCCCGCAGGGGGTGGTGGGCGAGCTGTTCGTGGCCGGCGCGGTGGGCCGCGGCTACCACGCCCGACCGGGGCAGACCGCGGAGCGCTTCCTCGCCGACCCGTTCGGCCCTGCGGGCGAGCGGATGTACCGCACCGGCGACGTGGCCCGGTGGACCGCCGACGGCCAGCTGGAGCTGCTCGGGCGCGACGACGGTCAGATGAAGCTGCGCGGCATCCGCATCGAGCCCGCCGAGATCGAGACGGCCCTGGTCACGCACCCCGACATCGCCCAGGCCGTGGTCGTGCTGCGCCCCGCGGCGGGCTCGGGCGCCGGTGCGCTCGTCGCCTACGTGGTCCCGGCCGATCCTGGCGGCGAGGCGGTGGCCGGGCTGACCGCGCGGGTAATGCGGCGCCACGTGGCCGACCGGCTGCCCACCTTCATGATCCCGTCCGCGTTCGTGGTGCTCGACCGGCTGCCGCTGGCCCCGAACGGGAAGCTGGACCGAGCCGCGCTGCCCGCCCCGCGCCGGCGCTCGGGCGGTGCGGGCGACGGCGGTGAAGGGCGGGCGCCGCGCGGCGGGCGGGAGGGCGCCCTGGCCGCGCTGTTCGCCGGCCTGCTCCAGCGGGAGGAGGTCGGTGTCGACGACAACTTCTTCGACCTCGGCGGTACTTCGCTGCTCGCGGTGCGCCTGAGCGGGCGCGCGCAGGCGGACCTCGGCCTGCGGGTGCCGGTGCGGGCGGTGTTCCAGGCGCCGACCCCAGCGCTGCTCGCCGAGCACCTGGACTCCGCGTAGCCGAAGGCCTCATAGGGGCGGGGGGGGGGGGGCACTCTGCGGCATCAAGGTCGCGAGCATCGCGGCCAGCGTGTGGATGGGG